>JAHDGD010000010.1:24881-49098 GCA_020627825.1 Saprospiraceae bacterium
TTGATGATACATTCTGGTGGAACTGTGTCTAAAACATTAACAAGGAATAGACAAGAATCGGGCATCGAAGTGCCTGCATTATTGATCAAATAAACTTCTAAAGGGGAATTTGAAATATCTGCACAAGAAAAATCTGATTGGCTAAGACTTAAATTTGGAATTTCGCATGGATCTGACGATCCATTATCCACATCATTGACGGCAATGGAGCCCACTCCTGTTGCATCTAGATAAACATCAACATCGTTGGTATTGCATTCAAAAGTACTGACAACAAAGACCTCTGCAGTAGCACTACACGTATTACCACTAGTATCACTAACCATAAAAGAAACGGTATTCGGACCCAAATTTGTGCAATCGAATGTGTTTGGGGTAACGCTATAATTTTCTATAATTCCACACGGGTCAAAAGTCCCGTTATCAATTGTGTCAGGAGTAGCTACTACAATACCTGAAGGTCCTAATTCTAAGGTGACGTCCTTAACAAGGCATGTTGGACGAATAAATTCTCGTACAATTACTGTACCGTCGGAGGTACAAGTATTCCCTGAATCGTCAGTTGCAGTGAAGATAACAGGATTGATACCAACATCGTCGCATGAAAAATTGGAAGGAGTGATAGTAAAAAAGAGATTATCATCACAATTATCCGAACTACCTTCATCAACGAATCGAGCAGGTAAAGGAATTGTAATATCAATAAATAAATCCACAAAAGCATTTCCAGAAACACACTCAGGAGCTAAGGTATCGAGAACAGAAACCATGGATTCACAGGAACTTGTATTACCGGCTTCATCTTCAACTGTTAAAACAACAGTATTCAAGCCGATAGCATCACAGTCGAAAGAGCTTATATCTATAGAGGTAGTAACATCAGAACACTCGTCTGAACTACCGTTGTCAACATCAGAAGCTAAAATACTAGCCATACCAAGTTGATCAAGATATACGGTGATATCTTGAGTAATACACTCTGGACTCGTAACATCGGGAGCGCATTGTGCAAATAATGTATTGCATTGTAGTGATACAATACATATAAAAATTGAAGCGAAAAACGTCTTCATTCTATGTAGTTTACTATTTTGAGAAATAGCTCTACATCATACTGAACAGGTTGATATCAAAAGAAATAAATCTTGGATATCATATTGTATCGAGCTGTTTTAAGCTACTATTGTAGACCTTATACAATGGAAGCTAATGATTGAGTTTTCTAAAAAGCTCGAAAAGTTTTAACGGGGTAAATATATAAATATTTTTAATATGTATTACATATAAAAGAAAAAAATATATATAATTTAATCTAGGAGGGATTATACTTATTGACGATGGTCAGGTAATAAAGCATGCAGAATCAAAAAAGAGTACATCATAGTAGAGTGTTTAATTGAATTTTACTATACAAAAACGAAGTTATCAAATATAGATTCTAAAAGGATTGAAATCATATGTTGTATATTCTCTTTTTTTTAATCCGCATTATGTAATAGAACTTCGTGATGAGACCTGAAATCCTGAAGAATTAACAACTTTTGTACATGAATCACAGTCACCACTATGGAAAGTGAGCAAAAGTTGGCGTAGCCTTTAATTCAAAGTCAGTTTAGGTCATAATAGATTAACTATTACATAAGGTGCGTTAAAATAGAATTTAAAAGGTTAGAAATCATTCTGTGTATTCGTGTTACTTCAATCTCATAAATTCAAAAAGGAATATGTGGCAACAGCAATTCTTATTCCCATGAAACAAATCAGGAAAAAAAGGTAGTCGCCTGAATGAAGAGGTGAATACTTTTGTAGAAAAATTTAATTAAACGAATAAAATGGACGTTTATAAGGGGTGAAAGTGTAGAGCATGTAGTTTTTTTGTATAAAGAATCAATTTATGTATTACGTGATCAGGAAACCTCCTAAATCCAAACCTCTCACCCCATTCCTCTCCTCGAAAATACACCCAATCTACTCCCTTTTTCCACACCTCTCCTACCCTATATTTCACATTTCGCTGCCCTTTTATCTCTCCCCCTCTATTCATTTTAAATCTGTAGCTTTGAAATTCCTCTTTAGTTGTAAAATGATACCTCTTGAATTTACTTTGAACCAATGCTCCTTGCCGATCCCTTAATCGATTTATATATTTTGCAAATACACTATGGAAAATACGAATCTGCTCACTCACAATCTTCCAAGGCGATTTTAAAAATTCTGGACGAACTTTACTTTCACTTTTCATACATCTTAGTGAATAATTTCGCTTTAATGTGTCTTTTGTTCTAATGCGCAATAGAACCTGATACCCCTCAGATGATATATACATTCTATACACTTCTGTGTATGATGAAAGATAACGCTTCCATAATTTCTCGAATTTATGAATCTCATTTTTGTTCTCAAAATAACAATTCCGACCACATACTTTACTTTCAAATAAGTAATAGCACCCTGGCTCATACGTATTAATCTGTTTCATTACTTTTTTCTTATTAGTGTAACGAACTCAGATTTTGTGACACTTTTTTTAAACTTTTTAAAAAAAAGATTACAACAAATTGATTAACAATTATTTACAAAGCAATATTCATGCCCAACATATTGAATAAAATAATAATATATAGATGTTATTTGGGATACAATATAATAAAACACATAAAAAAGGCCTCAACTTTAGTTGAAGCCTTTATATCTCATTGAAAAACAAGCTAATTACATTTTTGACCACTTTGCAATAGACTTCATATTGCTATTTACATAATCATCATTTCCTGCTTCTTTAGCTAATTCTATTGATTTCTGCGCTGTTTTAATAGCATCTTTGTACTTTCCTAACTCTGCTTCAATCAATGCTTTTCTTCTTACAGACCAAAATCTTTCATAATCCATTGAAATGGATTTGTTAATAAATTCTAATGCTGTTTCTAGATTTTCTTTCTCATCCAAATAAAATCCAGCCATACTGTAATAATCCCTTGCTGAAGGTCCAGCTAATAATTTCTCGATCGATTTTTCAACTGTTGCTTTAGTTGGAACTGATAGATCAAATGCAACTAATGTATTTTCCCATATCATCTGAATTGTTGCTCCATTATTCGAAATACTTCCTACATTAATAAGAAATGTTTCTATTGTTACTGGCAACTTGGTTGGCTTAGCCATAACTTTAGCAGCTACATTTGCATCATCCCATTTTTCAGGTGTTCCCCAGTTATTAGTATCTGAATATAAATATATTTCCCATGTTTCTTTTCCTGGCTTTGTAAAAATTGCGTAAGTACCTGCTTTTACATCAGATGCTCCAATTTTAACATCGTCAGAGAATGTAATCATTGTATTTTTATTTGCTCCTGTTCTCCACATTTTATCAAATGGCACCAAATCTCCGAATATTGCCCTACCTTTCATGGAAGGTCGCGAATATTCAATAGTTACATCTGTTAGCCCAACCTCCTGCGAAACCTTCGACATAGGACTTGCAGCAGGCGTTTGAAATTGAGCGTCAGCTGCAGAGAAGCTGAATAGCATAGTTAACAATATAAGTAGTGAAATTCTCATTAAATTATTTTTGAAGTTAATTAATAGCATGGAAACAAAGTGATTATTAAAAAGTTTTAAAATAAAAAGTTCATAACAACTTCACTCTTTCCTGCTTTCCAATAGCAAATATGAAACATTTAATACTTTTTGGGCTTTAAGCCCAAAAAAAATCCGCCACTAACTAACGCTAGTGACGGATCCCAAACAGTTATTCTTCCATGGATTATTCCATGAGCATCATACGTTTTGTTAACTTTCTATACCCACTTATAAATTCATATACAATTACACCTGAATTTACGGACATTTCATTTTTATTTATTTCTATCGTATTAACTCCTTTTGAAGCATATCCAGACTTAGACAACAACAGTCTACCGTCAACATCATAGAAATTAAATGTATAATCTGCATCAGTTACCATTTCAAACTCTATTATAGTTCTATCCGTCCAAGGATTCGGAACATTCTGATGAAGAACTGCTTTAAGTGCTTCATTTCGGTTCACAAATCTTAAACTTGCGATGTCAAGTCCAGATGAGTAAAATTCATTCACATCATTTTTCATCGAAACAATAGCTTGAGCATCTACTGCTTCATCACTTCTTACAACTATTGTAAATAATTCTTCTGAAGATGAAATTTGAACTGGAGAATTATAAACCCATGATATCTTAATCTCATTTCGATCAATATGATAATCAGAAGAAGTTAAATTCACAGCTCCAGGCATGATACGATCTACCTTCAATCCTTTAGTTTCAAGAGTCATTTCAAGTGCTTGAAGCTCATTGAATTCATCAGAATAGATTGGAATATGAACAAATCCATTAACTGGATGAATCATGGCATCATCTAAATATAAATTATGCTTAGATCGAACTCCTGCAATAATAGACTCTCCGTCAGGACCATCTTCATTAGTTTCAAATCCACTAAATGTTCCGTTGACATCTCCTACTTTTACCCCAACAAAATCTTGTTGAATAGGGCCTTGAATATCATTAAGAACAGCATTCTCTGGGAATGTTGAAGCAAAAGGATTTGTTGGATCGTTGAATGCATATGAAGCATCTACGAATCTGAAACTATTGTTATTTGGAAACTCTGTGTAAGTTCCTAAAATAATTTTTTGAATTTGAATGATGTCTACACCATTTACCACTTCATTGTTATCTGCATCCGCTGCGATAATATCATAAGGAGTTGGTAATATTTGTAATCCCAAAATATGTTTCTGAATCAATAAGATATCTAAAGTTGTAATACCAGCAGCAGGCTCTTCATCATTGAAAGGTGTTAAATTAACATCATCCCCTTCCGTAATATTATCAAAAGCATAAGCACCTGTGTTTTCTACCATCTCCATATCTTCCATATCACCTTCAAGATAAAGTGCAGTACTTTGAACAGGTGTTCCGTAATGCGTTTCAACTTGACCTTGTACAAGACCATTTGGAGAATTACTACAGAAATCATTCGGATCAATTACAGTAGTTTGAGCTCCACATACAAAACTATTTCCAGCTTCATCTATAATAGCCACAAATACTACTTGTAAAATTCCCACATCATCACAATCAAATGTGATGGTTTCAACAAGCATATTATCTGTCAAATCATCATCTCCTTCTACATAATCAAGTACGAAGATAATTTCTAAATCCATAGAATCCGTACAATTATCACTAGCAAACATGATATAATCTTCCGGTACTACAGTCGCTAAATCATTTGATTGAATTTCAGGGAATACCTTGATACATGTTGCTTCAGGATCAGTAAGATCTTCTATTTCTATACTAATAGCAAAAGTACTAATGTTACCACATCCATCCTGGGCTGTATAATTTACAGTAGTGACTCCCGCAGGATATGTTCCTGAAGCATCCAGTTGATCATTTGGTGCAACCGGACTATCATTCGTAATGATAAGATCAGTTGTACAATCCGTAACTGTTAACCCACTTAAATCTACAAATGCACCACATATTGTACTTTCAGTAACTAACAATGTATCAGTAGGAAGTCCTTCAAATAATGGAGCACCACTATCATCAACAATGATAATTTGTACAAATGTAAATGGATCCAATTCGTCACATGTATTATCCACAGTCCAAGTACGTTCAATTGTATCTTGACAAGTAGTACCCGTACCTTGACTTACATCATTGAATTCAATAACTAAATTGAAACAAATTGCATTCATGGTATCAATTTCTGGCATAGACATTAAATCAGCAGGCTCTAGCGAACTACAATCTATAACATTTAATGTGTCTACAGGCCATATAATATTTGCTTCAGAGAATAAATCATCTCCAGACACCTCTACTGTAATTGTATGCGTGCATTCTGCTGAGTTACCACTGAGATCTGTAACTATGTATGTAACAGTAACTGTACCTAAACCACATTCATCAAGATCTTCAACAACAATAGTATCTTGCATAGAAGAACCTAAACAATTATCACTAAAAATTGGCTCACCAAAAGCGAATGGATTTGAAATATCATCTTCACATGTTAAAGTAAGATCAGCAGGGCATTCAACACTTGGTGGTATGGTATCTACTACTGTTACTAATGCAATACAAGTATCCATCTCACCAGTTGTATTATCTGTTACAATTAATTGTACTTCATTAGGGTTAGTACCCAAATTGTTACAATCAAATTCCGAATCATCGATAGTCAATGTTCCTTCATTTCCACAAGGTATCATACTTCCTCCATCCACATCTTCAGCGACAATCGTCACTGCTACAGGAGCTGAAACTCCGTCTCCTAAGAACACAGTTATATCTTGGCATACGGCAACTAATTCATCATTACTTTCTACAGTAACCGTTGATTCACAAGTAGATGTATTTCCAGAATTATCCGTAACTGTTAAAATAACAGTATTTACCCCTAAATCATCACAATCAAAGACATTTGGCGTCAAGCTATAGTCAACGATCATACCACAATTGTCAAAACTACCATCATCTATATCTAGAGGATCAACTTCTACTTGACCATCCATTTCGATAGACACCGTTATTCCATCATTACAAACAGCAACTGGATCAACAGCATCTTGAACAGTTACTACCGTCTCACATGTTCCTACATTTCCATTATTATCCGTTACAATTAACACAACTGTAAGATCTCCTATATCATCACATGACGCAGTTGGTGGATCTAGTTCTATGCTTGCTATTTCACCACAAACATCAAATGAACCATTATCTACAAATGTTACAGGAATTGGAGTTGGGAATGTAGAATTAAATAACGTTACAGTAACAACACCTGGATCAGCGCACAAAGCAACTGGTGGAACAGTATCAAGAACTGTAACAAGTGCTGTACATTGAGAAGTATTTCCAGCATCATCTGTAACCGTTAACGTTACCGTATTATCACCTAAATCATCACAATCAAATTGATTAGGAGTTACTGATAAACTTACATTATCACCGCATACATCTGAACTTCCATTATCAACTTCTGAAGCTTCCAAAGTATACATGTTGGAACCATCCAAAGTTACTGTAATGTCCTGTGTAACACATAGTGGTGCAACACCATCCAAAATGGTCACTGTTGCATCACATATTGAAGTATTTCCTGAATCATCTGTAACTGTAAGAGTAACAGCGTTTACTCCAATATCATCACAAGAGAATGTATTTGGAGTTGCATCATAATCTACAATTATTCCGCAAGCATCAGATGAACCATTGTCTAAATCTTCACCACTTATTGTAATTACCTGTGCTGCATCAGTAAGTGTGAATTCAAGATTCTGAGTCATACAAACAGGTGCCACTTCATCTACTACTGTTACTATTGCGAAACAAATTGAGGTATTTCCACTTTGATCCGTAACTAATAATTCAACAGTATTATCTCCTAAATCATCACAATCAAATGAACTTGGCGTTGCATCATAATCTACAATCATTCCACAGTCATCCATACTATTATTATCAATATCTTCACCTTCAATAAATACCGTACTTCCATCTGAAGGAATAGTTACCGTAATATCCATAGTGTTACATACCGGTGCACTTTCATCATCAACTACAACTTCTAAAGAACAGGTAGATGCATTTCCGCATTGATCCGTTACTGTATAAATCACCACTGTTGTGCCTACTGGATAATTTCCGCTTGCTGCACCCGTATTACTATCTGCAAATTCACTATCGTTCGTTATGGTTATACCTGTACTACATAATGTATTTACCACAGGAAGACCCAATTCAACAAAATCAGTACAATCCATTGTTGTTGCCATTCCAACTCCATCAGCTGGACAACTTTCAATAATAGGTGCAGAAGCATTGAATTGCTTAACTATCTGTGTGTAACTATATGAAACTGGTGAAAATTCACAATTAAACGTAACTGTATATACTCTCTCAAAATCAAAACAAGCATCTCCAGGAGAAGAAATCTCTGTATCTTCATAAGTGATTGTAAAATCCTCACAAACACAAGGCGTTTCAACAATTACGCTACCTCCTATCGTTTCAGGATTTAAATTATCAACACATTCTGTGATAGTAAGATTTTCAACTGGAGGAATTATACAATCTTCTGGCGAAGGACATATGTCTACATCGTTATTATCTTGAACTATAACGGAAGCGACGCATGATGTTTGATTTCCAAATATATCTGTTACATAAACTGTAACAAAATTTTGACCTAAATCAAAACAATCAAAGGTAGCCACTGTTGAGTCTCCTTCTACATCATAGCTTAATGTGAATGGAAAATCACAAGGACTTTCACTACTTCCTCCAATTAATTCAACATCCAAAAATGTCATTTCAGCATCAACTACACCATCTCCATCCGTATCCATTGGAGTAAGCTCGATAGCCAAATCTTGACAATAAGCAATAGGAGGAACATTAGCAATTATACTGAATAATTGAGTACAAGTTTCTTCATTTCCACATCGATCTTCAAAAGTATAAACGATTCTATGATTTCCAACTGGCAATATTTCTGTCAAAGAAATGATATTTCCTGAACCAGCTTCTTGCATATCAAACGATCCATCATTATCCAAATCAATAAAATAAGCATTTACTAAATTTTCATCAGCTGTACAATCATCAATAGCTCCTGCTCCCAGTGTAATTTCTCCTTCTTCACAACTATCAGTAATTGTTACTGATACAGGCTCACATGACGTAACAATTTCAGGTGCAACATTATTTGTTACAACTATCGTTTGATCATATTCAAAAGTTAAAGGAAGCCCCATATCATCTAATTGACAATGATCCAATACTGTCCACTTTCTGATGATTTTAAAACAGGCATCATCAGATGTTGTAAACGTTTGATCAGTAGAGTTAATCGAAATGTTATCACAAGCATCAGAAGTTATTACTGGCATATCAAATGGTGCCGAAAGATCTTCTGGTTGCAAATCTCCTGCATTACAACCTGCATCAGTTGTAAAATCTTGAGGCCATTGTATATTGGATTCATTGAAAGCAAAATCATTCTCAATCGTTATTACTTGAATTCCAGTTGCTGTTCCATTTCCATCTGAAGCTGTAAAAATTCTAGTTATTGAACCAACATTACATGAAGATATATTGACAATAGAAGATTCTGTGATAGTAGAATTCATACAATTATCAGTTGCTGTTGCTTCACCGAAATCAGATGCAAGATCTTCTAAATCGTATGTATCAGTACACTGAATCGTCACATTTGCTGGCACTTCAATTTGAGGTGGATTTTTATCTTGGACAGTTGTACTAACCATACAAGTATTGCTATTTCCATCTTCATCTGTAGCTCTTAATAAAATCATTACCTCTTGCCCTACGTCCGCACAACAGAATTCTACAAATTCACCAAATGCAAAATTACTTATTCCACATCCTGCTCCATTGTCCATTCTTTTTACTTCAAGTGTTAAAGGGCTACAGTCCGTTACTGATCCATCATCGAATACAGATGCTGGAGCATAAGCTGTGCCATCATCTTTTAAGCTAATTACGGTATTCCCATCGCATACCATAACAGGAACTGTATTATCTTGAACTGTTATTGTAAAAGATTGACTAGTTGAATTTAAACAACCATCATAAACAGTATAGGTTATCACATTTTCTCCTAAATCTAAATCAACAGTTCCTCCATTTGAATTATTCAAAAAGCCGCTTGGGTATTGAATATCAACTTCAAACATTTCACTACAATCATCTTCTGGACTAACCATTGGCAATGTTGCAGTTCCTATACATTCATTTAGATTTGTAGTAATTGTAAAATCCTCTGGAACTACAAATTGAGGAGCAACTTGATCCGCTATATTTATTTCTTGAATCACAGTTGCAATATTTGACTCAGAACAATACCATTCGAATACTGTCCAAGTTCTCATTACTTTTTCAACACATCCATTAGGTGAAATAATTTGATCAGTATAATCAACTCCTACATTACAATATTGATCCATATAAGGATATAAAGGCGCACCATTATATGTAGGAATACCAGCATCAAAAGGTGAAGGATTCCCATTTTCATCTACATCAAACTGCTGGCAGAACAAAGGATTTCCATCTGCTACCGTTCTATTTTCAGGAAATTCAACAGCATCTACATCAATTCTTGCAAGATTTATAACTTGCGTATACTCATCTGACACATTTCCATTTTCATCAGTCGCAACAAATACTCTTGTTACTTCTGTTGTATAATCATCATTACAGTCTAATGTAGTATATGTTTCAGATACAAGCTCTATAGTAATATTCCCACCGCAATTATCAGTTGCTGAAGGAGTAGGGAAATTACCTGCTAAATTACAATCTACATCCAATGGATCTTGCTCAATAAATTGAGGCTTAATTTTATCCGTTACAGTCAAGGATGTCCAACAAGAATTCCCTGAACATACATCCATGATTTTTACTGTCATTTCCTGACCTATATGCTCCGCATTCAATACTGGCTCATCAAGCATATTCCCTTGCTCATCAGTTATGATAACAGTAAACACGTTGGTGTCATCATATTCAGATGTTAATAATAAATCCTCTGTGATAGTTATGGAACAATCTCCATTTAATGAAACTGTAGCATCTCCAATACATGCCATAGCTCCTGCACTTTCTCCCAGAGATACTTCGATGCTTGCTGGATTCAAACACAAATCATTATTCACTTGATTAAGAGTTAACTGATATGGACCTCCTGGAACAGCATCCCATTGAATTGTAACTGT
Organism: Saprospiraceae bacterium; assembly: GCA_020627825.1. GTDB lineage: Bacteria > Bacteroidota > Bacteroidia > Chitinophagales > Saprospiraceae > JAHDFB01. The sequence continues at coordinate 35,683 of JAHDGD010000010.1, forward strand.
TGCTTCATCACTAGGCCCTACTATTGTTCCACCATCATCCAATATCCATTCATATGTTGAACCAATAATATCAAGAACACTATAAGTTTCAGTACTTCCAGCACAAACACCTGTAGGTCCATCGATGTTTTGATCATTATAAAAACTAGCTCCTTCATCAAAAACTACAGCTCCTACTTCATTACTAAACAGTATTACAAAAGGACTTATTCCATCAAGCACTATACCTTCTAAACTATAAGTAGAAGTACCGTCGCCATTAGGTGATTCAAAAACAAAATCTGTGGTACTTAAAGGTGTTGTAACCACTTGATCCCCTAAAAGGTAATCATTGATGTTTGGTTCTTCTCCTACAGCATTTAATCCCGTTTCAAATCCGAAAGAAAATAAAACTGTAAATTCTAGATCACTACTCGATTCAAATTCAAAAGTATATACAAATTGTCCTGTATCATCTAATGTAGCATTTGACAAACAAGTAATTGTATTTGGCATTAAGTTCATTACAGCTACTTGAGCTGGATCATGATCATCTTCGTCGTCAATTCCTGTACCAGTTGTATTATCATCAGATACTGTTCCTACCTGTCCTCCTGCATCATTCAATCTTATATAATCTGGAGTAGAATCAAAATCATCCATACTTCGATCATTTCCATTATAATCTTCACTGTAAATAATTTCTGCTTCATTTACTAAAAATCCCACTGGAGAGCTATCCATTAATTTACATGTAATGGAAATTGTTACTTCTTGGCCTGGTGCTAATCCTGTATTAGGAAGCAAACCATTGATAGTTGAAATTTCGCATGTTGGAAATCCGATTTCATCATTCATTTCCCAACCAGGACTTGGAACGAACTCCATATGATTTGGAATATAATCTACAACTGTTATCTTATCTGCTGTTATTGTACCTTGGTTAAAAACTGTAATACTAAATTCAACTTCCCCACCCTTTTGAGCATTCTGAATTTCAGTTGTTTTGATCAAGGCAAGATCATATCGTTCAAGAGTTAAATGTGCAGGATCTTGATCATCTTCATCAATATTTCCATCATCCGTAATTTCATCATTAGTAGGACCATATGGATCACCTCCTTTGTCATTATTCTGAATATCATCCATTAAAGAATCATAATCAACCGCAACTTCACCTGAAGCTAGTTTCGCTGAAGAAATTTCAGCAAAATTAACTATGTCAAGCGTAGAACCATCAGATACGATCTCAACATCAAGTTTAACAATTGCTTGTTGTCCAGCTTGAATAGAAGGAATTGTAATGTCATAATTTCCTGCATTCTCAGACCATAAACTTGGCGAAACAACCGATAAACCTACAGGTAAATAATCAGTAATCACAACATCTCTTGCAGCTTCACTTCCTTGATTATAAACTCTAAACTCATATTGCACGATATCTCCTTTTACGTATCCAGATTTAGCACTAACTATTTTTTTAGTTAACGCTAAATCAAATACTTTTAAAGCAGCTGGATCATGGTCATCTTCATCGATAGTACCATCATCATCTACTTCATCATCGGTTGCTTGAAATGGCTCTCCTCCAAGGTCATTGTTTTCACCATCCATGGATGAATCAATATCATCTCCTGGCTGGTTAAATTGATCATTTGCGCTTTCAATTTCAGCGTAATTGATAAAATCTTCATGTGAAAAACCTGAATTTATAATAAAGTGAATTAATATTTCTTCTTGAGCTCCTGGAGCTAATTCATCGATTTCAAAAAGTGCATCTTCTGTACCTATCGTCCAATTTGGATTCAATGTATTATTTGTGCTAAGTCCTGCAGGTATGTAATCTTTTACCATGATGTTTTTAGCACTAATTTCACCCTGATTGTATACAGTAATTTTAAAAGTTGCTTGCTCTCCAGCTCTCGCAAATGCTGAAGTCATAACTTCTTTTTTCAATGCTAAATCGAAATTCCCTGGAGGAACTAGTCCTATATCAAACTTATGATCATTCGAACCAAGATCTCCTGTTGTCAATTCAATTGCAGCCATTCCTTCCAAAGCTGAACATGCATTTGTAAGTACTTTTGCATCACTATCACTTGCATCTGGATACGAAGTGTACCCATCATCAGCATCAGTTAGCAACATTACTTTATTATTGATGAACAAAGAAGATGTACTCACATTAAATTGAGATGTTGCTAAAGCTATATAATATGATGTATATGGAGATACTTTATCAAAAGTTCCATCTAAATCCTCATCAACATTACTACTATTAAATACATAATATCCATTAGCATCTGTTGTTGTACTTGCAATTTTTTCGCAAGATGTATTATATAATTCTATGATAACTCCTTCTACTCCATTTTCATTTGGATCTTGCTTACCATTTTTATTCTCATCATTCCATACATAATTACCCAATTCAAGTTCTGGTTTTTCTTCTAGCATTGTTATACCACCGAAACCAGTTGCTTTCCCTAAATTTTCAACATATTCATCTGTATACAACTCCAATGCTGCTTGAATACTACCGTCAACCGTACTGTAGCGATGTAAACCTCCTGAATAAACTTCTAATAATGGATCAAATACAGCTGAAACAACTTCATTTCTTCCTGGAACAACATATACAGATCCCAAAGAAACTTCGTTGTGATACTCTTCATCTTCAGGGAAGAAATCATCTCCAAAAAATTCTCCACCACCTGGACCATCTCCATTGGACGGCTCTCTTCCTACTCTTCCATTTACCTCTGCAGCACTTTCCATAGTCCAAGTTCCGTTATCATTGTATACAACTAAAATATCCCCCTTTTGATCAGGAAACTTAATTAAAGGATCACAATATCTATTTCCTTTTCTATCATTTAACGCTATGATAAATTCATCATCATTGATAAACTCCATATCTGTAAACCAATGTTGAATTTTTAAGACAAAATTAATCAATGTATTATCCTCCCATGATCCTTTATTAAAAGAACTACTGAAGAATAAATTAGTCGTTGCATTGGCAAGATCATATTCTACTACATGTATACTAGAACTAGATGCTGAAGGCGAATATGTATCTTTTATAACCGTATATCCTACATACAATTTATTCTTGTAATATTCCAAAGCAAAAGGATACATCAATTCATCACTTTCTAATGCAGGGATAACAGAATGCAAATTGCTAAAAACTTGAGTCGTTGCAATTGTGGGATTAAAAGCATCAATTGCAACTACGGAGTTCCCTGATATATTAACAACAAACAATGTCTTTTCATCATCGCTAATCTCTAAACCTCCTAAACCTTCTCGTCCTACTTGTGACCCGTAATCACAATGATTTGCATCTGTATACGTTAAAGGTGTCATAGGAATACCAAGGTCAGATAATCTCGTAAACAAAGAAGTCGCCCCAGTATTCACATCTGTCTTATATATGGCATCATGCATTGGTGCCCCCGTATTAGGATCATTCTTAAGACTTGACCATTGCTTAACAAACGAAGCACTATATATGGCGTCATTTTCTGAATTATAAGCTAATCCCCATACTGAACCAGTTCCGGATTTATCAGCTTCTAATCTTCCAGAAGAACTACTATTGAAATTATGATCTACTGAGACAATTGTTGCATTACTTGTATATTCAGATTGATCACCTCTTACAAAGCAAGTAATTGCTAATTCAGGATCAACTCCATAAAATACTTCTTGTGTTACAACTCCATAGTCTATATCACAATTCCCTGCTTCTGCAATTCGAATGGAAGATCTATTGTCTACACCAAGAGGACCCTCTAGTTGCCCTGGCATTGTTCGAAACTCTATTCGATAAAATGCATTTGCAGTTAACCCATCCAATACATAGTTACCTAGTAAATCAGACATTGCCTGATCAGCTAAATTTCCTGATTGATCGAATGCATAAATTAAAACTCCACTTGAACCATTCGCATCATCTTTAACTCCGTTCTGATTTTCATCAAGAAAAACTTGACCTGAAATTTCAGAAGGTAAAGCATTGCACTGGGCATAAATAGAATGAGCAGTCATTGCAACCATTGCAATACTGCTTAAAAGGAATTTAATTCCCTTCACATAAATGTCTCGTCTTTGTCTCATCATTAGATGACGTTTTTAGCGTTGTATAGAATATATCTAGCTTCATATACCTCTCGACATAAGAAGCCTTTTATTATGTTGTTCTATTAAAAGTCTATTACCTTAAGCAAGGAATATCCTTAAGGTTTACTGTTTATATTAGGATAAAATATAATGTGTAAAATAATGTTTTAGCGTTTTATACACATTACATAATATGCAAATATATAAATGTTATTCGTATTCCCACAAAACTTTAACAATTTATATTACATTTTTTTATAATATGTAGTACCTTATTAGCTTGTGTTTTCCACTTTTATTACAGCTTATCCTTTAGCCATTGGCTTAGAATGCCTATTTTAGCCCTATGACATATCCCACTCTTATATTAAAAAAAGGTAGAGAACAAGCCATAGAAAGAAAACACCCTTGGATATTTAGTGGTGCCTTTATTAGATCCAAAACACCTATTCAGGAAGGAGCCATTGTTTGGGTTGAAACCCAAAATGGACATATCATTGCTACTGGCCATTATTCTAACTCTTCCATAATGGTTAGAGTGCTTTCTTTCTCTAAAACATTAATTGATCTTGATTTTTTCAATCGAAGAATTCATGATGCTCAAGTTTTCAGAGCTTACACTCTCAATTTGCCAAACTCTTCTACCAATTCTTACAGATTAATAGCTGGAGAAGGTGATCATTTACCTGGACTTATCGTAGATGTATACAATCAACATGCAGTTGTTCAATGTCATTCAACAGGAATGTTGACTTCAAAAAAATTAATTGCTGAAGCTCTTAAAAATTCAATTCCTACTTTGGAAACCATTTTTTTAAAATCAATTCATATAAAAGATAGCTCTTATGAAAGTGAATTCCTTTTAGGAAATACTGATGAAACTCTTATTCTTGAACATAATGTTTCTTTCAAAGTGAATTGGAAAGAAGGACAGAAAACGGGTTTTTTCCTAGATCAACGAGATAATAGAAAATTGCTACAATCTTTCTCCAAAAACAAAAAAGTGCTAAACACCTTTTGTTATACTGGTGGGTTTTCTGCATTTGCTTTAGAAGGAGATGCTGAAGAAGTGGTTTCAGTTGACATTTCTGAACGTGCTATGCAAATGACAGATTTCAATGTAGGCCTCACTCAAAAAAACAATAAACATACGAGTGTCACAGCCAATGTATTGGATTATTTAAAAGAGGCACCTGAAGGTACTTTTGATGTTATCGTTCTTGATCCTCCGGCTTTTGCCAAAAACAGAAAAAAAACACATAATGCCATACAAGCTTACAAACGAATTAATCGTATTGCCATGCGAAAAATAAAATCTGGAGGAATCATTTTTACATTTTCATGCAGCCAAGTCATTACAAAGGACTTATTCGATAACACGGTAAGATCAGCCGCTATGGAAACTGGTCGTAAAGTTCGCATCATTAAACACTTGAATCAATCTCCTGATCATACAATAAACGCGTACCACCAAGAAGGACATTATTTGAAAGGGTTGATTCTTTATGTAAGTGACTAATTAAGAATTGGTATTCGTATCTCTTACTATAACATCATGTGCACCACCCTCTACAATACTGGTTGCTGAAACCAAAGTAATTTTGGCATGTTCCATTAAGTGTGGCAAACTTGTTGACCCACAACTACACATTGTTGCTTTTACTTTCCCTAGGGTGACAGCAAGATTATCTTTTAACTTTCCAGCATATGGTACAAAACTATCAACTCCTTCCTCAAACTTTAGACCACTATTCTCGGACCCCATATCATAACGTTGCCAATTTCGAGCTCTAGCACTACCCTCTCCCCAATACTCCTTCATGTAATTCCCATTAACCATAATTTTACGTGTGGGACTTTCATCAAATCGTGCAAAATATCTTCCCATCATTAAAAAATCAGCACCCATAGCTAATGCTAAAACCATATGATAATCTTGTGCTATTCCTCCATCAGAACATAATGGAATATAAATACCTGTCTTCTCGTAATATTCATTTCGAGCTTTAGCAACCTCTATTATTGCAGTTGCTTGACCTCTACCGATTCCCTTCTGTTCTCTCGTTATACAGATTGAACCACCTCCTATTCCCACCTTAATAAAATCTGCTCCTGCTTGAACCAAATAATCAAATCCTTCCTTATCCACTACATTTCCTGCCCCCACTAAAGCATTTGGATAGTTTGCTTTTATATATTCCAACGTTTCTTTTTGCCATATTGAAAATCCATCACTACTATCAATACACAATACATCTGCTCCAGCATCAAGTAAAGCAGGTACACGGTCTTTATAATCTCGTGTATTGATTCCTGCTCCTACATATAAGCGTTTATTTGCGTCTGACAACTCTAGTGGATTCTCTTTATGAGAATCATAATCTTTTCGAAATACGATGTATTTCAAGCATCTATTTTCATCAATGATCGGAAGTGCATTCAATTTATTATTCCATATGATATCATTCGCTTCATTTAAAGTTATCCCAAAGGAACCTGTAACCATCTGCTCATATGGCGTCATAAATTCACTTACTTTTTTGGAAGGATCGTCTTTCGAAGGTCGATAATCTCTACCGGATATTATTCCTAGTAATTTACCATGTGATGAACCATCATGAGTGACTCCTATTGTAGAGTGTCCAGTTCGCGCCTTCAATTCCATTACATCTTGCAATGTATGATCGATGGTAACATTCGCATCACTGACTACAAAGCCAGCTTTGTATTTCTTTACCTTTGCAACCATTTCAGCTTGTTTATCAATGGGCTGAGATCCGTATATAAAGGATAAACCACCATTTCTTGCAAGCTCTATAGCCATTCCATCGTTACTAACAGATTGCATTATAGCTGAAACCATCGGTATATTGAGCTTAATTTGGGGAAGTTCGCCTTTTTTATACTTAACAAGAGGTGCACTTAGATCCACTGAATGAGGTACGCAATCTTTAGTTGTTAAACTAGGAATGAGAAGGTATTCACTGAAAGTTCTAGAAATATCTTCGGAAAAATGAGCCATTGTAATTTTATTTTAACGGTATTTTTTTTGGGCTCGAGCCCAAAAACCATTTCAATTTACAGAATAATAAGGATTTATACCCTGTGTGAAAATTACACGCAAAAATAGGTTTAGAAAGTGATTCTTACAAAAATAAATTGCTCCTAATTTTTAACAAGATCAAGATCCTTTTGTAAAGATTGTGCAATTTGTCGAACATCATGCACTAGAACTTCTATATCCTTTAGCTTGGTGCGCTCATTAATGACCGTAAATCTCAAATATCGAATTCCCTTAAATTCTGCTGAAGTAATATAAAATTTGCCCTGTGTAACAATAGCATTTCTTATCTTCAACTGAAAAGCATTAGTAGAGTCGTTTCCTATGTATCGAAAACAGAGGATATTCGCCTCGGTCTCATAAGGACATTCAAAATCTTCTTGACTTTTTATGTAATCCCTTATTTGCTTGGTAAGATCAAATTGATGATCTATATAATCTTCCATTCCCTTCTCTCCTTCAGCCGCAAGAACCCAAAACAATTTAGTTGCTAGTGGTGCTTTAGTACATTCGATGGTGTAAGGCATGACATCAAATCCTACGTTTTCTTTTTCATGAAATAAATAACTCCCTTTTTGTTGAAAAGCATCGATCATATGTTGGGCATTTCGAAATAAAACAGCAGCTGAAAGTGTTGTCGTTCTTAACATTTTATGTGTATCCCAAATCATGGAATCAGCATATTCTACTCCTTTCATGTACTTTCGATATTTCTGTGAAACCAGAGCAGAAGCTCCGTGTGCACCATCAATATGAAACCATACATTAAATGTTGAACAAATTTCACCAATCTCATTTAAAGGGTCATAAAGACCTGTAGTAGTTGCACATGCATTTGCAACAACTGCCATTATTCTTTTGCCTGCGCTAAGTTGATTTTCAATTTCATTTTTTAAAGCATTAGGCTGCATTCTTTCCTCGTCATCCACAGGAATTGATATGATATTATTTTGCCCCAAGCCCAATATAGAAATAGCCCTTGAAATAGAATAATGAGAGACTTCAGGTGCTAATACAACAAGATCTTTCGGAGTACCTTCTTTCCATGCCTCAGGTGCTATAGCAGCTCTAGCTCCAAGTAACGCAGTCAGATTTGCCATTGAACCCCCATGGGTAAAAACTCCATCTCCTTTTTGTTCTTGATAAGAAAAATCATAAAGATCTCCGCTAGGTAACCAACCTGCTTTATCCAACATCCAATTAATCATTACTCGTTCAACAACAGCAGCCGAAGGTCCCATTTCATAAATGGCCATTGGGTTATTAATTGCGCCATGTATAAAATCAGCAATACCGCTTGCAAGATGGTGACTTGAAACTTGATGACCAATATACCGTGGAGAATGCATATGCTGAGAATGCTCTAGATACACATCAAGGAAAGTCTCAACATTTTTATCTGACAACCCTCCTTTTTCAATCCATTCTTTGATGTGCATTTCTTCAGCCAATAGTGCCGCTGGTTTCTGCGAAAGTACTATACTTGAGGGTGTATAAGAAGATTCTAGATAGTTATTTAGTCGATCGTTTACTTTTTTTATTATGGGATGAAATTCAGCTGCATTATTTTTCATATCACACAATTATTTCTTTTTAAAGCTATAATTCATAGCTGATTCCCATAACAACAACATAGTCTCTTTTAGGTTGAGCAACATGATACTTCCTTTGTGTTAAAAAAGATAATTCTAGGTCCAATTCTTTTGTTAATGCAATTTTGGAAGCACCTTTAAAACGCAGTCTATCAACTAACAAAAAAGAAGCCTCATAGTCATTATTTATTTCTACAAAAATGGAGTTTTTCAAAGGAAGCTTACTCCACTTATATTGAACGCCCAATCTATTTCTTAACACAGCTTCAAAATTTACCTCAGGCGTAAAAACAGACCTTTGAAAATCATGACGCAACCTATATTTAAAGGTTAAATCTCGAAATTTGATAGATTTACTGATGGTATGTGTAATTCGAGCTTTATACGAACCTGGAGACGATATTCCTCTAAAATAAAAACTTGTCTCCCATTTATTTGGCAAATCTCTTGTCAATTTAAATTCTACAAAATTATTCCTCAATTGATACAAATTATCCTTTAATCTGTATTCATATTCACCTGAAAAATCCCATTTTTTAGAAATCTTTTTTTTCAACTCAATATATGTCCAAGCTCCAAAATCTTGTCTAATTTCTTGACTAAAATTTTGAGTTAAAAAGGATATCAAAAAGAGGCAAATAACGAGAATTTTCTTCATATTAAACCATTTCATATTTCCAAATTAAATATCATACGAAGGCTTAATCTTCAACAACTAAATCCTCAAGAACAAGATCCTCATTTCGATCTAGAATCACAGAAACACTTTTAACTTCAACTTCTCCTGGACAAGAAAGACATTTACTATATGTATAAATTGTGTACTCCCCAGGATAAAGAGAAGAAAAACGATAACTTCCATCGAAATGTGTATCCATTCTATCTCCATAAATAGTATCATCTCCATAAATGATATAAACTGCCCATTCTCCACCATAATATTCTTCCTTGAATTCTCCGTCCATATCAAAATCGCGCACAAAGACTTTTCCAGAAATAGAGGAAGTTCCTCCCTCCCCTTCAGTGACTTCACATGAAACTGCTAAACCAATTAGCAACAATATAAAACTTAAAAATTTAATAAATCTTGCCATACATTATACCTCTCAATATCTTCCTATTGAGCTCTATTAGATTGAATTAAAAACTAAAGATATCTATTTTATTGAAGTTGAAATAAATGTATACACGATTATTCAAGTTTATAGTCCTTAGCTGACGATTAACAAAGGTTTCGAGATTAGATCTCTGACAATGTTAAAGTTGCTATATTTGCTATCCAAACTTTGAGATTAACAATGAATACGCAACGTTTATTTATTCCTTTATTAGTTGTAGCTTTTATATCTACTCTACAGTCTTGCAACTCTGATGACAACTCAGCTATTAAAAGTGATTTTCCTGGCTTTGAGTTGTTATCTTCAGACAAAACCGGGATTGGTTTCACAAATAAATTGGATGATGATCCACTTGGGACGAACAATGTTTTATCCTTCCCCCATTATTACAATGGCGCTGGTGTAGGAATTGCCGATTTCAATAACGATGGATTATCCGATATTTTCTTTTCAGGAAATGAAGTTGAAAACAGAATATATAAGAATCTTGGTGATATGAAATTCGAAGATAAAACCTCGAATTCAGGAATTAATAAAAACAAAATATGGGCAAGTGGAGTCTCTATCATTGACATTAATAATGATGGTCTACAAGATGTCTATATTGCACAATGTGGACCGACTGAAGACCCAGAGAAAATGCGCAATTTGTTCTACATCAACAAAGGAAATTTCATTTTTGAAGAATCAGCTAAAGAACTGGGACTTGACGATCCAAACATAGGGACACAAGCTGTATTTTTTGACATGGATAAAGATGGTGATTTAGATGTGTACTTATTAAATGAAAGTAAGTATGTAAATATAGCATTGGCTTATGTTTTCGAGGAATTGAAAATAAAAGAAAACATGATCGCATCAAGTGGTAAAATGTATCGAAATGACAATGGTAAGTTTACTGATATTACAGAACAAGCTGGTATGCTAGAGCAGTCTTTCGGACTAGGTGTTCTTGTTTCCGATTTCAATAATGATACTTATCCAGATGTCTTTGTAGCTAATGATTATTCTGTCCCTGACCGTATGTACATCAATCAACAAAATGGAACTTTTAAAGATATGATAAAAGAGTATACAGATCATATCAGCTTTTATTCCATGGGATGTGATTTAGCTGACATTAACAATGATGGATTACAAGATATGGGTGTAGTAGACATGGCCACAGCAGATCATTTCCGAGGTAAAACATTAATGGCCAGTATGGATTCAGAATCCTTTAAAGCTTACGTTGATATACTTGATTATCAATATCAATACATGTTTAATGCCCTCCAACTAAACAATGGGGACGGAACCTTTAGCAATATTGCTGGGTATACGGGCTTGCAAAAAACAGACTGGTCATGGGCTGCCTTGTTTGCAGATTTTGATGGGGATGGTTATAAAGATTATTATGTGAGTAATGGTTACAAACTCTATGCTAGAGATAATGATTTCAGAAATGAGATGGAAGCCGTTAGGCAAAAAAACGGTGGAACAGTACCATTGGAAATGAGAGAAGAAATGTATGCTAAAATGCCAAGCATTCGTTTGAGAAATTTGCTGTATATGAATGATGGGAATCTTCATTTTAAAGAAAATCCTGATGACTTCAATTATCCGGACGTCGGAACTTTTAGCTATGGTGCGGCATATGGTGATCTTGATAATGATGGAGATCTTGACCTAGTAGTAAATAATATTGACGATGAAGCGCATGTTTTAAAGAACAATTCAAGAGAAAATGGAGGGTCTAATTACCTAAACATAAAGCTTGATACAAAAAATAATACAAGCCTATCTCAAAATGCATTGGTTTACGTAAAAATAGGTGATCAAATTCAAGTTAATGAATATACTTTTGTAAGAGGTTATTTATCCTCTATGGATCAACGTTTATTCTTTGGTGTTGGTGAAGCTGATCAAGTGGATGACATTCAAATAAAATGGGGAGATGGAAAAGTGCAAAAACTAGGAAAGACAAAGTCAAATCAACAACTTACCATCTCATATAATCCGAATGCTTCGTCGTTAGATATACTGCAGAATAAAAACCCGCAATTTACTGAGTTGAAAAGTAATGAAATCATAGATTGGTCTCACCAAGAAAACAACTTTGAAGACTTTGCTAAAGAAGTGTTATTACCCCAGAAACAATCTACCATGGGCCCTGCTCTGGCTATAGGTGATATCAATAAGGATGGATTAGAAGATGTGTATTTGGGCGGTGCAACTTCACAAGAAAGTAAAGTGTACATTCAAACGAAAGATGGTCAATTCAAACCCACAATTAATAAAGCTTTCGAGATGGATTTCGCACATGAAGATAATGATGCCGTATTTATAGACGCAAATGGAGATGGCATTCAAGAGTTGCTTGTTGCTAGTGGAGGAAGTGGCGAAATGGTAGGATATGAAAAACTATTACAAGATCGTTTTTATGTAATCAACAAAGGAGCATATAGCAAAACTAAAAATGCCCTTCCCGAATCCACAAGCTCTTCCTATAAAATGAAAACTATTGATCTAGATCAAAATGGCAAGGAAGATATTTTTGTTTTGGGAGCAGCTAAGCCAGGAAAATATCCATTAAGTGAAAAAAATCAGATTCTTTCTTTGAAAGGCAGCAAATACGTGGATAATACTGATGTTTTAGCACCTGATTTCAAAAACATCCCGTTGGTTCGTGATGTTGCTTTCTCTGATTTTAATAAGGATGGAATTCAAGATTTCATTTGTGTTTCTGAATGGGGTAAACCCGAGATTTTTATATCGAATAATGGGCAGTACTCAAGAGTTTCTGATGACTATATAAAAGAAGATAAATTCGGTTGGTGGCAAAATATCACCAAAATTGATATAGACAATGATGGAGATGATGATTTTATAGTAGGTAACATTGGAAAAAACTTAAAGCACAAGGTGAGTGAGAAAAAACCACTTTACCTATATGCTAATGATTTTGATAAAAATGGAACACTAGATGTTGTTTTAGCGAAAGAATATAAAGGTAAAATCGTTCCTGCACGTGGAAAAGAATGCTCTACAGAACAAATGCCATTCATAGAAGACAAAATTAAAACCTACAAAGAATTTGCTAATAGTGACATTATTGATATTCTAGGTGAAAAAAGTGTTGAAGAATCCAATAAATACAAAGCAACTAGTTTTGCATCTTATGTTCTCATCAACAATAATGGTAGTTTTGAATACAAAGAACTACCGTCGTATGCTCAGATTGCACCATTGTATTCAGCTGTAGTCTTAGATATAAATAATGATGGTTACCAAGATGTTATTGCAGCAGGAAATAATTATGATACAGAGTACGAAACACCAAGGCTTGATGCAGGAAGAGGTGTTGTTCTTTTAAATCAAAAAGGAGATGGATTCAAAGCACTTATGCCTTATGAAAGTGGCTTGAACTTAGACGGCAATTTTAGAAAATTAGGAATACTTAATAGAAAAAATGAAAAGCTATTAGTTGCAGCACAAAATAATGGTCCGTTGAAATTTTATTCGATTAATTAAAAGAAATGCTTTTTGTCAATTCTTT
>JAHDGD010000152.1 GCA_020627825.1 Saprospiraceae bacterium
TAGAGCAACGCCCTTTTAAGGCGTGGGCCCTGGGTTCGAGCCCCAGAGCGATCACAAAGCTTCACTATTTTCAGTGAAGCTTTTTTTATGTCTTATAGTTGTAAAATAGTAGACCTACAACTCTACACATTTCCCTTCCACCGCAAGTACAATTTCTCCAGCATAACTTTTCGATGCTTCTTCAGCAAATTCCTCAATAATCTTATATCGACTACTATAATGACCCAATATCAACTTTTGGGCGGAAGCCAATTCAGCAATAATTCCGGCTTGATATGCAGTTGAATGATACCGTTCAGCTGCCTGATTTTTCATAGGTTCCAGGTAAGTTGATTCATGATAAATACAGCTTGTATTCTCAAGTAATTCGCCGAGTGGTTCATGAAAAATAGTATCGGAACAATACGCAAAAGAAGTAGGCAAAACAGGTTTTTGTGTACATTTTTCATGAGCAATTTTTACACCTTCATCCGTATAAAAATCTTCTCCATTTAAAATGCGCTTAATGGATGCGACATCTGGTTGATATGTATCTAGAAAATCACGATTAAGCTTAGGCCTTTTTTCTTGCTCCGTAAATTTATAACCAAAACATGAAATTCGATGATACAAATGAAATGCTTCTACTTTTACTCGATGATCGGAATAAATTTCAGTAAACTTCTCGTGTGGAATGTTCGGATCAATTTCGACAATTTCTAGTGGAAAACTAATAAAATGACCAATTCCACCAAGACTTAAATCAAGATATTTTTTAATGGGCTGGGGCCCAAAAACAGTTAACTTTTCCTTCCGACCAGATAACTGATAACTCGTTATCAACCCCGGCAAACCAAAAACATGATCTCCATGCAAATGCGTTATAAAAATTGCCTTTATTCTAGATTTTTTTACACCGTATTGATGCATACGAAATTGAGTCCCTTCTCCACAGTCTATCAAATACTGCGAATGTTCGGTCGTGAAAACTTGACCTGAAGGAAACCTATTGAAAACCGAAACGGCAGAATTGCTGCCTAAAATAGTTACATGAGCAGAAGACATCAGTCAATAAAATCATGGCGCTCTGCCTCTTCCGCTAAGACCAAATCAATTGCCTCGTCGAGTGTATCCGTAATATGTAATATTCGCTCCAGCTTTGAGATTTTTATTAATCGCATGATGATCGGAGAATTTATCTCAGTAAGGACAAAAGAACCAAAACCTCTCCACAAGCGATTAGCTGTTAAAATTGCGCTCAATCCAGAGCTATCTACATATTTAACTTTATTGAAATCAAAGACGATATTCTTGACTCCTTCATTTCTTAAGAACACGAATTCATTTTTCAGTACAGGAGCAATCACTGAATTCAAGTTTTCCTCTTCTAGCTGAAATACAGCATAGTTCTCCTTTTTATCAAGTGAATAATTCATATCTTCTTTTTTATTCAAACAAAAATTTCAGCAACAATATTGCAACCAAAATACGACATTACCCATAAATTATCAAGGATAAAAGTTAATTGGATGTTAATTAAAAAACCTTAAGGTGCCAAAATATCGTTATGTAATCAATAGGACCTGCCAATTCAGATAAAACAAAGCCTAAAAAGTGTCAGAATTGCAGAACTTTCAAAATGGCACAGTTTTTTACATAATTTAATGTGTTTTCATTTGAAAGGCAACATATTTAAGCATATTATTGTAGTAGCAGAAAGGAACATTATGAACAAAAGATTTTCATTTCAAGTAAAGAAAGTAATTTCATTGAGTCGAGAGGAAGCGATTCGTCTCGGTCATGACTATATAGGAACTGAGCATTTATTGCTAGGGCTTATCAAAGATGGCGACAATCTTGCTATGAAGGTTCTCGAATCATTCGAAGTAGATAGCAGTCAACTAAAATATAAAATAGAAGAAGCAACTCCTGAAAGGAGATTTGATGGAACTTCTCTAAATGTGGGCAATATCCCACTTAATAAGCAGGCTGAAAAAGTACTAAAAGTGACACTTTTAGAGGCAAAAGCATTTCGTAATGAAGAGATTGCTCCTGAACACCTCATGCTTTCAATTTTGAAGCATGGTGATAATTTAGCAAGTAAAATTCTTAACACGTTTGATTTGGACTACGACAGCTTTAAAGCAGAGCTAGAATACGTAACGCAAGAAATGGAGGGAAGTTACTCTGATTTTGTAGATGAGACACCTTCCGACAGTGATGTCCCATTCGAAGAAAACGAACCAAATGAACCTTACAGAAAATCTGGAAATACAAAATCTAGAACTCCAGTTCTAGATAATTTTGGACGAGATGTATCGAAACTTGCAGAAGAAGGAAAACTAGATCCGATCATAGGAAGAGAAAATGAGATTGAACGTGTTTCTCAGATCTTAAGTCGTCGTAAAAAGAATAACCCGATCCTAATTGGTGAACCTGGAGTTGGTAAAACGGCGATTGTAGAAGGATTGGCTTTAAGAATTATGCAACGTAAAGTAAGTCGAACACTTTTTGACAAGCGCATTGTGATGCTAGATATGGCAGCAATGGTTGCAGGTACGAAGTATAGAGGTCAATTTGAAGAGCGAATGAAAGCAATCATGAATGAACTAGAAAAATCTAGAGACGTGATTCTTTTTATTGATGAAATTCATACTATAGTGGGAGCTGGTGGTGCAACTGGATCACTTGATGCGTCGAACATCTTTAAGCCAGCACTTGCAAGAGGAGAATTACAATGTATTGGTGCATCTACGCTAGATGAATATAGACAACATATTGAAAAAGATGGGGCCTTAGATCGTAGGTTCCAAAAAGTCATTGTTGATCCGCCAACTGTAGATGAAGCTGTTCACATTTTACACAACATCAAGCCTAAATATGAAGAGTTTCACAATGTGAACTACTCTGATGATGCGATAGAAGCTTGTGTGAAATTAAGCGAACGTTACATCAGTGATCGCTTCCTTCCAGATAAAGCAATTGATATTTTGGATGAGGCTGGAGCGAGGACTCACCTTAAAAACATTCATGTTCCTGAACATATCGAAAAATTTGAGAAGGATATTGAAGAAATTAAAATAGCTAAAAATCAAGCGGTCAAAAATCAACAATATGAACGTGCAGCTGATCTTCGAGACAAAGAATCGAAATTGATACGATCTTTGGAAGATGCTAAACTGAAATGGGAAGAAGAAAGTAAAACAAAGCGCTACCCTGTTGATGAAGATAATATTTCAGAAGTTGTAGCTATGATGACAGGAATTCCTGTCAAGCGTGTTGCTCAGAGTGAAAGCAACAAACTTGTAGGAATGGGTAAAGATCTTGAGAAAATGGTCATCGGACAAAACGAAGCTATTGACAAGATCACCAAAGCCATTCAAAGAAACAGAGTAGGACTTAAAGACCCATCAAAGCCGATTGGTTCATTCATCTTCTTAGGACCTACAGGTGTAGGAAAAACAGAATTAGCGAAAGCGCTATCAAGATATTTATTTGATACAGAAGATTCACTTATTCGTATAGACATGAGTGAGTACATGGAAAAATTCTCAGTAAGTAGATTGATTGGTGCGCCTCCAGGATATGTAGGATATGAAGAAGGTGGCCAACTGACCGAAAAGGTAAGAAGAAAACCATATTCAGTGGTTTTACTTGACGAAATTGAGAAAGCGCATCCAGACGTTTACAATTTACTATTACAAGTATTAGATGATGGACAATTGACCGATGGAATGGGTCGAAAAGTGGATTTTAAAAACACCTTGATCATCATGACGTCTAATATAGGTGTTCGTAAATTGAAGGATTTTGGAACAGGTGTAGGATTCGCCACGAAATCAAGAAAAGAGTCTTCTGAAACTGACTCAAGAGCAATTATTCAGAATGCTTTGAAAAGAACATTCTCTCCTGAATTTTTGAACAGGATTGATGATGTTGTTATATTTAATAGCTTAAGCCAAGAAGACATCTTTAAGATCATTGATATAACGTTAAAAGATTTATACCAACGTCTAGAAGAGATGGGCTACAAACTAAAGTTGAATAAAAAAGCAAAAGAGTTTGTGTCTGAAAAAGGATTTGATCCACAATTTGGAGCAAGACCATTGAACAGGGCGATTCAAAAATACATTGAAGATCCATTAGCTGAATTTATCTTAAATAACAATCCAGCAGAAGGAACTGAATTGATTGCTGAACTAAAAAAAGATAAAGAGGGTTTGATCATCAAAGAAGGTAAAGCAAATACAAAAGAGGAAAAAGCGTAATCAATACTGTTGTTAAGCAACAGTCAGTATTACACGTACATATTATTC
Organism: Saprospiraceae bacterium; assembly: GCA_020627825.1. Taxonomy (GTDB): domain Bacteria; phylum Bacteroidota; class Bacteroidia; order Chitinophagales; family Saprospiraceae; genus JAHDFB01. Next base: position 4,296 of record JAHDGD010000152.1, read on the forward strand.
ATAAAAAATTAAACATTTGGCAAAAAGATTCAAAAGGTACGACAAACGAAAAGACAATACCCCACAACTGCGCATCAATGAACGCATCAGACTACCAAAAATAAGGCTTGTTGGAAATAATTTCGAAGAAATTAGTGCCGTTGCCGGCAAGAAACTTGAGCCTGGAATCGTTGATACACGAGATGCAAAAAAATGGGCCGAAGATATGGGCCTTGATCTTGTGGAAATCAATCCAAAAGCGGATCCACCAGTTTGTAAAATAATTGATTACCAAAAATTCCTTTACCAAAAGAAGAAAAAGGAAAAAGAATTGAAGGCCAAAACAAGTAAAACGGTCATCAAAGAAATTCGTTTTGGACCCAATACAGATGAACATGATTTCGAATTCAAATTACGACATGCGAAGAAATTTTTAGCAGATGGAGCTAAAGTAAAAGCGTATGTATTCTTTAAAGGTAGAACGATTGTATTTAAAGATAGAGGCGAGCTACTTTTGTTAAAATTCTTACAAGAATTAGAGGAATTTGGTGCGGCTGAATCTCTACCAAAGATGGAAGGAAGAAGGATGATTGTTATGGTTAGCCCAAAGAAAAAAGGAAAGTAAGGTTTTTGGGCTTTACGCCCAAAATCTTTTTTTACATACTGAATCCATTGATTTTCCTGTTCTTAAAAATTGAGTAAGCTCAACTAAAAAAGAACATCAATACTTCTTTATATTCATTATATTTCCTTAATTTTGCGTTCCAATTCACAAAAAAAGTGATATTATGCCTAAAATGAAGACGCACTCAAGTGCGAAAAAAAGATTCAAATTAACAGGTTCTGGAAAAGTAAAGAGATTCCAAGCGTTTACGTCTCACATGATGAGAAATAAAACGAAAAAGCAAAAGTTAAACCTTAGAGGTTCTGCTTTAGTTTCTCCTGCTGATGAGCCAAGAATCAAAAGATTACTGTGTAAGTAATTCTATTTTGTAACACGATAAAGCGGCCAAAAGAACTATAAAAGTCCCGTTTATCACAAAATTTTAAATTATGCCTAGATCAGTTAACGCTGTAGCATCTCGAAGAAGAAGAAAGAAAATTTTAAAAGCAGCCAGAGGTTACTTTGGTGCAAGAAGCAATGTATATACAGTTGCCAAAAATGCTGTTGAAAAAGCACTTCAATATTCTTACAGAGATAGAAGAAACAAAAAAAGAGCATTCCGAAGATTATGGATTGCTAGAATCAACGCAGCAGCAAGACAGAATGGATTGACATATAGCAAATTTATGCACGCACTTTCTAAAAATGATATTACATTGAACAGAAAGGTACTTGCAGACTTAGCTATGAATCATCCTGAAACATTTACTGCGATTGTAAATAAAGTAAAATAAGACAAAAAGTCTATTTGTAAAAGCTCATCGAATTCGATGAGCTTTTTTTTTGGTCTTACCTGTTCTATAGTAAAAATGAAAAACTTACTAACCTGATCTCAGGTCATTACACACAAAAGATCTTTTTTATTTTGGGCGCAAGCCAAAAAAACCTACACACAATTAAAAAATGCTATTTATTTTGGGCGAAAGCCCTATAAAGAATACATTGTTTTGACATTCCAAATAATTACACCCCTACCCTCTTATCGCAACCACAGGGTCCAACCGGCTTGCATTAATAGCAGGAAGAAGTCCTGCAAGAATACCTGTTACAACTGAAATTAAAACGCCAAATATTGTATTAAATAAAGTTAATCCGATAGGAAAATCAGTAAATCGAGAAATCAATTCCAATACGCCCATAACCATGAGGATTCCCATAGCTCCTCCAACAAGACATAAAATAACGGCTTCTGTAAGAATCTCCAACAAAATCACTCGACGCTTGGCACCCAGTGCTTTTTTTACACCAATGATGCTAGTACGTTCTTTTACAACAACAAACATTATATTCGCCACTGAAAAAAGCCCTACAACCAATGCAAAAAGTCCGATGATATACCCTACAACCGTCATTACGCCAAATACACTATCTATAATCCCATCCAACATAGAAATATTGTTCACAAAAAAATCGTTTTCTTCAGTTGGCCTCAACGTCCGAATAGCACGCATGGTAGCAATTATTTCATCCTTTAATTCATCAAGACTAACACCGTTTTTTGCTTTCACACTAACTATGCGCCCATTTCGTTCATCTTTTATATTAATGAATTGACGCATCTTAGGCAAAGGAATAAGGCAAGCTATATCATACGGAATAGGACTAAACAAATTATCACCTTGTTCGGTGATCACCCCAATAACTTGATACTTTTCCCCAAAATACTTTATGTATTTACCTATAGGGTTGATATCTTGAAAGAGTTCAGTAGCGATCGTATTTCCAATGATGATTTTATTGGCCCCTATATCATATTCATTCGATGTAAACCAACGCCCTGACTTAAATTCGATGTTATTCATGTACACAAAATTGTGTGTCGGTCCCATAGTAAAAGCACCTTCAAGAGAAGAATCGTTAAACTTTAAAGAACTTCCAGAAGTAAAACAGCAATAAGAAACATGTTTTGCTTTGCTTAATCGATCTTGTAACCCTAGGTAATCGTCATAGTCAGGTTCTTTAAATTTTTCGTACTTTCTCCAGTCATCTTCTGTGTCGCCCCATGGATTGGAATCGATATATACGACATCACTACCAAGTTCATTAAACGAACTTTTGATGCTAGCCTTCATAGAATCTATAGCAGATTGCACACTGATGATACTAAATATACCAATTGTAATACCCAATAAAGAGAGAAAGGTTCTCAACTTATTGGCTGTTAACTGATGCAAACCTTGCAAGATGCTTTCGTAAATAATTTTATAAACCAAGTGTTTTAATTTTGGTAAAAGAACAAAAACAATAGATATTGGAATCTTTTAGGAAATTAAACTATCGTAAATTTTCTCTTTATTTTCGTTAAGATAAGAATATCCCAAGTTGTTTAAAAGTTAAATCGATCAAGATATGAGAATCAATGATAAATGACTACAATCTCAACGTGAAGGAGAATAAATATTTTGCTATTTTTGCTGTCCATTTTCGAGATTTAAAGTATAGAAGTAATGAGAACAAAGTTATCTAGGTTTGGATTTGAGTTGCCACAGGAATTAATTGCGCAATATCCATCCAAGGAACGTGATGGAGCTAGGCTAATGGTTGTAGACAGAGCAACTGGCAAAATTGAACATAAGATATTTAAAGACATCATTGATTATGTAAATGAAGATGATGTAATGATCTTCAATAATACGAAAGTATTTCCCGCACGTTTATTTGGAACTAAAGAAAAAACAGGAGCGAAAATAGAAGTATTTCTGTTGCGAGAATTAAATGTAGAATCAAGATTATGGGATGTATTAGTTGATCCGGCTCGTAAAATCAGAGTAGGAAACAAGTTATACTTTACAGACGATAGTGGAGAAGATGTGTTAGTTGCTGAAGTTGTTGACAATACAACATCAAGAGGTCGAACCATTCGATTTTTCTTTGAAGGATCTGACGATGAATTCAAATCAATCCTTAAGAGCTTAGGAAACACTCCTCTTCCCAAATATATAGATAGAGAGCCGGAGTCAATTGATTTTGAACGGTATCAGACTATTTACGCTAAAAAACTAGGTGCAGTAGCAGCACCTACAGCAGGCTTACATTTTAGTAAAGCATTAATGAAAAGACTCGAAATAAAAGGAGTTGATTTTGCTGAAGTTACTTTACATATTGGTCTAGGAACATTTCGTAGTATAGATGTGGAAGATTTAAGTAAACACAAAATGGATGCTGAGTATTTTGAAATAGATGAGACGTGTGCAGCAAAAGTGAATAAAGCAAAAGCAGCTGGCAAGAAAGTATGCGCAGTTGGTACAACAAGCATGCGTTCTATTGAGTCTGCAGTAAGTGCAACAAATAATTTAAAATCAGCAAGTGGGTGGACGAACTTATTTATTTATCCACCTCATGAATTTTCAATAGCAGACATGATGTTGACAAATTTTCATTTGCCAAAATCAAGTCTGGTAATTATGGCTTCTGCTTTCGGAGGGATAGAATTAATTATGGAAGCTTATCAAGAAGCGATAAAAGAAAAATATAATTTTTATAGCTATGGTGATGCAATGTTGATCATTTGATATTGCCTTACTTACAGAACAAAAAAGCCGTTGGGTTACACCCCCAATGGCTTTTTTATTTGTTTCATAAACCTTTTAACTCGAATTTTGCGTATGAATTCCATGGTTGATGTAATCAGCTGTAAATAAGAGACTCATCACTTTAGTTCAATGTAAAAAAGAGTAGTGAAAATTTTAATTACGTCATTTTTCGTAATTTTTAGATTAAAAATTGGATAATTTAAAAAAAATAATAGTTTTGCAGCATATTTTGGAACCCTTTTGGTTCTTTAAGTATTAAGTGTTTGAACAATTAATTTTACAAAAAATGTATTGGACCTTAGAATTAGCGCATCATTTAGAAGATGCACCTTGGCCAGCGACTCGTGATGAGCTTATAGACTATGCAATCAGGTCTGGAGCTCCTCTTGAAGTAATTGAAAATCTTCAAGCAATGGAAGATGAAGGGGAAATATATGAGTCAATGGAAGATATATGGCCAGATTATCCTCGAAAGGATGATTTCTTATTTAATGAAGACGAATATTAAAAAGTAAGGATTTTGATCATTTCAAAATCCTTTTTTATTTACTTCTATTTTGTTTCAGACTCCTCTTATATTAGATTACCTTTGGTAAAGAACAATTTTTCGATGTCAGCATTAAAAACTGTAACCATTGCAATTGATGGGTATTCCTCAACGGGAAAGAGCACTTTAGCAAAAGCGTTAGCAGAGCATTTCGGATATGTATATATTGATACGGGAGCTATGTATAGAGCTGTCTCTTTGTATTTTCTTAAAATGAATATTGACATCCATGATCAGAAAGCAGTTGAGCGTGCACTTGACGATATTTCATTGGAATTTAAGTATGTTGAAGATAAACAAATCATACATTTAAATGATGAGCCTGTAGAGAAATTTATTCGGACAAAGAAAATCAATAACATTGTGAGTCCGGTGGCAAAAATTTCAGCTGTTCGAAAAAAAATGGTTGCTCTTCAAAGATTAATGTCAGAAGGAAAATCTGTTGTCATGGATGGTAGAGACATAGGAACTGTTGTTTTTCCTCATGCAGATCTTAAATTTTTCATGACTTCAGATCTAGCAGTAAGGGTAAAAAGAAGATATGATGAACTTGAATCGAAAGGACATGATACAACCTTAAGAGAAGTTGAAAAGAATCTATTGGAACGGGACAGAATTGATAGTACAAGAGCGGACTCACCTCTCAAACAGGCAAAAGATGCAATCCTAATTGATAATACGAGATTAACACGTTCAGATCAATTGCAGTTGCTCATCAAACAAGTAGATGAACTCATAGCATAAGTAAGGAGAAAAATTGCACTACATTAACTTGAATAAACTCCTAAATGTAGCATCCCCAAAACTAATGTGATGTCTGCGTTTTATTAACTTGAGCTAGGCAAATTTAATTTCAAAATCAATTGTGGTATTGAAAAGCAAGTTGGGAAGAGAAGTAA
>JAHDGD010000153.1 GCA_020627825.1 Saprospiraceae bacterium
AAGATGAATACATCTTAAAAATAGTTCTTAGGAATAATGCTGTGTGAAATAAATTACAAAACTATGGTGTTACTCTTTTAAGTTCATAGCCCATATAACTTAAGTTTCCATTTTCTAGTATAGTGAGACTATAACCCGTATTTCGGCCTATTCCAAGTCCATATGCCATATCTTGAGCTTCTCCATTTAAAAAAACAGATTCAATCATATAATTTTTAGGAAAATTAAGTAAAAGAAGATCATCTTTCTTTGATAATAATATATTCCCATTCAATTCCAACTCTTCAAAATTACTCTTTATTCCATCAATCACTTCATATTCACCCAAGTATTGGTCCCAATTTTGATGTAGAGTATATTCCTTTGTTTTCTTTGCAAGGATTGAATAACTTTCTCCTTTTACGTCTTTTTGAGCTACATAAATATCATGCTCATGTTCAAAAAATACGAATTCAACTGTTTTTACCGGAATAGGTATAAAACCAAATAATTTGGCAACTAATCCGTAAGTGTTTTCATTTTCTTTTTGTTTTAAAACAATCTTTTGACCTGCTAATTTGGCCTTAACTTTCTCTTTGTTATCCACGTCAAAAAGAAAATTCACAATGGCATATCGACCTTTTAATTCTTCTTCAGTTAAAGGATCATTTAAAGACGTTTCTATACTTTCTAAAGGTTCATATATCCGCTTAAATGATGCAGATTGTGTTTCTTTCAAGTAAGAGTTTAGTAACCCTATTACACTGTTTACAGCACCGCCTCTTTTAGAATTTGTTAAGGTAACGGCACCAATTTTTTGATGCTTTAAGTATCCAAATTTTGCATGAAACGCATTCGTATCACCTCCATGTTCAATTAAAGTATCTTTCAGTGTCATATCTCCTTCTATTACCTCACATGGGTGTAAGAATAAGCCAAAACTATATCCAAATGAATTCTCTAGAGTATTTCCTTCTAAAAAATTAGTTTCTAAAACATTCATGCTTTCTTTTGAAAGGAATTGTTTATCATTCACCTTTCCTTCATTCATGAAAAATTGGAGAAACTCTAGCATATCATCAATTGTAGAAACAACACTTCCAGCTGCTTGATCCCGTATTCTATCAGGTTTGTATAGTTCTCCTTTAATGTATGCTTTTGATAATTGTTCTTCGCCATCAAATACATACGTTTCATCAAGTCCCATGGGTAGAAAAATCTCATTTTTCATAAAATCAACATACGTTTGACCTGAAATTCTAGCAATTAATTCGCCCAATAAACCATACCCCAAATTGGAATAGCTAAACTCGTATTTTGGAGGTGCGGTCATATATTGTTGATTTATTTTTTCAACAACCCAATCAAAATCTTTTGGATCAGAAGAAAACATGCCATTTATCATATCACTTGGCATACCCGCACTATGACATAAAAGATCTTTTATTAATAGTGTATTTTCGTCATTAAATCTTGATTTTATATCCAGTTCAGGAAGATAATCCTTGATTGATCTGTTATAATTTATTTTTCCATATTCATGTAATTTCAAAATCGCAATCCCAGTAAATACTTTTGAAATGGACCCAATTTTGTATGGGGTTTTAGAAGTCGTTTCTATTCTTTTCTCAAGATTTGAGTAACCAAAATTTTGTTTGTGTACCACCATTCCACTGTCAATTATTCCTATTGACATACCTACCACGTCATTTTTCTTAAGTTTCTTTGTATATTCTTTTTTGAAGAATTGATCTAATTCTACTTGTCCTTTTAATTGAACCGAAGTAGCAACTAAAAATAGAAAGATGTAGATAAACGAAGTTTTCATATGTTTCTTATTAATGAAAACTAAAGTTAGGATATTGAAGAAACTTTGTTCTATAAATAGTACTATTAATAGATTTAGGTATCTATTTTATCTACCGATTTACCACCTAAAGAACTTTGAATAACCCGATCCATAGCTTCATGAGCAATTGGTGCGGAATAATCATTTAATCTTGTCATTGCTTGATTAATGAGGTCTTTATTTTCACCTTTTAATTGTTCTTTTAACTCACCCAACAAGGAACTCATTTTATTCTTTTGCTCATCTGACAACCAACTTGAATGTTGACGAAGGAATCGTTCTGAATTGACAACAATATTATTTCCTTCATTAACTGCCTCTTTCAAGGCTTTGACGGTCATATCACTTTTAGCATTTTTTATACTATCAAGCAACATTTTTGCCATTTCTTCTTCACTTATGCCATATTGAGATTTTATTGTAATAGATTGCTCAACTTCGCTTCGTAACTCCTTGGCCTTGACTACTAAAATCCCATCAGCATCAAGTATAAATTGAATCTGTATCTTAGGAATTCCAGCGGGCATTGAAGGAATATTGGATAAAATGAATTCACCCAGTTTTCTATTGTGTTCAACTAGGTCTCTTTCTCCTTGATAGACTCCTATTTTTAAATTTTTCTGCCCGTCTACTGAAGTTGTATATTCTCTTGCTAAAGAAGCAGGTATTTTCGTATTTCTACTGATGATCACATCCATCAATCCACCCATTGTTTCTATTCCAAGAGATAAAGGAGTAATATCTAAGAGCAACACCCCTTCTTGTTTACCTGCTAGAACATTTGCTTGAACAGCAGCACCTAATGCTACCACTTCGTCAGGATTTAAATCAATATGAATGTTTTGTTCAAAAAAGTTACCCACACTTTTCCGAACCAATGGCACCCTGGTACTTCCGCCAACCATAATGACCTCATCAATATCTTTGGGCGAAAGCCCAGCATCTTCCATAGCCATCTTACACGATTCAATGGTTCTCTCAACTAAACCTCTTATCATGTCATCGAATTCATCTATCGTCAGTTGAATTTCTTGATTTCCAATTTTAGTTGTGAATTTACTTGATGTACTTAACATCTTCTTTGCTTTCTCGGCTTGGATACGAATGGATTGATAAAAAGATTTATCGGTATAAAAATCCTCTCTGGTACTAAAATAACGACTTTTCCAAAACTCTATGATCTTTTTATCGAAATCATCTCCACCTAAAAAAGTATCTCCATTTGTCGATATAACATCGAAAATACCACCACTTATATTCAAGATAGAGACATCAAACGTTCCTCCACCCAGATCGTATACAGCTACTGTTTTTTCTTCCTCTTGACTTAATCCTATTCCATAGGCAAGAGCTGCAGCAGTTGGTTCATTTACGATTCGCAATACCTCTAGACCAGCAAGTTTTCCAGCGTCTCGTGTTGCTTGTCTCTGTGAATCATTAAAATATGCAGGAACCGTTATCACCACTTTTTGAATCTCTTGGTTTAATTCCTCTTCTATACGTTTCTTTAAGTATTTTAATATTTCAGCACTCAATGAAATAGGGGAGTGATAGGTCCCATCTACTTCAATTTTTACCAATGCGTCATCATCTTGATCAATAATTCTGTACCCTAGATTTTGTTGATATGCTTCGATATCTTCATATGATTTACCCAGCAATCTTTTAACTGAATATATGGTATGCTCTGGATCTTCCACAAGCATAAGCTTTGCTTTATCACCGACAATAACATCTTGCTTATCAAAATGAATAATGGAAGGTACAAGCGTATTTTTCCCATCTTTTCCTTTTACTGCTAAAGCTTTATCTTCTTGTACATATGCCACCAAGCTATTGGTAGTACCCAGATCAATGCCTACTACAATATTTTCATCTTTTTTAATCGCTCCTTCTTTGAGATTTATACTTATTTTAGCCATTATTCCTGTTTATGTGCACAAATGTAAACCAGTTTAAACTTATTAAACAAGTTAAGGTTCAATTATGATGAGCAACATTCTTTCTTCTAAAGCCAATCGTCTCTTTATCATATTAGCTGGTTTATTTATTACCAATGCATTAGTTGCTGAAATGATTGGCACTAAATTATTTTCTGTTGAAGGTGTACTTGGTCTTGATACCTTCGATTGGTCAATCCTAGGAACAAAAAATATTGGCTTAACCATGACAGCAGGTGTTATTATATGGCCAGTTGTATTTATAATGACCGACATAATAAATGAGTATTTTGGAAAGAAAGGAGTCCGATTTCTTAGTATTCTCACTGTTGTACTTATTTTATTTGCTTTTATAGCCATTTTTATCGCCATTCATGTAACACCTGATCAATGGTGGCAATATGAAAGTGGAAATTTAGGGTCGGGGCCCAAAATTTCTGATATGCAAGGTGCTTTTGCTAGAGTGTTTGGTCAAGGTCTTTGGATTATTATAGGGTCAATCGTGGCTTTCTTAATTGGTCAACTTCTTGACGTTCGTGTATTTCACGCTATTAAAAAAAGAACGGGGGAAAAGCATATATGGCTGAGAGCTACTGGTTCTACATTAGTTTCTCAGCTTATAGACAGCTTTATTGTATTGTTTATTGCTTTTTATATAGGAGCAGATTGGGGAATAGGAAAAGTTGTTGCTATAGGTTTGGTTAATTTTATATATAAATCAGTAATTGCTATAATTTTGACACCTTTTTTATATTTGGGTCATTTTATAATTGATCAATATTTGGGACAGGAATTGTCAGAAAAACTAAAACTGGAAGCTACAAAATTATGAATCAAATAACAGATAAACTCATCATGGTCAGACCTGTTAATTTTGGGTTCAACCCAGAAACAGCTCTAGACAATGCTTTTCAATCACAAATAGAAGGCTTAAATAGTTCAGCTGCTCAAAGTAAAGCATTAAAAGAATTCGATGAATTCGTGTCTTTACTCGAAAATAAAGGAATATCCGTTCAAGTTTTTGAAGATAGAAAAGACCCTTTTACTCCTGATTCTATATTCCCCAATAATTGGTTTACAACACATGAAGATGGAACAATCATTACGTATCCTATGTATTCAGAATCTAGGAGAAAAGAACGCAGAGATGATATTCTTAACTCACTTGCATCAACGGTGAATAAGACAAAACGATATGGTTTCGAATATTTCGAAGATGAACATAAGTTTTTAGAAGGCACAGGTTCTATGATTTTGGATAGAGAAAATAGAATTGCTTATGCATGTTTAAGTGAGCGTACCAATATAGAATTATTAGAAAAGTTTTGTGTGCTAAAGAATTATCAAAAGATGTTTTTCTACGCATTAGATGAAACTGGAAAAAAAATATATCATACCAATGTAATGATGACATTAGGAGAAAACTTTGCACTCATCTGCATGGAAAGTGTTCAGGACGAAGAAGAACAAAAAAAACTACGTGTATCATTGGAACAGTCCAATAAAGAAATAATAGAGATTACATATAAACAGATGAATTCATTTGCTGGTAATATGCTTCAAGCTAAAAATAAAGCGGGAGATCGATTTGTAATTATGTCAAATCAAGCATTGACGTCTCTTAATGAAGATCAGATCAATCGCATTCAGCGACATGGTGAAATTATTGCACCTATTCTAGATACTATTGAAACACTTGGTGGAGGAAGTGCCCGTTGTATGTTAGCTGAAAATTTCCTTTCTTAAAAGAAATTAAACATTTATTTATCTTTCTTATCTACAAGACTTTATTCCAAATAGAGCAGGGGACATGCTATTTTCCTTAACTTCAAGTTAACAAATTAACAATTTATTAATATAAAAAAAATAAATACGTTTATCTTGGAGCTCATATTTGCTTTATAATTTAAATATCAAACTATAATGAAAAGAAATTTACTTACATTAATCTGGATTTTTCTAGGTTTTGTAGCTTATGGTCAAGTTACAACAAGCGCCATGAATGGACAAGTAGTCGATGCTGACAATGTACCGCTTATTGGTGCTACAGTAGTAGCGACACACTTACCAAGTGGTTCAGTTTATGGTAATACAACGAATGTTGATGGATTTTACCGTATTCCGAACATGAAAGTAGGTGGACCTTACAAGGTTGAAGTTACTTACCTTGGGTATCAAACCTACACAAAAGAAGGGATCTTCTTACAACTCGGTCAGACGTATCGAATCAATGTAGAGATGTCAACTGATGCTGTTACCTTAACGGATGTGGAGATCATCGCAGATCGAAATAGCATTTTCGATGGTAACAGAACAGGAGCAGAAACAACCATCACTGAAGAGCAAATATCAACGTTACCAACTGTTTCAAGATCAGTTGCGGATTTCACTAGATTGACACCTCAATCTACAGCAAGTGAAGGGAATGATGGCTTCGAAATTTCTTTTGCTGGTATGAATAATAGATACAATAGCTTATCTATTGATGGTGCAATCAACAATGATGTTTTCGGACTTGCTGGATCGGGAACCAATGGTGGTCAGACAGGTGTATCTCCAATATCTGTTGATGCAATTGAAACATTTCAAGTATCACTAGCTCCATTTGATGTAAGATTGGGTGGTTTTGCTGGAGCATCTATAAATGCGATTACTAGATCAGGAACTAATAACTGGGAAGGATCTGTATATGGTTTTTACCGAGATCAGAATTTTATCAGAGATACTTTTAATAATACAGGTGTATCTGATTTCACTGCTCAAACTTCTGGATTCAGAATAGGAGGTCCCATTATCAAGGATAAGTTATTTTTCTTTTTAAATGCTGAAATACAAAGAGAAGTAACTCCTCTTCCATTCAATGAAGATGATTATATAGGTGATGCTAGAGATTCCATTGGGTTTTTAGTAGATAAGTTAATGAATGATTATGGATATGATCCTGGTACTTTCACAAATAATGAGAGGTTTTTAAATAGTGATAAAATTACCTTCAAGTTTGATTACAATTTGAGTAAGAATCATAAAGTATCACTAAGGCACGGCTATGTTGCTGCTAGAAACTTGGAAGGTGTTCAATCAAACTCAAGAAACATAAGATTTTTGAACAGCTCGGAATTCTTCAACTCTGTTACAAACTCAACAGCATTAGAGCTAAATTCGGTTTTAGGAAGTACGATGTCGAACAATCTTGTTCTTTCATACACGAATGTAAATGATGATAGAGATCCATATCAGACTCCATTTCCTTACGTAGAAATTAATGATGGAAGTGGTACGATAACTTTTGGTTCGGAACGATTTTCAACAGCTAATTTACTTCAACAGAATATCTTTTCATTAAGAAATAATTTTGAATTATATAAAGGGAAACACACATTTTTAGTTGGAGGAAGTGTTGAATATTATGACATAGCGAATTTATTCTTAGCTTTTAACTACGGAGAATATGAGTATGCTAATTTTAATGATTTTTATAACAACAGAGCTCCTGTTTTCTATCAAAGAGTATACTCTTTAGTTGATAATGTATCAGGAGATGATTCAGAAGCAATTGCTGAATTTCAAACAACACAGTTAGGTTTATACTTACAGGATGAATACCAAGTAAATAATAATTTTAAAGTTACTGCTGGTGTTCGATTTGACCTTCCTTTCTATGGAAATACGCCTACTAATGAAGATTTTAATGAAAATACGATTCCTTTACTTGAGGAAGCTGGATACGATTTAGGAGGTGCTACAGTAGGTGCATTTATTAGACCAAATTTACAGGTATCCCCTAGAATCGGTTTTAACTTCGATGTATTTGGAGATCAAAAAACACAGCTTAGAGGAGGAACGGGTATATTTACTTCAAGAGCTCCACTAGTATGGGTAGGAGGGGCATACAATAACTATGGATTGAATGCAGGTTATACGGCTAGTTTTATCAACCCAGTGAGTGAGTTTAATCCTGATATTCAAACACAATCTCCAGGTCCAGTTGATCTTGAAAACACAACGCCAAGTGGATCTATCGATTTATTTGCGAATGATTTTAAGTTACCACAGTTCTGGAGAACAAATATTGCATTGGATCAACAATTACCATTGGGCTTAATTGCAAATTTAGATTTCATGTATACCAAAACATTACAAAATGTTGCGTATCAAAATGTTAATCTAAAACCTTCTGTAACGAGATTAACAGGAACACCTGATGATAGACTATACTACGATAGAAGAGATGAAGTAGATCCTACCTATGCAAGAATAATGTTGGGATACAACACGAATCAAGGGTATTCTTATAATGCTACTGCGTCAGTATCTAGGCCATTCAAAAGAGGATGGACAACAACATTAGCATACTCATATGGAGATGCTTATTCTGTATTTGATGGAACTTCTTCTCAGAATTCTTCACAATGGAGAGGATTAAATACTGTGGATGGGAGAAACGTAGATCAGCCATTAACAAGATCTGATTTTGCTGCTGGACATAGAGTGATTTTTAATGTAGCGAAAAGATTTGAATGGACTAAAAATATAGCAACAACTGTAGGTATATTCCATGAGATTTCTCAAGGTTCTCCGTATTCTTATATTTATAATGATAATGGAAGACTTACAAATGAAGATTCAAGAGAACGTTCTTTAATTTATATACCTGAAACAAGCAGTGATATTATATTAGTAGGAGATCCTGATGGATTATCTGCAGAAGAACAATGGGCTGCACTTGACGCAGCAATAGAGGCAGATCCTTATCTTTCTCAAAATAGAGGAGGATATGCTGAAAATAATGCATCTTGGGGAAGATGGGCGAATGTTACGGATTTGAAATTAATTCAAGACTTTAGTATTAACGCGGGAGGAAAACGTCATACGTTTCAGTTTACTGCTGATATATTCAACTTTACAAATCTTTTAAATAAAAACTGGGGATTAAGATCTTTCTATCCTTCTGATGTTCAATTCATCAACTTTGAAGGATTTGAAGTTGATTCAGAAGGAAATTCTACTTTAACTCCTACCTTTAGTTTTAATCCAAATTTATTAGTAGGAGAGGATAATGATTTGTTTAGAGATCTAGATGAAAATAGATTGGAACCATTCTATGATGACAGTGGAATCCAAAGCTCTAGATGGCAAGCACAAATAGGATTACGATATATTTTCGAATAGAACGATCCTTTTACGATGAAACGGAGGTCATTTCTTATAGAGATGACCTCTTTTTATTTTGTAATCTTATTAACAAGCCTATGCTTAAATCCGAATCATGCATTAGAGCTTTGTTATGAGGGTTAAAAATACTATACAATCACCCATTTGAAACATTTATCATAGCATTGCTAAAGTTCATCTAAAAACGCGAGCGAAGCGTTGTTTTTGGCGTAATTTATTCCAGTAATAGATTGTTTAATGCATAATTTGGGTTTAATCCGAATTATACACTTAACATTTTTATTGCGGACCTATACTAAGTCAAAATCAACACTTCCTTAAAGTTCTCATATTAACTATACCATGGTCTTTCCTTTGTAGACAAGTGAATTATAAAGACTATAACCAATCATTAAATTCATGCCATTTTACGGAAATTCATATAGTTACAAAAAGGAAAGCAAAAAAATATGTGAATTGATAAATCAATACTAGAAAGGTAATAAAACTACTCATAATATTAAAACTATTTATAATATAACACGATATTCAAACAAGACATAAAGCACTTATTAACAATACTTTATAAAATATTTTAAAATTATCAGTAAAAAAGTGGAACGAAATGATGGGTTCATTACACTAATAGAGAAACAGACTATGAACGTATTCGAACTACAATGTGGAGGCTATTACAAAATTGAAAGTTTGGCTTCTTCCAGAAACTGTTATTTTGAAAAAGAAGAAGAAATCGAAAAATGTATATCCTTATTTAAAAGATATTTATCGAGCTATATTGATGTTCATAAAATGTATTTTTCTAGTTCGGGATATCAAGTATTATTGAGGGTAAAAGGAAAGAAATCAATAGTTAAAACCTATGTTGCATCATGCGAAAAACGCGGTAAAAATATAAGTCAGCGTTTTATTGATGAGCCATGGAGAATAATAAGTG
>JAHDGD010000011.1:0-3761 GCA_020627825.1 Saprospiraceae bacterium
AAAAATTATTGTTCTATAATGGCATTGATGTTCGTCCACATTTCATCATGAAAAGTTGTTGGAACAAGATCGTCTCCTGGTGCTTCTCCCATACGTACAACAACGATATTTTTACTTGGTACGACATCTAGAAATTGGCCATTTTTGCCGATTCCAGCAAACAAATCATCAGGCGCAGCAGGTGATAATTCTTGGTTAAAAGATGTGGGAATTGTAGGGTAAATAATCGAGTTTTTACCATTCAGCCACCATAGATATCCATAGGCTGGATTCAGTTCTTGTGATGAATTAACCATCTGGTGATAGTACGAAGAGTCCTGCAATACCGGGGTTGTTCCCCATTGTCCTTCATTTAGCATCAACAATCCGAACCGTGCCATTTCACGTGCCGTACTCCAATACACATTATTGTATCCCAGCTCAATCCAATTGCCGTTCATTCCTATAACATCTCCTATTTTTTCATTTGTCAAGTTTTGCAGATTTTCACCCGTTGCACCTTGAAGAACTTCATCCAGTAAAGTATATGTTGCGTTATGGTAAAACCACTGTTCACCTGCATCAACACCATATTGTATACACTCAGGGTCAGTACAATCTGTTGCAGAAACAGTATAGTCTGCACCTGTAGTCATGCATAATTGATTTTGTACAGTGATCAAGGCTTCTTTTTCTGAAGGCATGTTCGTCCACCCTGAACCGAGATAGGTTGAGCTCGTATTGTTGATATCAAGAAAACCTTCTTGTTGTGCGATGCCTACAAGAGTTGCCGTGATTGTTTTGCCAGCAGAGGCCCAGTACCATTGGCTATCTTCATTGAAATCACTTGTGTTCAGAATCGTTTTTCCCCAGTATTGTTCAAGAACAATTTTTCCATCTTTCAAGAGAATAAATGCCCTTGTCCCATTATTTTCTAAAAAGGAATAAAGCTGAGTTGTTGCTTCTTCATTCCATCCTAGAGAATCTAGAGTCGTTGTTTCCCATTTGCTACTATTGGGCTCAGGGAAATACAGGGAGATTTTTTCGATGGGATCTTCAATGATAGGTTCCTCTTTGCGACAAGAAGTGAACCAAATTACAGAGATAAGTATAAAGGTTAAAAGGGGTTTCATAAAATGAATGTTTGTCGATTAGACTCCAGCATAAAGTGGAGGTTTAATTCGAAAGAAGAGTTTATAGGTAAACATACAGACCAATACTAAAAATTATTTTAGTTGTTTATGCAAATGATAAGCAGGAATGCTTATATAAACGTACCTTTGCAAAAAAAATATTTCAATGGCTACAAATACAGATTTTTTAAAAACATTACAATTAGAAACAAAGAATGATGGTACTTGGACCGGTGTGGAATCTATGTCTTCTTCTAAATATATTGCATCCTACAGTCCGGTTGATGGTGCATTAATAGGAGAAGTTAGTGTCACAACAAAGGAACAATATGAAGCCATAATTGCAAGTTCTAAAGCAGCATTTAAAACGTGGAGATTGATGCCTGCACCTCAACGAGGGGAGATTGTAAGGCAATATGGGGAAGCATTGAGAGAAAACAAAGATGCGCTAGGTCGTTTAGTGAGTTATGAAATGGGAAAGAGTTTGCAAGAGGGATGGGGTGAAGTTCAGGAAATGATTGATATATGTGACTTTGCAGTAGGATTGTCTAGACAATTATATGGATTAACAATGCATAGTGAGCGACCTGCACATAGAATGTATGAGCAGTGGCATCCACTAGGAATTGTAGGGATTATTTCTGCGTTTAATTTTCCAGTTGCTGTATGGTCTTGGAATTCAATGATTGCTCTTGTATGTGGTGATGTCTGCGTTTGGAAGCCAAGTGAAAAAGCTCCTATGTGTGGAGTAGCATGTCAGAAAATCTTTACAGATATATTAAAACGCAATAATGTTCCTGAAGGTGTTTCTTGTTTGATTAATGGGGATTACAAGGTAGGGGAGTACATGTCAAAAGATCATAATGTTCCACTTGTTTCTGCAACTGGAAGTACGCGAATGGGGAAAATTGTTGCAGCTGAAGTGGCATCAAGATTGGGCAGGTCATTATTGGAATTAGGTGGTAATAATGCTATTATTATTACAGAGAATGCGGATATGGATGTTGTTTTAACAGGTGCAGTTTTTGGCGCTGTGGGTACTGCTGGTCAGCGATGTACATCAACAAGAAGATTGATCATTCACAGTAGTATTTATGATAAGGTTAAAGAAGTAATGAAGAAGGCTTACGCCCAAATACGCATAGGTGATCCGCTGGATTCACATAATCATATGGGCCCTGTGATTGACAAAGATGCTGTTCAAATGTATCTCAACGCGATTGAAAAAGCAAAAGGTGAAGGTGCGAATTTTATTGTTGAAGGTGGGGTGCTTGAAGGAACAGGTTATGAGAGTGGATGTTATGTGAAACCATGTATTGCTGAAGCTTCCAATGAAATGGAAATTGTACAATCTGAAACATTTGCACCCATCTTATACTTGATGAAATATAATACGCTGGAAGAAGCTATTGACATGCAGAATAATGTACCGCAAGGATTATCTTCAGCAATCATGACAGATAGTTTGAAGCAAGCTGAACGTTTTTTATCTGCTGCTGGAAGTGATTGTGGAATTGCAAATGTGAACATCGGTACGAGCGGTGCTGAAATAGGTGGTGCTTTTGGTGGAGAAAAAGAAACTGGTGGAGGAAGAGAAAGTGGAAGTGATTCTTGGAAGGCATATATGCGTCGCCAAACCAATACAATCAATTATAGTGATGAAGTGCCATTAGCTCAAGGGATAAAATTTGATTTATAATACTAATCATATTTCAGCATAATATTAGCTGAAGTAGAATTAGTAATTATCATATTATTCATATAGATAAAAAGCCTCCTCAGTAGTTATGCTGAGGAGGCTTTTTTTGTAAGCTAAACTAAGGTGTTGAATTCACTAAAGCAATAAGATAATTATAGAGAAGTTATATGATTATGATAAAAAATATTCTATCTATTTCACTATTTATTTTTCTGATTGGATGCGCTAAAGATAATGCTGCTGAAAAGGTACTTGATAATATGCTTATAGAAGGAATTAAATATGAAATAAAGAAAAATAAACATGTTGAGAGTTTTGAGCCATGGAACAGACAAATCAAACCTATTTACAATGTTTTTATTAAAGAGATAGAAAAAAAAACATCTTTTGAAAAAACGATTTATTGTATTGACACACTTTTTAATAGAAGACATCAGAACGATCTTTATTATGAAGAAGAAGATTCTCTAATGAATATCCTTCAAAATCCTTTTAGATCAGATTTTCAAAAGAAAATGACGATAGTACATGTTTTAGCTATGAAAGGATTCTCTTATCGATTTTTAAGTTTTAATTGCCAGACTGAAAAAGTCGGTTTGATCATTACAGACACCCTATTTTTACCTCGAAATAGATCGTTTGAATTTCAGAAAATTTTAACTCAACATAGTAGAGATACTATCCGAAAATATAACTACTCTAGTTTTGAAATGCAGAAAAATATGGATACCATATCAACATTTACCACAAATGCTTTTATTGAATATCCATTAAGAGCAGACTTTATAAATCCTATTACAAAAGAAAATATTGATTACAGAAATAACCTTTTTGTCAAAATAATAGATTGAATTAGATTTTATTGTATACTCATAAAGTTAAAAGCCTCCTCAGCAGTTATGCTGAGGAGGCTTTTTTTTGTAAAAGACTATGCGTATTTTAAAACTTAC
>JAHDGD010000011.1:3861-6379 GCA_020627825.1 Saprospiraceae bacterium
AGTTATGCTGAGGAGGCTTTTTTTTGTAAAAGACTATGCGTATTTTAAAACTTACCATTTTCGTTCTTCCATTCTGATTGTGCTGGTATTCCTTGTATCACATCCCAGTGTTCAACAATTAACCCATCTTCTAATCTGAAAAGGTCATAAAAAGCAACATGATTTCCAGGCGCTTTACCAAATTTTCCTTCACTCATTGCTAATACAAAATTTCCTTGACCTAGTACTTTATGTACCTTATCGTACACCATTACCATATCATTTGCAGCAAAATATTCGAAGGCTTTTCCTAATCCGTCTAAGCCATCTGCAACTCCTGAATTATGTTGATGATAGTGACCTGGATTTACCATAGAGGTAATATTGTCCATTTTACCATTTAATAGCACTTCATCAATAAATCTTTGAACAACTTTTTTGTTGTCGTCCGTTTTGTCAAGATCAGAAACTTCAGCAACACCGTCAAATTGAGTTCTTCCACTTGGATTAGGAGGAGTAACTTCTGTTAAGTTGTCCCAATGCTCTACTATTTTGCCATTTTCAAATCTAAAAACATCAAAAGCTGCTTTTGGTCCAAAGAAGTCATATTCAGTATGAGCTACAACATAGTCGCCATCTTGAAAGGCTCTTACTACATTTGCTTTAAATCCTCCTTCTGGAGCATTTTTCATTACTTCTCCGAAACCTGCTAATCCATCACCGACACTAAGATTATGCTGAATGTATTTTTCGGGATTGATATAAGAGATAGGAGTTTGGTCACCTGTATTGAAGCTGTTTAAAAGCGCTACTACTTTTTCTTTGTTCGATAATTCCATTTCTACTTTTTTTTGTGAATTTGAGTCTTTTAGTGAATTGCAACTAACTGATAGTAAGGTTATTGCTAAAAGACATGCTTGTAATATTGATTTCATCTTTATTTAATTAATTATTGATTAACACAATGCAAAGATGAAGTGAATTACAGCTTAAGGTTTTATAAAAAAGCGTATTAAGACTGTAGAAATTAGAAATTTATGAATGTGATCTAAATTTTTCGGGAGTCAATTTGGTATGCCGTTTGAAATATTTATAAAAATTTGAAGTTTCTTCGAATCCTGCATGAATGGCAATTTCTTTGATACTGTAATTCGTATTTATCAATAAACGCTTGATTTGTTTGATACAAATTTGATCTATGAACTCCTTTGCAGTTTTATGGATTATGTTTTTTGTAATGGTATTTAAAGTTTTCTCGCTACGACCCATCATATGTGCGTACTCTTTTACTTTTGTTGTTTCAAATGCATGCTGTTCAATTAGTTCTTGCAAGTTGACAAATTCTTTAAGATATTTTCGTTCAGTATTAATATGTTTATTTTTTGACTTTATACGGAAAAGATGTGAAATTAAAATATGCAATTCACTTCGTATAATGGATAAAGCAAATTCATCTTTTTGATTGAAATATTCATCTTTCATTCTATTTATGATCTCATTAATTAAAGTGAACTCACTATCGGATAATTGTATGTTAGGATTGCTAATTAATTCGTTGAAAATTAAAATTGATTTTTGATTTTCAGTTTGTTCAAGGTAGCTGACAAGAAATTCATCGGTAAACAATAAAAGCTTACCTTTTATAGATTGTGAAGGATGAAAACGATGAATTTGATCTTTGCGTATGGTCAATAAGGTACCTTTTTTACATGGATAGTCTAAGAAATCAATGGTATGTTTTGTACTGCCTTCTTCAATGAATAGAATGATGTAGAATTCTACTCGATGCAATTGATCAGGAGAATGATCCATATCGGTTCGAGTAAAAATGTCTTCCAATTTTATAAAGTCGAATTGAAAAGTTGGATGTTGACTGTTCTTAAATTGTATGTCTTTGATTGTATTCATTTGGAATACACTAGATTTATAAGATTGATTAAAGATGATGGAAATCAAAAATACAAATTCTGTATAATGAGGGTTAAAACAGTTTGATATTTCATATAAAATTTGATATCCTAATCGAAAGGAAAAGGTTGTATTTAAAAATAAATATGCATTAACTATTGATTACGAATATGTTAAATTTCAATTAATTCTATTAAAATGTTGACTTTCTTCGACATAAAATCGAACTTATAAGCGTCTTATTAGTATACATGCTAAAAAAGAAGCAATTATGGACATACGAATTGATTCAAATATTGGTCTAGATTTTATGCAATCTGATTGTATCCAACAATCTTTTATAGAACTTATGCATAGCACTGAAAATAGCGCATTATTGCTCATGAAATGTGAGAAACCTAGCGAACTGGAAAACAAATTTCATGTGAGACTTACCTTATTTCATGATGCTGGAAATACAATCATAACAGGTATGCACGATGATTTTCATTTTTTATTAGTAGGATTGGTTTCGGATTTGAAGCGCATCATTCTTGAGAAAGACAGTATTTTGTTATCTCCTATAAAAATTAATACGGAGTATAGCAAAGCTGTTTAAAGGGATTTCTTTTAGCCTTTAGGCTTGGTATAG
>JAHDGD010000011.1:6479-48771 GCA_020627825.1 Saprospiraceae bacterium
GATTTTGCGTTTTCTGCAATTAAGTCTGCTGTTAAGAATTCATTATCTATGCAATACGTCACAGCATCCAATACGGCATTTGCCTCTTCGAACAATTCAAAGTCTCTGAGCATCATTTCAACTGATAAAATCGTGGCGATGGGATTGGCAGTATCTTTTCCAGCAGCTTGAGGAAATGAGCCATGAACGGGTTCGTATAAATTCGTTAGATTTCCTGTTGAAGAAGAAGGAAGTAAACCTATTGAACCACCTAAGACACTTGCTTCATCAGATATGATATCACCAAACATATTTGATGTAACAATAACATCAAATTGAGAAGGGGCTAGAATCATTTGCATAGCTGCATTATCAATAAAAAGATAGTCAACATCAATTTCTGGATGAGCTTGACTCATTTTTTGAACGACATCCCTCCATAGTCTTGAAGTTTCCAAAACATTGGCTTTATCAATCAAACACAGTTTTTTACGTCTGTGATAAGCTGCCTCAAAGGCTATTGTACATATCCTTTCAATTTCTTGTCTGGAATAAGAGCAAACATCATGTGCCTCATTTTCACTTTTCTTTTTCTCTCCAAAGTAAATTCCACTTACAAGCTCTCTGTATATAATAAGATCAACATTATGTAAAACCTCTGCCTTAAGCACTGATAGATGTCTCAAATTTTTAAAAATTCGAACAGGTCTTATGTTAGCATACAAGCCTAAGGATTTCCGCATTTCTAAAAGACCTTGCTCAGGTCTCACTTTGATGTGTGGATCATGATCATATTTTGGGTCACCTATAGCCCCTAGTAAGATAGCATCTGATGAAAGACAAGATTTATGTGTTGCGGAAGGATAAGGATGTCCAGTAACATCAATTGCACTTGCCCCGATTAGTTGGTAATCATAAGAAAAAGAGTGATCGTACGTATGGGCAATTGCATTTAGTACTTTTACTGCTTGTTCAACTATTTCAGGACCAATACCGTCTCCTTTTAATATGGTAATTTTTTCCAATTTTTTCATAACCAATACTTGATCTGATGTTACTGTAATTTAATAAATGATTTGTGATTCTTCGAAGGAAGTGATTTTTTTGTCAAGACTTAGTAAGAAGTCAATATCGTCATATCCTTTCAACAAACATTCTTTTTTAAAAGCGTCAATGGTGAAAAGAATTTTTGTTTTTTCATCAATTGAAAGTATCTGATTCTTGAGGTCTATATCAAAATGATGAGCAGGGTCTGTTTCAATTCTGCGAAATATTAGATGTAATTCTTCCTCAGAAACAGTGATGGGTAAGATTCCATTATTAAGTGCATTGCCCTTGAAAATGTCAGCAAAGTAACTTGAAATAACTACTCGAAAACCATAATCATATAAAGCCCACGCTGCATGTTCCCGACTCGATCCACAGCCAAAATTCTTTCCCGCAACAAGTATTTGTCCTTTGTAAATGGGATTATTTAATACAAAGTCCCCCTTGATATCATTGTTTTTATCATATCTCCAATCTCGAAATAGATTTTTTCCGAAGCCTTCTTTTGTAATCGCTTTTAAAAAGCGTGCAGGTATAATTTGATCCGTATCAATATCTTCTGCAGGTAAAGGAACAGCTGAACTATGAATATTTATTAAAGGCTCCATTTTACACCATATTTGTTACGTCAACTAATTTACCTTCTACCGCAGCCGCTGCAGCCGTCAGTGGACTTGCTAGTATAGTCCGAGCACCTGGACCTTGCCTTCCCTCGAAATTTCGATTACTAGTACTTACACAATATTGGCCAGCCGGAACTTTGTCTTCATTCATGCCAAGACAGGCACTACATCCTGGTTCTCTTAATTCGAATCCTGCAGCAGCAAAAATTTTGTCAAGACCTTCTTTTTTTGCCTGTTCTTCTACCGCTTTGCTTCCTGGTACTATTAATGCAGTTATGTGTTTTGCTTTATGTTTGCCTTTGACGAATTGAGCGACTTGTCTTAAATCTTCAATTCGACTATTGGTGCAACTTCCTATGAATACATATTGTATCTCTTTTCCCAATAAAGATTCTCCAGTACGAAGACCCATATATTCAAGAGCTTTGGAGTTTTTATCAGACGGTATTTTATCCATAATACGAATACCCATTCCTGGATTCGTGCCATATGTCACCATCGGTCCTATATCTTCAGCATTAAATGAATATTCTGTATCAAAGTCTGCATCATCATCAGAATACAATGTTTCCCAAAATTGTATAGCTTCTTCCCATGTCTCCTCATCTGGTGCGTGCTTTCGACCTTTAATATAATCAAAAGTCTTTTGATCTGGTGCGATTAATCCACCTCTAGCTCCCATTTCGATGCTCATATTGCATATTGTCATTCGCGCTTCCATGCTCAAAGTCGAAATTGTATCGCCCGCAAATTCAATAAAGTGTTCGGTTCCACCTGATGCGGTAAGTTTTGAAATAATGTATAAAACAATGTCTTTTGATGAAACGCCTTTAGGTAGAATGCCATTAATGGTAATTCTCATTTTTTTCGGCTTATTCAATATCAAGCATTGCGTAGCCATCACCTGTTCAACTTGAGAGGTTCCAATTCCAAAAGCTATACAGCCAAAGGCTCCATGTGTACTTGTATGGCTATCCCCACACACAATGGTCATTCCCGGTTTGGTTATACCAAGTTCAGGTCCTATAACATGCACAATGCCTTGATTTTTATGCCCAAGTCCGTAACATGTAACTCCAAAAGTTTCACAATTATACAGGAGCGTTTCCACTTGTTTTCTAGACAAAGGTTCTGAAATAGGAAGGTGTTGATCTTTTGTAGGGACATTATGATCAGTTGTTGCTATGATTTTGTCCTTTCTCCTAAGGTCTATATTTCGTGTTTTTAACCCATTGAAAGCTTGGGGGCTTGTTACTTCATGAATATAATGTTGGTCGATATATACGACTTGTTTACCACCTTCTACTGTAGTTACTATATGTGCATCCCAAATTTTATCAAATAATGTTTTTCCCATATTTTAAACTCCAACCTGTGTAAAGAGACTTGAAAGCATCAATTTAAGGTCTTTTTCCTTAACTTCTTTAATTTGATCCGCAAGTTCTATAAATTTTTCATAGGCTATATCCAGTTCGTTTTTGAATAAATTAAAACCAATTTCTTTTGCTCGATAAGCTAAAGCAGCTCGTCCACTTCTTGCAGTAAGTACAATAGATGAATGATCTACTCCTACACTTCTTGGATCAATGATTTCGTAATTTGCTCTATTCTTAATAACACCATCTTGATGTATGCCCGAACTATGTGCAAATGCATTATCGCCCACTATGGCTTTGTTTGGCTGAACAGGCATACACATCATGTCACTAACAGCTCTGCTTATATTATTTAATTGAGGAGTTTTTATTTCAGTATGATAATACTGTCCCATTCTATGTTGAAGGATCATTACAACCTCTTCAAGCGCTGTATTTCCAGCTCTTTCTCCTATTCCATTTATTGTACACTCTATTTGTCTAGCGCCTGCAGTTACACCTGCTATGGAATTCGCAGTGGCCAAACCCAAGTCGTTGTGACAGTGTGTAGATAGCTTTGCTTTATGTATGCCTGTTACGTGTTCTTTTAAATATTGGATTTTTTCACCATACTCATGAGGCAAACAATACCCTGTAGTATCAGGAATATTTAATACAGTCGCCCCAGCTTTAATAGCTACTTCACATACTTTCGCTAAAAATGCATTTTCAGTCCTCCCTGCATCCTCTGCATAAAATTCTACATCTTCAACAAAAGACTTTGCATATTTGACAGCTGCCGATGCTCGTTGAATAATGTCATCTTTTGTTGAATTGAATTTGTATTTAATGTGCATGTCTGATGTACCTATACCTGTATGTATTCGTGGGCGTTTTGCATATTTTAACGCCTCAGCTGCACATTTAATATCTTTTTCGACTGATCGAGACAAGCCACATACAATGGCATTCTGTACGATTTTCGATATAGCTTGAACAGATTTAAAATCTCCTGGACTTGAAATAGGAAATCCAGCCTCAATGATGTCCACACCTAAGTTGTCTAAACGTTCGGCAATAACCATTTTTTGATGTTGATCTAGTTTACACCCTGGTACTTGTTCACCATCCCTTAAAGTTGTGTCAAAAATATCAATCTTATCTGTTGCCATAGCTTGTATATATCTTGAACAACAAATCTAGGAGTACCCTTTACCTTTTAGGAGCTAAATATATCAAAGTCTTACAGTTTCTAAATTAAAATTTGTATTTTAAGTAATTGATAAATAACTGATTATATTAAATATTTTACAATTTACAAAGATAAAGGTTACTTTTGCATTTATTTCAATAGTTCATATGTTATCTTCTGAAGCTCTTATCAAACTCATATTTTCTTTGTCCAAAACCGAAAAAAGAAATTTTAAGTTAATGTCCAATAAAATAGGGGACAAAAATAAGTTCTATGTGAAGTTGTTTGACTATTTAATACACTATAAAATGTGGGTTCCAGATCATATTGT
Organism: Saprospiraceae bacterium; assembly: GCA_020627825.1. GTDB lineage: Bacteria > Bacteroidota > Bacteroidia > Chitinophagales > Saprospiraceae > JAHDFB01. Next base: position 11,007 of record JAHDGD010000011.1, read on the forward strand.
TCAGCATATACCTGGAATTAAAAGATCCCAATTGTCAAACCTAAAAGCCAATCTAAGTAAAGCAATTCTTAGATCATTACGTGACATTAATAAAGAACATTACCAAGAAATTAAAGCTAGAGAGAAATTTGATTTTGCAAAAGTATTGTATGCTAAAGGGCAATATCGAGAAAGTATTAAAATGTTGCAATCTGTTAAGCAAATAGCGGCAAGTATTCATTTAAGGCCATTATTTTATTTAGCATTAAATTTTGAAAAACAGATAGAATCCCAGCATGTTACAAAAAGCATGTCCATTAGAGCATATCAATTGGCTAAAGATTCCGCTGAAATGATTCATTCGATGGAATTAACCAATACATTATCCAATTTATCATTGCTTCTTTATGCAAGATATCTTGAGAAAGGATATGTAAAAAATGAAAAAGAGTTTATTGAATTGAAGACTTATTTTCACTCTCTTTTGCCATCATTCAGGATCGAAGAGATGGATTTTTATCAAAAGTTGAATCTTTTCCAAAGCTATGTTTGGTTTTATTATATGGCTCAAGATTTTTTAAATTATTATAAATATGCACAACGATGGGTAAATCTGTATGATGCTTATCCTTCTATGAAAGGGCCAGCAACTGTGATTTATTTGAAAGGATTACATAATGTATTGAATGCTTTGTTTATCGCTGGAAAACAAAGACAGTTTGAGTATGCATTTCAAAAATTATATAATTTCAACTCGGATCAATCCTTACGATTGTCAAATAATGAAAAAGGTCAATTGCAATTATTTAAATATTTTCATGGGGTCAATAGAATTTTTTTAACCATAAATTATAAGGAAGGAATAGAACTTGTGGAAGAATTGTCATCTGTAATAAGAGAAAAGACATATCCGTGGGATGCTACACGTATCATGACGTTTCATTATAAAATTGCATGTGTGTATTTTGGGGTCGGTAGATACAATGATGCGATTACTTATCTGAATCTTGTGGAGATGGCCAATCAGCCTGGATTGAAAATTGATATCCAGTGTTTTTCCAGAGTGTTGAATCTCATTGCCCATTATGAGCAAGGAAATGAGCTATTGGTCATGTACAAAATAAAATCTGTATTTAGGTTTTTGTTGAAGATGGGTGAACTGGAGAAAGTGCATCGGGCGATTTTAGGATTTATCAGAAAGACACCTCTTATGAAGCAAAGATCTGTAAAATCAGAATTTATGAAATTACAGAAAACCTTATCTAAAATTGAAAAAGAACGATTTGAAAGAAGACCTTTTTTATACTTGGATATTATTTCTTGGCTTGACAGTAAAATTCATAATACTTCTATGATCCATGCAATCAAGAAAAGGAGAGTAGAATAAATAGTTGGTTTCAAGGTTCCATTAACTTGTATTTTATATCCTTTAGAAATGGAAGTTTTGACCTATACATATGCATCTCGGAAAAGTCTATTGAAGCAATACGCAACCCTTCCATCGTGAAGTCTTTTTTTCCTTTGAAAGCGTCAATTTGTTTGCCTGTAAAATCGAATAATTGGGAGTGGCCTGTAAATTGCCAGCCGTTACCGTCAGTGCCTAGTCGATTTACACCAAGTACAAAGCATTGATTTTCAATTGCTCTAGCTCTTAATAAGGTATCCCAGTGTGCAATTCGTGCTTTTGGCCACGAAGCACTATAAACTAAAAGGTCGATATCTCCATGGTTTCTTGAAATTTCAGGAAACCTTAAATCATAACAAATAAGTGGTAAAACCTTGATCTTGTTTTTTGATTGAATGATGTTTCTTTCTTTACCTGCCTGTATGTATTTGCCTTCTCCACCTGGTAAAAACAAATGAACTTTATCATACACTTCAACAGCTTCTGTTGAAATAAAAAAAGCTCTATTCGTAAACTTTCCTCCTTCTTCCCATAGTGTGGAGCACATGATTTCTACATCGTATGTATTGGCTATAGTTTTTAAGTTTTCAAGCACTTTTTCTTGATTCCGATTTTGAATCTCATTTGGATTTATAACGAATCCTGTGTCGAACATCTCAGGTAATACAAGAATATCAATAGAGGTATCTTGTTGGTCAAGTGCATGTTTTATTTTATTGAAGTTGGCTTTTGGATTGAGCCATTCTATATTGTATTGAAACCAAGCAATATTCATACGTTAAAAATACATGATTCATCGAGATGTAAATGCCTTAGTAAGAGTTTTTTGGGGTTAAACCCCAAAAAAAAAGACCTTCCTAATTAAAGAAGGTCTTTTCAATGTTTGAATCTTTTATATTATTCAGCAGTAGCTTCAGTTGCTTCTGCTTGAGCTTGTGCTGATCTTAATGCTCTTGGTACCTCAACCATTACTACTGGTGTAGCTGGTGGGTTCATGATTTGCATGTTTTCATTTACCTCGATGTCACGAATTCTTGCACTTTGACCTAGGTTAAGACTAGATATGTCAACGTATAATTCATCAACTAAATGTTCAGGAAGTGTTTTTACCAATACCCTTCTTACTTGCTGAAGTAATTTACCCCCTACTTTTACTCCTTCAGATTCACCTTTAGTCCTCAACGGTAAATTTACTTTTACAGGCACTCCTTCTGTTAATTGAAGAAAATCAATATGCTGAATCGTATCTTTTACAGGGTGAAATTGAATATCTTTCAATATGCATTTCACTTTTGTACCGTCAATATCAACTTCAGCTAACTTAAAATCAGGAGTATAAACAAGTTGCTTAACTGCATTTGGAGTTACTGCAAAGTGTTTTGTTCCATCTTGTCCGTACAATACACATGGTATTTGTCCAGCTTTTCTAATATCTTTAGTTGATTTAGATCCTATTGATCTTGATGTTCCTTCTATATTTATGGTTTCCATAATAGCAATTTTCTGGTCTAATTCAGACCTTTTTCAAAACGGAGTGCAAAGATAGATTTATTATTTGGATATTTCGATACGAATTTAAAAATTTTTATTCAACAAATAAGGCTGCAATTGACTTATACTCATGTGTATTACGAATTGCTCTTGCGAATAACTTAGCACAAGATAAAACACTTATTTTTGATGATTTTTGTTTGAGAGGGATTGTATCAGTTACAATAAGTTCTGTAAGCTTAGAATTTTTAATATTTTCGAAAGCTTTTCCAGACAATACTGGGTGCGTACACAAAGCACGCACACTTTTAGCTCCTTTTTCAATCAGGGCATCAGCAGCTTTACACAAAGTTCCTGCTGTGTCAACTATATCATCTACCAAAATGACATCTTTTCCTTTGACTTCACCTATCACAGTAATGTTGGCTACTTCATTTGCTATTCTTCGCTCTTTATCACAGATCACTAAATCTTTTTCAAAGTATTTTGCATAGTTTCTTGCACGTTTAACACCTCCTACATCAGGTGATGCGAATATGGTGTTGTCTAAATTCATCTTCTTTAAGTGTGGGATGAAAATTGCTTCACTTTTTAAGTGGTCCACAGGAATATTAAAGAATCCTTGAATTTGATCGGCATGAAAATCCATTGTCATAATTCGATTTGCACCAGCCGCTTCTATTATATCTGCCATCAATTTTGCAGAAATTGGGACTCGAGGTTTGTCTTTACGATCTTGTCTTGCATACCCAAAATATGGAATTACTGCGGTGATATAACCAGCTGAAGCTCTTTTAGCTGAGTCTATCATCAATAGCATTTCAAGTAAGTTGTCAGCAGGTGCAAAAGTCGATTGTATAAAGAATACATAACTTCCTCTTACTGATTCGTTGATGATGACTTGCATTTCTCCATCACTAAATTTCTTTATGTCAAGTGAACCAAGTTCATAACCATAGTGATCGCTGATCTGATTTGCTAGTGTTTTAGAGCAAGTTCCAGAGAATAGTTTGACTTCTAACATGATATTGATTGAGTACTGTTGTGGATTAAGATGTAAATATATAAATATAAAAAGGTGCTGTATTTATAATGCACTTACTATTTTTTTTGTAGTTGTAGAATCTCCCATAGTGTAATAATGTAAGCATGGAACGCCTGCTTGTTTAAGTTCTTTAGATTGTGCGACACACCATTCAACTCCTATTTCTTTTACTGCGTCTTTAGATTTAGCTTTAAGTACTTCACTAGCTAATTCGTCTGGCATATCGATAAAAAATCTTCTTGGAATGGAATTAAGTTGATAGTCTCTTGTAAGAGGTTTTAAACCTGGAATTATAGGAACATGAATACCTGCATTTCGACATGCATCGACAAATTTGAAATATCGTTTGTTGTCAAAAAACATTTGCGTAACAATATAGTCTGCCCCTGCTTCTATTTTTTTCTTGGTAAACATTAAATCCACTTCAAGATTTGGAGATTCAAAGTGCTTTTCAGGATATCCAGCAACACCTATACAAAACTCAGATTTAGAACCATTTTCAATGGAAGCATCTAAATATATGCCATTATTCATATCCGTGATCTGATTGACCAAATCAACGGCATATTTATGACCATTGGGTTCTGGAACAAATTTATCTTCGAAGTGTCGAGCATCTCCTCTTAAAGCCAATACATTATCTATTCCCAAAAACTTCAAATCAATTAAAGCGTTTTCCGTTTCTTCTATAGAAAATCCGCCACAAATAAGATGAGGAACTGCATCCACTCCATATCGATGCATAATAGATGCGCAAATACCTACGGTGCCTGGTCTTTTTCGGATTGCTGTTTTTTCATAATATCCACTTGGTCGCTGATTGTATACAAATTCTTCCCTGTGATACGTGACATCTATAAAGGGTGGTTTAAATTCCATTAAAGGGTCTAAACAATTGAATATGCTATCTATGCTTCCTCCTTTAAGAGGTGGAAGGACTTCGAACGAAATGAGCGTTTCTTCTTTAGATGCTTGTAAATGATCTATTACTTTCACCTTTTCTTTGTGATTTTGATTTTGAGACACAAATATAAAGAAACAACTGACTTAATATTGAATTTGGGGCTTGCGTTTCGTTTTACTTCACTTGCCCAAAATGAGTTCTTGATGGCTTGATTTCGGGTTTCCTAGTTCTTAGTTCAATGTATTTTAAACACTTGATTGTTAAAGGTTTTTTTATTCACGTTATTTAATAAATCAAATTAGAATAGGTAATTTCATTTCCAACTCAATCTTCATTTAGACCTTCTTTTGTGCATTCCGAGATTCATAATTTTAATTACTACTATATCAAAGTTGACACAAATGAAAAAAAATCAATATTTCGAAAAAAAGTTATTTTGACTAGTGTTTCGTTGAATGACAATACGGAAAATCTGCGTTTTTACTGAATTGCCAAATTTATGATAACAATTTTATAGTTTTAAAGGTAATCTGCGCACTATAAAATATTGCGTCGATTATTATTCTTAAAATTTTTTTTTGAATTTTGTGTTAACTTTAAAAGAAAATGGGTTTTGCATTTTTTTATTAACAATCAATTTATACTGACAACGCTAAATTCGTAATTTATGAAAGGCAACTCGTGTATTTTTGGAAATGGTTACAAATTAACCTGCCAAAAACTCAACTGGAACCTCAATCCTGAAACGCTTGCTCAAAAATCACTCGAAACAAATCAAGGAATATTATCAGACCGTGGTGCATTAGTTATTAAAACTGGTGAATTTACAGGTCGATCTCCAAAAGATAAATTTATAGTTAACGATTACATTACCGAAAAAACAGTTGATTGGAATGAAATTAATCAGCCTATCTCTCCTAGGCATTATGATGTTTTGTTTCATGATATGCTTGATTACGCAAAGGATAAAGAATTATATGCTCAAGATGTTTATGCTTGTGCTGATCAACGGTACAAATTAAACGTTCGATTAATTGCACAATTCCCTTGGAGCAGTCAGTTTGCGCACAACATGTTTCATAACTTGAAAGAAAATGAATTGTCTTCTTTTGCACCTGAGTGGATGATTTTATGTTTACCTGATTTTAAAGCTAATGCTGATCAACATGGTACGCGTCAACACAATTTTACAATCGTAAACTTTGCTGAGAAAGTTGTTTTAATAGGAGGAAGTGCATATACTGGAGAAATTAAGAAAAGTATCTTCTCTGTATTAAATTATACGTTACCATTACATCATGATATTCTACCAATGCATTGTTCGTCAAATGTGGGAGAAAATGGAGATACAGCTGTTTTCTTTGGTCTTTCTGGAACAGGTAAAACAACACTTTCTACAGAAGCGAATCGAAAACTAATAGGCGATGATGAGCATGGATGGTCTGATCAAGGGGTTTTTAACTTCGAAGGTGGATGTTATGCGAAATGTATTGACCTCACTGCAGAAAAAGAGCCTGAAATTTTCAATGCAATTAAGCCAGGAGCGATTCTTGAAAACATTGGTTTTAAAGAGAATTCGAACACGCCTGATTTCAGCAATACGGATATTACGCAAAATACGAGAGTTTCTTATCCTATTCATCATATAGACAATATAATGAAACCTTCAGTAGGTGGAAATCCTAAAAATATATTCTTTCTTACATGTGACGCTTTCGGAGTTTTACCTCCTATTTCTAGATTAAATACCAACCAAGCAATGTACTATTTCTTACTTGGTTACACAGCAAAAGTTGCAGGTACGGAACTTGGAGTAAAAGAACCACAAATGACATTTTCGTCCTGTTTCGGAGCTCCTTTTTTACCGCTCAAGCCTTCGTATTACACGAAAATGCTAGGAGAAAAAATGGAGAAACATAATACGAATGTATGGCTTGTGAATACAGGTTGGAATGGCGGTTCCTATGGTGTAGGAAGTCGAATCAAATTGCCATATACGAGAGCTATGATTCAGGCCGTGTTCAACGAGACTTTGGAGCATGCTTCGTTTACACAAGATGCATTTTTCGGTCTTGATATTCCTGAAACTTGCGAGGGAGTGCCATCCGAAATTCTTAATCCTCAAAATACTTGGGCAGATAAGAAAGCATATGCAGAAACAGCACAAAAGCTGTTGTTAGCATTTGATGAAAACTTTAAAGCAAATCATGTTGCCGAACAAGTGGAATTGAACATGTAATTCTTTACTTTTACATAGGGACTAACAAGACTAAAATGAATGAGATCGTCACATTAGATGAATTTATCATCAAAAGACAAAAAGATTTTCAGTATGCTACTGGTGAATTAACTGGCTTACTAAGAGACATTGGTGTAGCAGCAAAAATAATCAACAGAGAAGTTAATAAGGCTGGATTGTTAAATATTCTAGGAGCCGCTAAAGTCGAGAACGCATCAGGCGATGTTGTTCAAAAACTGGACATTTACGCCAATGAAAAATTAATTTCTTGTCTTCAAAATAGCGGAGAGTGTTGCGGAATTGCTTCTGAAGAAAATGAAGATTTCATAAAAGTGGATGGCATCGATGGTCAAAATGGAAAATATGTAGTCGTCTTTGATCCTCTTGATGGATCTTCCAATATTGATGTGAATGTTTCGGTAGGAACTATCTTTGGGATTTATAGAAGAAAATCAGATAAGAAAGGAGATGTACAATTAAATGATTTTCTCCAAAAAGGTTCAGACCTAGTAGCTGCAGGTTATGTATTATATGGAACTTCTACTTTATTAGTTTATAGTACTGGTAATGGTGTAAATGGTTTTACACTAGACCCTACAATAGGAGAGTTTTGTTTGTCTCACAAAAATATTCAAATTCCGAAAAGAGGAAACTACTATTCAGTCAATCAAGGATACTACTTGAAATTTGATGTCGAAATGAGACGCTATATAGATTATTGTTGCGATATGAATCTTCGATTAAGATATATTGGATCCATGGCTTCTGATATTCACCGAATTTTATTTCAAGGTGGAATTTTCTTGTACCCAAATACAAGAAAGTATCCACAGGGTAAATTGAGATTGTTATATGAATGCAATCCTTTATCTTTTATCGTAGAACAAGCTGGAGGTAAAGCTATGAATTGTAAACTGAATCGAATTCTTGATATTCCTACAGAACACTTGCATCAAAGAACAACTATTGCAATTGGTTCTCCAGACATGGTTGATGAAATGAAGTCTTTCGTAGAACGATATACGATGCCTCCTATTTCGAAGGCAGAAGAAAATGCAGCAATATAGCGATAGGGTCCTTGCTATCCTTTGAGTAAAAATTGATATACCTCTAATTTAAAAGACAATTGCTCTAATTGTTTCCTTTCTCGAAAGGATTATTAGCTGCCCGTTTTTTATCAACTGCAGACTCTTTTTCAACAGGTTTTTCAAAAGGCTTTTGTTTAAAGTCTCCTCTTTTCCATGCTTTTATAAATTGATTCCAAGCTAAGGGATCAAAAATTCTTTGTGGCTTAAATTGTCCACTATATCGAAAATCAGAAGCTGTTTGACTGAGGACCATTCGGCCGGCTTCGCCACCATCAGCACGCATGTTTTCTCTCAGCAATGCAATCTTATCTTCTGATAGATTTTGTTCTATTGCCTCCCGCTCTATATCACTGACATCCATCGCTAAAAATTCTATTTCAAAGTGTTTTCGACTGGGCCAAGGGAAAATAACCGTTTCAGGAAGTAAGATCGTATCTTCACTCATAATTTGTATGAATGAATATAAATTCTTTGTTAACGTATCGGGTATTTCAAATTCTACAGTTTGATAACCAATCCTAGAAAACGTCACAACTTCACCTTGCAATGCTGCAAAAGAAAAGAAGCCTTCTTGATCCGAAACAGCTCCTCTACGTGTTCCTTTTACGGCAACGTTAGTATATGGCAACGGTATCATATCTCCTGTTTCATCTGCCGTAATAACTGCACCAGAAAATTGAATAACCTCTGCGGAATCAATTGGCATTTGGGCGAAAGCCCCAATTGAAAATGAAATGCAAAGAATGAATATGATTAGCTTTTGCCTCATAGATTTCGATTTATATCTATCGAACGTCACTAAAATAGATTAGTTCTTTTAGTTACGCAACTTTTAACTTGAACTTAACGCAATTTGCTAATTGCAGACTTATCCAATAGCAATTTTAAGAACGTCCATCATATTGTCTACATAATGGAATGTAAGTCCTTTAATGAAGTCTGATTCAATTTTTTCTACATGTTTTTTATTGTCTTTACAAAGCAATATATCTGTTAATCCAGCTCGTTTTGCAGCTAGTATTTTCTCTTTAATACCTCCTACAGGAAGTACTTTACCCCTTAATGTTATTTCTCCAGTCATTGCCAATTTCTCTCGTATGGGTTTGCCGGTTAGTAGAGATGTGATAGCAGATAGCATCGTTATACCTGCACTTGGTCCATCTTTGGGAATCGCTCCTTGAGGGACATGAATATGAATGTCTTTGTTTTGAATATCTTCGATTGTTAAACCAAGCTGTTCAACATTGCTTTTTATAAAAGATAACGCCGTTGTTGCCGATTCTTTCATCACATCTCCTAAATTCCCAGTCAAGGTTAATTTGCCTTTTCCGGTACTTCCACTTGCTTCTATAAACAGGATATCCCCACCTACTTGTGTCCACGCTAAACCTACAGCAACTCCTGGTACTTGTTGTTCTATATATTTTTCATTATCGAAAATAGTAGGTCCCAAAATATCTTCTATATCAGATTGTTGAATCTCTATATTATAAGGTTCTTCAAACGCTTTTCTCTTCGCAATTCCTCGCATGATACCTGCGATTTTCCTACTCAAGTTTCGAACGCCGCTCTCTTTTGTGTAATGTTGTATGATGTATTCAAGTATATGTGGGCTAAAACGAACATCTTCTGTTTTCAACCCATGTTCTTCAAGTTGCTTTTTTATCAGATGATTTTCTGAAATTTTTATCTTTTCTTCAACACTATAACCTTCCAATGGGATGATCTCCATCCGATCCCTCAATGCAGGTTGAATGGTATTTAAAGAATTAGCAGTAGCTACAAACAAAACTTTACTTAGATCATACTCAAGATCCAAATAGTTATCATGAAAGCTATCATTTTGCTCTGGATCAAGAATTTCAAGTAAAGCAGATGATGGATCTCCTCTAAAATTTGAACCAATTTTATCAATTTCATCCAAAATGAAAACAGGATTGCTGGTTTCAGCTTTTTTGATTGATTTAATGATTCTACCTGGCATTGCACCTATATAAGTTTTACGATGCCCTCTTAATTCACTTTCATCATGTAAACCTCCCAAAGAAACTCGCACAAATTTTCTGTTAAGCGCTTTGCTTATTGATTTACCCAATGAGGTTTTACCTACTCCTGGAGGTCCCACCAAACAGAGGATTGGTGCCTTCATGTTCCCTTTTAATTTGAGAACAGATAAATGTTCAAGAATACGTTTTTTTACCTCAGTTAGTCCATAATGATCTTTGTCTAAAATCTTCTGAACTTCTTTTAAATCGAAGTTGTCTTCTGAATATTCATTCCATGGTAAATCAAGTACTAGTTCAAGGTAATTTAAAAGTACTGAATATTCTGCCACTTGTGGATTAGTCCTTTTGGCTCGAGCCAATTCCTTGTGAAATGCTTTATTTATTTCTTCTGGCCAATCTTTCTCTTCCGCTCTTGCTTCTATGGCTGCAAGTTCTTCCTTATTCGGGTTTTGTCCGAGCTCTTCTTGTATTGTTTTTAGTTGTTGATTCAATAAAAAGTCACGCTGTTGTTTATTGATATCGCCTTGAACTTTAGACTCAATTTGTGATTTAACTTCAAGTAATTGAAGCTCTTCATTTAATTTTGAAAGAATCTTTTCAGCTTTTGCATTCGGATTTCTAAGTTCTAGAATCTTTTGTTTTTCATTAACAGATAAATTCAGATTGCTGGAAATAAAATTGAATAAGAAATCAGTATCGTTGATGTTATCCAATACCATCGTAGCTTCTTTTGGCAGCTGTGGCGAGAGATCAATGATTTTATGAGAAATCTCTCGTATACTTGTAGATAAGGCATTCAATTCGAGATCGTTAGAAGCGTCCTCATTAATCTGAGGTGCAACTTTAGCTTCTAGGTAAGGATCGGATTGTGTAAAGGATATTGTTTCAAATCTTTCAAGACCTCTTAATATGACTGTTATCGAACCATCAGGCATTTTGATTTGTTTCAAAATTTTGGCGTAAGCCCCAACTTGAAATAACTCATCTTCACTAGGGTCTTCAATATCGCTGTCAATTTGTGATACCACACCCAATATTTTATCGCTTGACAAGGCAGCTTTGATTGCAGCTTGTGATTTATCTCGTCCAACCGTAATGGGTACTATTACACTTGGAAAAAGTACGGTATTTCGTAATGCAACAATTGGTAGGTGCTTAGAAAGTTCTTCTGGATTTATTTTTTCGGGATTATCATCTGGAATATTAAACATCGGAATGAAATCTCTATTTCCTGCTAATTTTATTTTTTTGTCAAACATCTCTTTTCGTATTTTCAACAAAAAGAATGACAAATATTATTCCACCTCCAATTTTTAAATCGGATACCGACATTCTTGCACTTCATAGACTAATGTCAAGACAAAAAGTCAGCTTTTCACCTGAAGATTATACCTTACTCTGCAGTTATTTCTACTTTTTCTTCTAAATCAATCACCTCATTTTCCTTTACAACATCCTCTTCTACCTTGAGATTATTGATGATGAATTTCTGTCTTTCTGGAGTGTTTTTGCCCATGTAGTATTTAAGAACTTCTTCTATCTTTGAACCTTCCGGCAAGAACACAGGCTCAAGCTGAATGTTTTCACCTATAAAATCGCCGAATTCATCTGGTGATATTTCCCCAAGTCCTTTAAACCTTGTGATTTCAGGTTTTCCCCTCAATTTCCCTATGGCCTCCTGTTTTTCTGTTTCAGAGTAACAATAGAAGGTCTTTTGTTTATCTCTTACTCTAAATAGAGGTGTTGACAAAATATATAAATGCCCATTTTTCACTAAGTCGGGAAAGAATTGAAGGAAGAATGTCAAGAGTAAAAGTCGAATGTGCATCCCATCTACATCGGCATCCGTCGCAATCACCACTCGATTATACCTTAAAAATTCTATTCCATCTTCAATATTTAAAGCATGTTGAAGTAAATTCAATTCTTCATTTTCGTATACAATTTTTTTCGTTAAGCCATAACAATTTAAGGGTTTACCTCTCAACGAAAATACAGCTTGTGTCATTACATCACGAGCTTTTGTAATAGAACCACTAGCGCTATCTCCCTCCGTAATAAAAATAGTAGTGTTTAATTTCTCCTCTTCTGTTATTTTTTTCTTTTTATCGTCTAGATGTATACGACAATCACGGAGCTTTTTATTATGTAAATTAGCTTTTTTAGCTCTTTGGTTGGCTAGTTTTTTAATACCAGCAATGTCTTTTCTTTCTCGTTCACTTTGCTGGATTCTTTTCAATAAAGCATCAGCAGTCTCCGCCGTTTTATGAAGATGGTTTTCAAGTTTTTTCTTTATATATTCACTAACAAAAGTTCGAACCGTAGGTAAGTCCGGTCCCATATTAAGAGAACCCAACTTAGTTTTAGTTTGTGATTCGAAAACAGGTTCTTCAACACGCACACTTATAGCGCCTATAACAGAAGCTAGAATGTCTTTTGTTTCGAAGTTTTTTCCATAAAATTCTCTCACACCTTTGACGATTCCTTCTCTGAAAGCGGCAAGATGAGTACCTCCATGCGTGGTGTTTTGTCCATTTACGAATGAATAATATTCTTCTCCATAGGCATTGCCATGTGTAATAGCAAACTCTATGTCTTCATCTTTTGTGTGAAAAACAGGGTATCGAATTTCTTCTGGATTTGTTTTTCGCTCAAGAAGATCTAGTAAGCCATTTTTACTATAGAATGTTTTCGCATTGAATTTAATGCGTAGACCAGCGTTTAGATAGGCATAATTCCATAGTTGGTTTTCAATGTATTCTGCTCTAAAACGATAATTCTTAAAGATGCTGCTATCTGGTCTAAAAATGATCTTTGTCCCATTTTCTTCACCTGTTTTATGAATTTTGGATTCTTCAGTAAGAACACCTTGACTGAATTCAGCATACTTTGTTTTCCCTTCTCTTGTAGCTTCTACGCGAAAATAGGTAGATAATGCATTAGCTGCTTTTAATCCTACTCCATTTAATCCAACAGATTTTTTAAATGCTCTTGAATCGTATTTTCCACCGGTATTTATTTTGGAAACAACATCGACTACTTTACCCAAAGGGATGCCACGTCCATAGTCTCGTACACTCAGCTCCCCATCTGTTAACTTGATTTCTATCTTTTTACCATGTCCCATCACATATTCGTCAATACTATTGTCAATGACCTCTTTGATCAGGATATAAATGCCATCATCTACACTTGAACCATCCCCCAGTTTTCCTATATACATTCCGGGCCGAATTCGAATGTGTTCTTTCCAATCTAATGACCGAATATTGTCTTCTGTGTATTGCACATCACTCATAAATGCTGTTCTCTTTTCGTCTGCAAATTTAACTCAAATGATAAATATATTAAATTTTTATATATCTATTTAATATTACTAAAATATATTATATGTTAATAACTAAAAATCTGCTGATTAATCACCTTGATAAAGTGATTGTCCCGTAAAGAGTATCCGTAGATCCATCAAGATAAAGAACATTCATTACCCAAGAATAGACGCCTGCTTGCGCATTTCTGGCTTTAAATGTACCATCCCATGAAATAGAGGCAGCACCTGCTTTGAATTCAGTGGCTTCATATATTTTTTCGCCCCATCGATCGTATACTATGAGATCTTGAATTTGTGCTACTTCTTGTGCCGCGAAAGGAAAGAAAAAATCATTGAGTCCATCATTGTTCGGAGTGAAAATATTGGGTACATAAATTCTTCTTTTGTTATCAACCCTTATTGTAACTGAAGTGGAATCAATGCATCCATCTTGGGATATTACTCGAACATAAAATGTTTCATTTGCATACGGTTTGGCGATGGGTTGCACACAATCAAAACAGGAAAGATTAATTGTTTCCGTCCATATAATCTCGTCCAGATTTCCAACTGAAAGAATGGGCATTAATTGAACACTGTCGCCAAGACAAATGGTAAGATCTTCATCGAATGCAATAGATGGAATATCTGCTGCTGTTAATGTTCCCGTGACAATTTCAATACATCCATTCGCATCTTCTACGAACACCGTATAAAAGCCAGGAGCTAAAGTCGAATAGGTGCTTTGAGAAGAAAATAAGGTGTCATTTAATGCAAAAGTAAAAGATGGAATGCCTCCAGAGACAGATTCAATATCTATTTCTCCGGTATTTTCTCCATCACAATTAGGATCTATAAATTGTATGTTAGGATTGATCGGATCAGGTGCTACTAAAGTGAAATTTTGCTCTATTGAGCATCCATTTAAGTCGGTTATTGTTACAGAGTAGTTTTGGGCTTGTAAGCCCAAAATGGTGGGATCTGATTCTTCTGTATTCCACAAAAAAGAATATGGTGGTGTCCCAAAACTGGGAATAGCTGTTAAACTCCCATCATTACCAGCTTCTCCTAAGTGATTAAAGCACGATACATTGAATCCATTGTAATCACTTGGCAAGAGTTCAAGCTGAAGAGCAGGTGGTTCTGTTACTTCCTGAAGTATAACTCCATCATTTCCAAACTCATCGCTTACATAGATTTGATATGTTCCAGCAGCAACATTGGATATTTCGTTGTTTATTAATAGGTCTGTCATTCCATTTCCTGCTATGGATGGATCAGCGATATTTGTATAAGTATAGGTGAAAGGCGGTGTTCCTTGATCAATAGAGAAAATGATTTGGCCACTTGGCGTTCCTGCGCATAACGCAGGACTTTCTTCACTTGATAATAGGATTTCGCATTCTATAACAAGAAGATCGAGAAAGACTAAGCTATCACAATTCGCAGCTGTTAGAATAGTATCTAAATAATTACCTGTTTCGGAATAAGAACTTGAACCTACATTGTAATTTTGGTCATTACAGATCCATACATCAAGGGCAGTTTGAGGTTGGTTCAAGACTTCTACATTGAGCTGTATTAAACTATCACAACCATTTTCATAAACGTAAACTTCTTCATAAAAGCCAGTTTCACAAAAGATAGTACCATTAACCTCTATGCATTCACCTTCACACAAGGTAGTGTCAATAGAGCTTGCACCTGGTGTCGAAATATTGATCAAGGTGCAACTTTGAGGTGCTTCATCACAAACATTTGACGCAATGACACACACCTCGTATGTCCCATTTTCAGGAAATGAAGTTGTAAAAATTGCATCATTACCAACTTGAATATTTCCTTCAATGTACCATGTATAATCCGAAGCGCCAAATACGGGAGTCGTTGTAAAAGTCACTTCATTATCTGGACATGAATCTCCTGAATGCTCTATATCTCCTGAATTTTCCAATGGCAATACTTCAGTTGTGCCTTCTTCGACATTAAATGTCCAATCACAATTAGCACCATTACTGCCATCCATGATTAAATAATAATATTGTCCTACAGTGAGAGGTGTTAAGTTAGTAAACACTTGACTTGTATTCGATGGAATGTCTGTATCGCAAATTGTTATAGGGGTAAAATTTTCACAATCTGTACTTTCAAAAAAACCTACTTCCAAACTATTTATCCCTCCTATACAGACTCCTACATCAACTCGTATGGTGAGATCAACTGAACCTGCAATAAAAGCAATATATTGCATGTTGTTGTATTGAGTGGTGCAAAATCCAGAAAATCCTTGTCCTTGAGCTGTTAAATTATTATTACCTGTAAATCCATCAATATCACATATCACACATGCATCAGCACAAAATGATGTCATTTCTGCTTCTGGACCACAAATTTCAGGTTGACCAATTGCCTTTGAAATATTGAAAAAAATAAATAGTAAGATCCAAAGGATGCAGCATTTGAATCTTATATTTAATCTATGTAAAGCAATTGTATTACTATTCATTACTGAAAACTATTAATATTATACGTTCTTACCTACTGAAAAGTATTTTTTCATCTTAATTTGTAATCATTGAGTCTAGATCGATGATTTTAATAATAACCTGAGATCTGGATTTCTCACTCGCAATCAATGTGGCTCGCCACATTTTAAACAAAACGCCTTGAATAAGGTGTTTTCTTTGATTTTTGCTTTCGCTATTAATTCCGAACTCAGGTTCATATTAAAAAGTATAAGATTGATGTGAATAAGTTTCTATTTTCCTTTTAACTTAGTAGACCCTAATAAAATGTTGGAAATTGAATACAAAACATGTGGTGGTTAAACCCTATATGGGATATGCATCAAGTACAAGATTATACTGTATAGCACGTGTGCTAAAGGATTTTAAAATTGACTGGAATAATAACAGTCGATTATCTCTTTTTCATGCAAGCATTAAAAGATGGGGTAGTTCTGAAATTGCAAATGTAACGGTTCAAGTTAATTTTTTGAATCACACCTTTGCGTCTACTTCCAATAAGGAAGGATTCATCGTAATTGATGAGGAAATTCCTGAAATACAAAAGAAAGAAAAAATACTTCCTATAAGCTTCAAAATACTCGATGTGCCTTCACAAAGATTGAAATGGTCGGATCGATTTTTTCAAGGAGAAGTGTTACACCCTATTGCACCTTCTAGAATTATTATAAGTGATATTGATGATACAATAATTCACACCAATGTTTTATCAAAAGTAGCTATGGTTTATAATTCTGTAATGGTAGGATTTGAAAATCGAAAGATGATTTCAAAAGCCAATGAGTTTTTACAATTTTTAAGTGACGACAGGACCTATCCTGTTTTCTATGTTTCCAATTCGCCATTCAATCTGTATGAATATTTAAGAAGATTCCTAGAGTTTAATAAGTTTCAAAAAGGGCCATTATTTCTGAGAGATTATGGCAGAGAGAATACCATTCTGCCTATTGATATGCCTAGTCATAAGCATTTCGTTATTGAAAAATTACTAAATCGATTTCCTGATGCTGATTTTATTTTAATAGGAGATGGGGCTGAACATGACCCATATATTTATGCTGAAATGAAAGAAAAATATAAGGAACGGATATCGCATATATTTTTACGGAAAATTTATGCTAAAAAACGGAATCAAGTTTTAACAAAGTGGAAGGAATCAATCCGCGATCCTCGTATTTTTATTTTTGATTCATACGAAGAAATAATCCAAAAACTTAAATCTGAGAATAGAGGACAATTTTCTGTTAAATAACAAATTAGTGATTGATAAGGATTGTACAAAGAATCATATGAAGTTACTCTAAATAAAAAAGGCAACCACTTGTGGTTGCCTTTGGAAATTAATCTCAATTATTTTTCAATTGGAAATATATTGCTATTAGTTTACCGCTTCAGATAAACCTTTTCCAGCTTTGAATTTAATAACATTTTTTGCAGGTATTTTGATAGTTGCTCCTGTAGCAGGGTTTCTACCGTCTCTAGCTGCTCTTCTGTTAGAAGAAAAAGTTCCGAAACCTACGAAAGAAGCTTTGTCTCCTTTCTTTAGGCAACTCTGAATTGAAGAGAATACTGCATTAACTGCTTCTCCTGCCTGTGCTTTCGTTACATCTGCACTTTTTGCAACTGCATCGATTAAGTCTCCTTTGTTCATATTACAATTATTTATTAGGTGAAAGAATTTTGAACACAGGCAAAGATATATCTATATTATTGTCATACAAATAAAAAAACATCTTTTTTTCGCTTGAAACACCTATGATACCTGACTTTGAGTTAAAATTTCACCTTATTTCTAAAAATACGCTTCACTTTTAGTTATTAAAGTGAAGTCTTGAATAATTTATATTTATCTGTAAATCAACAATTTGCGTCCTTTTAGTTTTGCTTGATATTGATCAGAATCCTTTGCTACAAGGACTTTGCGTCATTTTTGTTAAATAATTCTAAAAAGTAGAATTTTTTTTAAATAAATCAGTTTTTATAGGGTATTTAAGCAGTAATATGTGTCTTAAATATAGAATTGTAAGCCCTTTTATTAGCTTTACAGAAGGTTTGCAAATCAGATTTAACATGTAATTATATATAAAGTTGATATGAAAAAAGTGTTCAAAAAGAGATCATTTACCATATTTATTTTGCTAGCGGCACTAAGTTTTACAACTGTAAGCACGAGCTCATGCGCTAGACGTGTGGGATGTGAAGCAGAGCATAATGTTGGCCCCAAAACAGATCGGAATGGTAATCTTAAAATGAAAAGAGGAAGTACACAACTTTTTAGCAAGAAGCAGTATAAAAATAGAAGAAGGGGTAGACGATAAAATGTATACGGTAGGAATTCCTTATATCATGTTTTGGAATTGCTTATTTTCATCTAATAAGAATACAAAACCCCCAAGTGTAAACTTGAGGGTTTTTGCTTTTTAGTATGTATTGTAACAGGTTATACCATTCATAGAGTACAATCCTTTGTTAAGAAATCGAGTCGATTATCTTTATATTTTTAAACATAAATAGACACCTTTCTACTGAGTTTTTCTAAGTCTTAATGGGTAGTGACAGTGTAAGCTTTTATGTTGTATGTTATGTCAAAGTTAGGATCGATTTTAAATCTTCAGTTTACAATATGTTCAAAGTCATATATAGTATTGTATAATATGTAAAAAATCAATAAATATTGAAGATTTCTTTTATATATAAGAAGCTTAGAGTAATTTCGCTTCTTAAATATGATTCATGGTTTTACTAATAATATTTTTTCTCTTATCCATTTTATTTTCTTTTCTGTGTTCGATTCTAGAAGCTGTGCTTTTATCTATTACACCTTCTTATGCGAATAGACTTTTGACAGAAAAGCCTGCTATTGGTAAACAAATACAGGAGTATAAGAAGAATATCGATCGGCCTTTATCTGCAATTTTAACGTTAAATACCATTGCACATACAGTTGGAGCAATCGGAGTAGGAGCCCAAGCAGCTGTCGTTTTTGGCGATTCTTCTGCTAGCATTGCAGGCTTTAGCATTCCGTGGGAGGGAATTATTGCTGGTGTGATGACATTGTTGATTCTTATATTATCTGAAATTATTCCAAAGACTCTTGGGGCTACTTATTGGAAGGGTTTAACTCCATTTAGTGTGCGTTCTTTACGTGTCATTATCTTCTTGTTGTATCCATTCGTTTTATTATCTGAATTTATTACTAAATTCTTGAAATCGAAAGATGTGCATTCTGTTTTTTCTAGGGAAGATTATGTAGCTATGACGAATCTAGGTGGAGAAAGTGGTGCTCTTGAACATGAAGAAAAAACAATTATCAGTAATTTATTGAGTCTCGATCAGCTTAGTGTTACCGATATTATGACGCCTCGATCAGTAATACATGCGGTTTCCGATCAACTTACATTAAAAGAATATTACGAAACGAAAAAGGATTCTCCTTTCTCAAGAATCCCAGTTTTTTCTGAAAAACTTGATCAATTAACTGGTTTTGTTCTAAAAGAGGAAATTCTAAAAGGAATTTTAGATGGTGAAGGTGATCAGAATTTAGCTTCTATAAAACGTAAAATACCTATTGTCAATCATTCCAAAACCATCAGAGAATTTTTTGACTTTATGAATGGTGAAAATCAACATCTTGCCGTAGTTGCTGATGAATTTGGTTCTATTGATGGTCTTGTGTCACTAGAAGATGCACTTGAAACTTTACTAGGATATGAGATCATGGATGAGCGCGATGATGTTGCAGACTTACAAGCTTATGCACGACAAAAATGGAACGAACGAGCTAAAAAAATAGGCTTAATCGAATAGTCATTCGTATATTCGTTTAACGTTATTGACTTAAGATTTAGACCCTATTCCATGCGTTATTTTTTATCTTTTACATGTATTATTTTTTGGGCTTTAAGCCCAAAAACCCAAACAGTGGGAGTTACAGAGTATACAGATAATGTTCAAGAAGGGTATGTATTATTCAGCCCTGTTTCCAATGATAAAACGTTTTTAATTGATGAATGTGGACAGATCATACAAAAATGGGAAACCCTTGGTGTTCCTGGTATGATGGGGAAATTGACGAATGAAGGTGATTTATATAAAGCAAGAAGGAGCGGATCTCCTATTTTTTCAGGTGGTGGAGTAGGTGGTAAAATTGATGGGTATGATTGGGATGGAAATACATTATTTACCTATGATTTAAGAGACTCCTCGTTTCATCAACATCACGATATTGAAATACTTCCCAATGGTAATATTCTCGCTTTAGGCTGGGGATTTGTAATTAAAAGTGAAGTAGATGAAGTGGGTAGATCCGTCAGTCATCCAGGAGGAATGTACACAGAGAAAATATGGGAATTAAAACGTGTTGATGAAGTTCACTATGAGGTCGTATGGGAATGGGATGTTTTCGATCATCTAGTACAAAATGTGAATGAAGATCTGCCAAACTATGGCAATCCAGTTGATTTTCCTCAACGAATAGACATCAACTATACCAATGCAGTATCTCCTTCGATTCAAGATTGGCTCCATTGCAATTCTTTGGATTACAATGAAGAGCTTGATCAGATTATTTTGAATTCAAGAAATTTTGGTGAGTTTTGGATTATTGATCACAGTACAACAACTGAAGAAGCTAAGACAAGCTCTGGTGGAAATGCAGGAATGGGAGGTGACATATTATATAGATGGGGAAATCCTGAAGCATATGGAGCTGGAACTCCTCAAGATCAGGTTTTTTACGGACAACATGATGCACATTGGATAAAAGAAGGTTTGCCAGGAGAAGGTAATATATTGGTTTTTAATAATGGAGCAGGTCGACCTGGAGGAAATTATAGTACCATTGAAGAAGTTGTTCCTCCTCTTGAAGGGTTTACTTATACAATGGAAGAAGAAGCCTTTGGTCCCAGTGAATCTATCCTAATCTATGGTGCTCCAACAGGGGAACAAGCTTTCTTTTCACAACGTATTTCAGGCGCACAACGGATGGCTAATGGAAGTACATTAATCTGTATGGGAAATCTTGGTGTTTTAGCAGAAGTGAATGAGAATAAAGAAACTGACTGGTTGTATGTTAACCCTTCAGGAACCTTTACCTCTGAACAAGGTGATCCACCTCAAACAGCTTCAAACTCTATTTTTCAAGCTGTTAAATACGATCCAAGTTTTATCGGGTTTGAAGATAAAGATGTTACTCCAGGTGAAAAGATTGAATTGAAGCCTATTGATAATTGTACATTAGTTTACAATGAAAATTTCAACGAAGCATCATGGACGGCATATTATGACATAGATCATAATGCGCTGCATATTCAGAATAAATCAGATAAAAAAATCGACATCAAGCTATACAATTATAATGGTTTGAACGTTGGAAATATACAGGTAAATGGGTTTGAAAATTATGTTTATAATACAAACCTATATCCGCAGTCCCTTTATGTTGCTATTCTTTTCATAGAAGGACACCCTTCACAACAATTAAAATTTACAGTGCTCAATGAATAAATGTATCATTCTATTCGTATTTCTTTTTACTTTATCTTTAGCAACACATGCGCAAGATCAGACCGTAGGTTTGCTTTCTTACAAACCTTGGATTTCATATGATGGGTATAATTTGATCTTTCCACATAATCAACCTGATGTTATTTTGTTAAATAATTGTGGTGAAATTGTACATACATGGGAGGGAGAAGAAGGAAGAGTTCCAGGAAATACAGCTTATATTTTAGAAAATGGAAATCTAGTCAAAACTCATCGGTCGAGTGATATTTCGAGTGATGCTATATGGGCTGGTGGTGGCGGAGAAGCTGTAGAAATTGTAAACTGGGATAATGAGAGTTTGTGGTATTTTGAGCGAAATGATGAAAATGAACGTTTGCATCACGATGTAGCGATATTACCTGATGGAAACATATTAATGATTGTATGGGAAAAGGTAACGGCTGAAGAAGCAATTTCCCTTGGCAGAGATACGGCTTTGTTAGCAGATGGAGAATTATGGCCAGATAAAATAATAGAAGTTGATCCAGCGACCGATGAGATCGTATGGCAATGGAGAGCATGGGAACATTTAATTCAAGATGTGGATGAAAGTAAACCGAATTATGGAGTTGTGTCAGAAAATCCACAACGTATAAACATCAACTTTGATACCTCGAATGGAGATGCTGATTGGATGCACAGCAATGCATTAGATTATGATCCTGTAAACGATCATGTCTTACTCAGTGTACCTACATTTAATGAGATGTGGGTTATTGATCACAGTACCACTACGGAAGAAGCTGCTGGAAACTCAGGAGGGATATCAGGCAAAGGAGGAGATCTTATCTATCGATATGGAAACCCTGCAGCATATAATAAAGGAACTGCTGAAGATCAGAAATTTTTCTACCAACACGATACACAAGTTATTGATGACTTTTTATTACCGTCACATCCATTGTATGGAAAATATGCTGCTTTCAATAACAGGGTAGGAGCGGATTTTAGCACAGTTGTAGTGTGGGATAATCCCTATGATATGTACATTGCAGAGTTTGGTAAAGACGAAGATGGTGTGTTTTTACCAGAAGAATTAAAAAGCAGCATAACACATCCTGTACCACAACAATTATATTCGACAGGTTTATCTAGTATTCAAGTTTTACCAAATGATAATTATTTAATAACAGATGGTCGACATGGCTATTCTTTTGAATTAACCCCTGAAAATGAAGTAGTATGGGAATATGTAACTCCATTTAAGGGCGGTCTCCCAGTAACTCAAGGAGATGTTTTAGACATTAACAATAACCTAACTTTCCGAATGAAAAGATATCCCATCGATTATGAAGCATTTATGGGGAAGACACTAGAGCCAAATGGTTATATAGAACTAGAACCAGAAGTAGATTTTTGCAATAATATTCTTCCTGTTAAAATGACGTATGATAATGATCGTCTTTCTTTGTCCCCAAATCCTGTAGTTGATATTGTAACCATCTCATGGGAAACTGGCTTATACGAAAAGATTCGCATATTGGATATATTTGGACATGTTTTACTAGAGAAAGAAATAAGTGGAGGAATGGCAAGAGTCGATGTCAGTGATTTTCCAAAAGGATATTATTTTGTTACCACTTCAGGAGGAGGAGTAAAGAAGTTTATAAAAGTTCAGTAAGTATTTTTGCAGTGTATATTCATTTAGTGTAATCGTTTAACTTGGCATTGTTGAAGGGAAGAACCTTTAAAATGTTCTAAAAGGATGAGCCCTGGTTTTTTACCTGTTTCGAAAGAACCTAATTCGTTTTCGAATCCCAATGCTTCAGCTCCATTAATGGTACTCCATTGTAAAAGTGTTTCCAACGGAATAAATGAATTGTATTTTTGAATGGTTTTCAATTCTTCAAGTACGGATAATTGCCAATTACTGCTTAGGCTATCTGTACCGATTGTCACTTTAGCACCTGATGAAAGGAAGGTTTCATAATCTGGTAAAGTGTTTTCAATATAGAGATTTGCATTGGGGCAAGTTGCCCAATAAGCATTTCCCCATTCAGTAGCGTCAAGTATGTTTTTAGCAGAGGTTGTGGTGTTGTGTACAAAAAGGGTTCTATGAGAAGGATCCATTTTCTCCATTGCGTAATAAATGCTATCTTTTTGAATAGGAGTAAAAGCGGTATCATCGAAACCTAATCTTTTGAAAAATGCAGTAAAATCACCCGTTTTATTTTGGAAGTAAGCATTTTCGTGTGGGGTTTCCTGATTGTGTATGGAGATAGTTCGCTTGCCTGAATTAAGGGAATTAATTTTAGCAAACATTCCCGAGCTTACGGAGTATGGTGCATGTGGCGATGCCGAAAAACCGTTTCCTCCTTTTTCTGTACACGCTTCAAAAACCTCTTTATACTGACCGAAAAACATTTCTGTTAAGTTGTCTTGTAACAAATCGAACATTTCCACAAATGTATAATACCTAATAGGACTCCTTTCTTTTGTAGAAAAAGTATCTGTTTTATTCGAAATGTCACCTACTGCTTGAATCCCTTTTTCCCACATGTAATGATCATGCTTTACAATAGCTTCATCAATTTCTTTTTGCTCTACATCTCGGAAATTTACGACACCTGATAAAAAAGGTAAGAGTCCAGTTCCTGTATCCACTTTCCCTTTAAGATGTGATAATTCTAGATGACAATGCGTGTTAATAAAGCCAGGCATAAGCAACCCACTTAATTCCTTCGCACCAGTACTATTTTTTGGGGCTTGACCCCACTCCTCAATAACGCCTTCTTCATTACATTTTAAGAAAGCATTTTTTATAAGTTGACTTCCGTCAAAAAGGTATTCGGATATATATGTTGGCATTTATTTAAATTCTTGAGCAATAATAGCATTTTTAATTCGGGGTTCGAACCAAGTACTCTTGGGAGGCAATGTTTCACCAGCATCTGCAAGAGTCATCAATTCTTCAGGATGGACAGGATATAACATGAATCCTATGGCATAGTCATTTTTTAAAATTTCGGCTTTCATTTCTTTACTATTCTTCGTTCCACCGATATATTTAATACGAGAATCAAAACGCACATCTTTGATGTCCATAATGTTCTTAAATACGTACTCATTAAGTAACTCAGCATCTAGTATTACTGCTTTTTTGGATTGAATGTATTTCTTTTTCCACTTTAATCGAAATACCTCCTTTCCTATCAGCATGGTAATTTCATGTTTTTCCCTTGGCTTTATCAGTTTTTTAAGCGGTTTTATCTTAAAGTATTTGGATAATTGACTAATGAGAGATACAGGGCTGATTTCATTTAATATGGTAACTACTCTGCTGTAATCATATATCTGTAGGTCATTGAAACTCATATAAATGCTTAATAAATCGCCATATTCTATCGTGTTTTTTTTCGATTTATTTAGAAGTATCCCTGTAGAAACCCTATGATGCCCATCAGCAATATAACATTGTTGAATAGATGTAGAGAACATGTCAATAATAGCTTGTTGAATGGCTTCATCTTTTATTTTCCATATTTCATGAAGAGATTTTTCATCTTTTAGTTCGATCGATAAAAACACCTTTCCTTTTTCTATTTCATGATACAAGTCTTGAAGATCCTGATGATGCGGATGACCGAGTAGAACGGGTTTTATCATAGCACTTCTTTGCAGTGCTAAATCAAGCATTTGTTGTTCTTTACTTGCAATTGTATTTTCATGTTTCAATACTTTTCCATCATGGATGTCATTAACATCCGTGCTGCATATAAGCCCGTAACATGCTTTTGCATTACTGGTTATCTTGTACAGAAGTATATTGGGTGATTTTGTTCTTTTGAAAAACCCATTTTTTAGGTAATGTGGAAATTCTTTACGCATCACGGCGAAAAAAGAATCGGGTGAAGGGACAAGCTTCAAATTTGGATAAAGCGCCTTAAATGGTTTTATGTTCATAAGCAGAAAATGAAGCTAAGTTAGTTTTTTTTGGGGATTAGAATTCAGCTGGGTTGACATTTTTGAAATGACCATTTAACACTGCTTTGAGTCTGAGCTCATTAGCTCTTTCTATAGTCGGCACAAAATCTTGTAAATGATTCAATACGAAACGTTGTCTATCTTTTTCTTGATCAATGGCTAACAGTTGAAGTTCTTGCTCTACTGATAATCCAATTTTATGTACTACCATTCGTATTAAAAACTCGGATGGAGCTGGAATTTTATCTACTATAGAGATTGCTGTGTACAACCTTTTGATCCAATTCACTATTTGTTCAGCTAGAGAATAGTCCGATATTTCATCCCAAGAAAGAGGACTCATTTTCACTGCAGGATAGCTTTTGCCAGGAAACTTCTTAGTTAAACGATGCACCTTTATCAAGCGCTCAGCTTTTAAGGATACATCATATTTTCCATCAGGATATTTTTTTGCAACTTGTAGGAGGCTCATTTCTGTGCCAAGATGAAACGCTTTGCTATTCCTAAATGGGACAATAGCGAACGTGATATTGTGGTCAATACAATCCGTTATCAATTCCTTATATCTTTCTTCAAAAATATGAAGATTTTGTACTTCGCCTGGGAAGCAAACAATACCTAAAGGAAATGCAGCAATCGTGGACGCCATGATTTTTTCTTAAAAAACGTAAGAATCGATAAATTGTTGAATCTGCTTGAATTTATCAGCCTCAAATTTCTTTTCGCAAATCATTCTAGCAAGTCTCTTTAAAAATTGGCATAGTTCTTGGTCTTATACTCATGTATTCAAAAATTATACAATCAATTATGGAAAAATTTGTAATTAATTCCAGTTCAGAAAAGGGAAGAAAATACTACGACATGATCAGAATCAAGATGTCGAGTAAAGCAGGAAAGAGCTTATGTTATGGGGTTCTTTATTTGATGTTGACGATGATGTTCACATTTATGGGAACATCAATATCTGCACAATGTATTGATCCAACTCCAGAAATTCTAGGAGATTTTTCTGTTTGTGAAGGTGAAAGTGTGACATATAATGTAGCGGATTTCGATCCTGCTCATACCTATGTTTTCGAAGTTGTTTCAGGCGGTGTTATAGAATCTCAAACAGGTGGAGAGGTAAATGTATTGTGGGACGAGGTTTCAGGTGGTCCACATATATTAAGAGTTACAGAAACGGATGATGTTTGTGTTGGTGTTGCCGAAGCTTTGGTTACCATCGAAGGCGATGCAATATTGGTTTGTAATGATAACTTGAATATCAGTTTGGCTTCAGATTGTCAGCTTGAGATTACACCTGACATTATTCTAGAAAGTCCAGAATTTCCAGACGACTCTTATGAAATTAGTATTTTAGATGAGAATGGAAATTCTATTCCCAATATGTTGAATGCGTCACATCTTGGACAAACACTAGAAGTTTCAGTTACTCATTTATGTAGCGGAAATAAGTGTTGGGGAGATATCATCTTAGAAGATAAATTAGCGCCGCAGATTATGTGTGAAAATGATACCTTGACATGTGATGAGTTTGCTTCGTTTGTTATGATGGAACCGACTATTACAGTTGATAATTGTGATGATGCGACTTTGGAATTTACAGTAGAAGATATGGAACAGCCATGTTCAAGCCCTTATTCATTAATAAGAGCAATTACTTGGACGGCTACAGATGCAAGTGGGAATGTGAGTGCTCCTTGTACTCAGTTGATTCACGTAGAAAGAGTAACATTAGCAGATCTTACATTTCCTCCGAATTATGACGGTTTGGGTACCAACCCAAATCCTTTAAGTTGTAGCGGTAATTTTGCTACCACAGATGAGGGATTCCCAGCATTAACAGTTACTGGTTCGCCAGGAGGTGATGCAGGATGTTCAACAATTGAATTTACATTTTCAGATACTTCTTTGCCTTTATGTGATGATGCTTGTGCTTATTCAAATTCAAGTTACAAAGTGATCAGAACATTTGTTGCTGTTGATTGGTGTACGGGAGATATACGAGAAGAAACACAAGTTATTAAAGTAGAAGATATCATCAATCCTGTTGTTCAACCCATAGCAGATATTACAGCAAGTGTCAATCCTTTTGATTGTAGTGCTCAAGTTTTGTTGCCATCGGCAACAGTTTCTGATAATTGTACGGCAGAAGAATCTTTAACTATAACATATAGTACAGAGCTTGGTGAGATTATTGACGGGGTCTTGTATTTAGAAGCTCCAGCTAAAACAATGGGTGGAGATGGTGTAGAAATTACGGTAACTGTAGAAGATTGTTGTGGAAATCAAGGGAGTACTACATTCGAAGTATTTTTAGAAGATGAAACACCACCTGTGGTTGTGGCAGATACTTACGAAACCATCAGTTTGTTGCCTTCAGGTATAGCAACATTATATGCTACATCAATCGATGACGGGTCTTATGATAATTGTGGCCCAGTTGAACTTTCGATCAAGCGAATGGATAATGGGGCTGGATTACCTTCAGAAGATTTGTTCCCTCCAGCAGGAAATGATAATGCTCAATTTAATGAAGTTGTTCATTTTTTCTGTGGAGATGTGGGACCTGATCATACTGTAATGGTTCAGTTAAGAGTATGTGACGATGCAAATATGGATGGTAATTTTGGTACGGCCAATGACAATTGCAACATTGCAATGGTAGAGGTAGAAGTGCAAAATAAATATGCGCCTGTGATTCAATGTCCAGCGAACATGACGATTTCATGTACAGATTTCGAAACAATTGACGTAAATGATGCAGCACAAATGAATGCTTTATTTGGTACTGCGACTGCAGTGGGACCTTGTAATCCTACTATAACAGTTACTGCTAATGCATCAAATACCCTGAATTGTGGTGTAGGGTTTATTACGAGAAACTTTACTGCAACATCTTCAGGAGGTACTGATCAGTGCACGCAGACAATTAGTGTTGTGGCATTTGATGATAACTTATTGACGTGTGATCGAATCAGTTTTGATGAGCTGAATAACAACATTTACAATTGGTGTGCAGTAAATGATGGAGTGAACGACGATGATGATGATTTACCAGCGATTAATCTTGACGGTTGTGATGGGATCAACATTGCAGAGGTAAATGTTAATACTGCAGGTTTATGTACGACAGTTGGAATTCAAACAGATATCGATACATTTAACTATGCAGGATCATCAGCTTGTAAAAAGTATGTTGTTCACTATGAAATTATTGATCAATGTCTTTTTGATGAGAATTATGTAGATCCAGCGACGGGTCAAATAGATCCGTATAATGCAAACAATGGATATTTCGAAATGTATCTAGAATACAATGTTGTAGATAGTGAGCCACCATTATTGGCTTGTCCTTCTATTACACTTCAAGCTAACACCTGTGATGGTTCAACTGAAAGTGTAGGAATCATTGCTGAAGATGCTTGTACACCACAGGATGAATTGTTATTTGAATTCCGTGTAGATGTAGGAGGCGATGGCACAATCGATCTACCAGGAGGATCAAATTGGTACACTGGGAATAGTTTTACAGGATCAACAATTGGTCTTTCTGCTATACCTACAGGAAATCATGTTTTGTATTGGAGAGTAGATGATGGATGTGGAAATACACAGACTTGTTCACAGAATATAACGGTTGTTCCTTTTGACAAAGCGCCTACTCCTTATTGTATTGGTGGTCTAAGTACTGCTGTAATGAATACTAATGGTGCAGTTGAAATATGGGCTGAAGATTTTGATAATGGTAGCCAAGATGATTGTGGAACACCATTAACATTTACTATGATAAGAGAATCGGACGCTGCTGATCTTCCGAATCCACATAACAATGCACAATCAGCACTTACTTTTACATGCGACGATATACCGAATGGCGTTTCGAATGTAATAGAATTAAGAATTTATGTGACCGATGCAACAGGAGCATTTGATTACTGTACGGTTACTTTACAAGTGGAAGATAATGAAGCAAATTTATGTGATGATGATTTAAGTGTTGGTACGTTGAGTGGAGCAATCTTTACAGAAACAGGTACCGAATTAAAGGATGTTGTAGTAGAAATCAATAGTAATCAAGCAGAATTCCCTAAGACTTATCTTACGGATAATGATGGAGGATATAGCTTTAATGTATTCCTTTATAACAATTATGCAATTTATGCAAGTGAAAATAGTGACTATCTGCAAGGGATTTCTACAGTTGATATCTTACATATCCAAAAGCATATTTTAGGACTTGATGTATTGACTTCACCGTATAAAAGAATTGCAGCGGATGTAAACAATGATTGTAAAATTTCAGGTAATGATATCATTCAAGTTCGTAAATTATTACTTGGATATTATAATAATGACGAGTTACCAGCTAATGAATCTTGGAGATTTATCAATGAAGACGAAACGTTCAATACAGTAGAACAACCTTGTGATTTTTCAGAGCAAGTAAACCTTGAATATATATTGAATTCAACTGCTGATCATGATTTTGTAGCGGTAAAAGTAGGAGATGTAAGTGGTTCTACGGATAATGGATTGATTTCGGAGGATATAGGAACAAGAAGTAATAATCCACTTCATTTTGTTGTCGATAACGCAACATTTAAAGCTGGAGAAATTATAAGCATCCCTGTGTATGCAAAACAATTCGAAGATCTAAGAGGACTTCAGTTTACAATGAATCTTAAAAGTTTCCAGATCAATGGTATTGAAAAAGGAACATTGAGAATTGGTAAAGAGCATACCAATATGAATTTAGCAGAATATGGTACGATCTCAGTGAGTTATGACGATATCAAAGGAATTTCTGCTCAGGATGATGATCTGCTTTTCACGGTATTAGCTACAGCGATTGTTGATGGTGAACTTAAAGATAACATGAGCCTTACAAATGATGGATTGATTTCAGAATCTTATTTTACGTCTAACTTTAATATGGAGAATATCTCCATGTCTCTAAGAGAAGGAACATATGTTTATGAAGTTCAAGCTGATTTTACCTTATTGCAAAACCAGCCAAATCCATTCTCTGACGTAACTAATATTCGATTTGAATTGCCAAGATCAGGGATCGCATCATTGAAAGTTTATGACATTCAAGGACGATTATTGTATGCGAATAGCAATGAATACGCAAAAGGATTTAATACGATCACGATTCGAAAAGATGATTTGAATGCGACTGGTGAGTTATTCTATCAGTTGGAGTTCGAAGGAAAAATCGATACGCGAAGAATGATCTTGATAAAATAAAGTTTTCATATTCAATAGTATTATAACTATTAAAAGCTACTTAGATCATTTCTAGGTAGCTTTTTTTATGTCATCAACTTATGCATGAAAGAATGAAGCAATTGGCACGCTATTTGTCCTATTTAAAGTATTTACATGTCAGGTTATAAAGCAAGGAAGGTCTGCGGGAAAAGGATAAAAAAAATGATCACGGGATACGTGATCATTATTCTCTAAACGTGCAAATTAAACATGTAAATAACTAAATAAATAGTTATACCATTACCATTATGAACGATATCTTTATAAAAACGCTGCTTTTAACACTGTTAATCTCTTTTTTTTCTTTCTATTCTTGTAGTTCGCATCGTTATGCAGGCGAAGATTATACGAAAAATCATTCCCTATCGAAAGCTAAGAAAAGAGACTACACTAAAAATCGTTCGATTACTGCAAAACGTCCTTCCTCTTCCACAAAGAAAAAAACATACAAGTCTACGCCTTCCGAAGTGAGTAGTGAACGAACCGCACTCATCCGCTATGCTTCCACATTACAAGGGATTCCATACGAATATGGTGGAAAAAATACACAAGGTTTTGATTGTTCTGGTTTTACTTCTTATGTCTATGAACAACAAGGTAAAAGCCTGAAGGGTAATACCAATATGCAAGTGCAACAAGGCACTAGGATTTCTTTGGGTCAAGCCCAAAAAGGTGATCTGTTATTTTTTGGCTCGAGCCAAAAGATTTCCCATGTGGCTTTAATTGTGGAGAACACTAAAGATAAATTAGTTGTCATTCATGCGACTTCAAGTAAAGGTGTCATTCAGCAAGACATCACACATTCTACTTATTGGAGACCTAAGATTTTATATGCGGTCAATGTATGGGAAAACGGAAAACAGGAATCTCATCTTGTTTCTATGAAGTAAACTATTTCGCATCATGCTTTTCTTTTTTTGGGCTCGAGCCCAAAAATTC
Organism: Saprospiraceae bacterium; assembly: GCA_020627825.1. Classification (GTDB taxonomy): domain Bacteria; phylum Bacteroidota; class Bacteroidia; order Chitinophagales; family Saprospiraceae; genus JAHDFB01. The sequence continues at coordinate 42,680 of JAHDGD010000011.1, forward strand.
TCCTAAAAATCACTCTGGAAATGAAAGTTGATGTCGGGATGATTTTCTTGCATCATTTTAAGTCCCCAGGCAGATTCTGCTAGATAGACTAATTTACCGTCTTTATCCTTTGCAATATCTTTACGCCTTCTTTTGATAAATGCTTTCATTTCTTCTTCATTCTCACTTTCTATCCAGCAGGCTTTATATAAGTTAACGGGTTCATAAGTGCAGCTTGCACCATATTCACCCTCTAGACGATATTGTATCACTTCAAATTGAAGTGCACCTACGGTTCCTATAATTTTTCGTCCACTTTCTTCTTTGGTAAATAATTGTGCAACCCCTTCGTCCATCAATTGATCGAGCCCTTTTGCAAGTTGCTTGGCTTTCATAGGATTGGCGTTATCAACATACCTGAATTGTTCTGGAGAGAAACTTGGTATACCTTTAAATTGTAGCTTTTCGCCCTCTGTCAATGTATCTCCTATCTTGAAATTACCAGAGTCGTAAAGGCCCACAATATCTCCTGGAAAAGCCTCGTCTACTACACTTTTCTTACTAGCCATAAAGGCAGTGGGATTCGGAAATTTCATTTTCTTTTCATTCCGAACGTGTAAGTAATTTGTGTTACGCTGAAAAACACCTGAACATATTCTGAGGAAAGCGATCCGATCTCTGTGCTTAGGGTCCATGTTCGCATGAATCTTGAAGACAAAGCCAGTAAACTTCTTTTCTGTAGGTTCAATCATACGCTGTTCCGTTTCTCGAGGCAGTGGACTAGGTGCGATTTCTACAAAACAATCCAACATTTCTTTAACTCCAAAATTGTTAACAGCTGAGCCAAAAAAGACAGGTGATAACTCGCCATTTTCATAAGCTTCTTGATCGAGTTCAGGGTAAACTTCTGTCAAGACTTCTACATCTTCTCTGAGTTCATTTGCTGCTTTTTCACCTACTAATTCTTCTAGTATAGGGTCATCAAGATTTTCGATAACCGTCACTTCATCCTGTTGCTGCTTGCTATGAGGACGAAATAAATTGAGTTTCTTTTCATATAAGTTGTAAACCCCTTGGAATGTTTGCCCCATCCCTACGGGCCAACTCAAGGGTAGTACATTTAATTTTAACTTTTCCTCCACCTCGTCAAGTAAATCAAAAGCATCTTTACCTTCCCTATCCAGTTTGTTGATGAAAACAATCATGGGAGCCTTTCGCATTCGACATACTTCTACTAATTTCTCGGTTTGCATCTCTACCCCTTTTGCGACATCGATTACAACAATGGCACTATCTACAGCTGTTAATGTCCTGTAAGTATCTTCAGCAAAGTCTTTGTGACCAGGTGTATCTAGGATATTGATTTGTTTGTCGCGATACTCAAAGGCCATCACGGAAGTTGCAACAGAAATCCCTCTTTGTTTTTCGATTTCCATGAAGTCACTGGTTGCGTGCTTCTTTATTTTATTAGATTTTACAGCACCTGCTTCTTGTATGGCTCCTCCGAAAAGCAATAATTTTTCCGTCAGGGTTGTCTTTCCCGCATCTGGGTGAGATACAATCCCAAATGTTTTTCGCTTGCCGATCTCTTCTAGTAAATTTGCCATACCTTATAATTGAAGCGCAAAGATATGGAATAATCAAGTTTCAATAATCATAGAGGAAGCCATCTTTTTTGGGCTCGAGCCCAAAAATTATAAAGAACAAATAAAGGCGAGGCCAACATTTGCTCACTCACCATAGTGGTGACGATGATTTATTCATAAAAGTTGTTATTTCTTCAGCATTTCAGGTCTCATTACGAAGCTCTATTACATCATTCGTGTTTAATCCTTATACCATTTAAATTTTTGATGTTTTTCAGAATTTGAATGGTATTAGGTCCTGACAACGTGTTGATTGTATAAATACGCCAATAATTTAAATGTTATTCATTCCTTAAACCGAAAACATTTTAGAAGCTTATACATTACATAGTCCTAGCTTTATCCCAAGGTCAAAAAACTATTTCCTATCGCACAATCAATAGATAAAAAAGCGGAATTCGGCACCAAACCGCTAGGTCAACTTCTTGCTCAGCAGGCTGTTCCAGCAGCTATTGGCATTATGGTGCTTTCCATTTACGCCATTATCGATACCATTTTCGTAGGTAAGTACGTGGGCCCCGATGGGATTGCAGCCATCACTGTTATTTTGCCGATTACATTTCTCATGGGCTCTATAGGAATGGCAACTGGGGTGGGAGGGGCTTCGATCATTTCAAGAGCTTTCGGGGAAAAGAATGATGAAAAAGCGTTTAAAACATTTGGGAATATGATGGCAATGGTCATTGTATTGACCCTTTCTTTGACTGTTTTATCTTTTATTTTTTCAGAAGAAATAGCATCTTTATTTGGTGGAAAAGGGACTGTTTTAGCTCCAGCAAATGAATATTTTCGAATTGTATTACCTGGTATTCCGTTCCTAGCCTGGGCGATGATGGCAAATAATGTGATCCGTGCTGAGGGATATCCTAGAATGGCGATGTTCACCTTGATCACTCCAGCGGTTGTTAATCTTATTCTAGATCCCATCTTTATTATTTATTACGGTTGGGGTATGTTTGGAGCAGGACTAGCAACTACGATAGGGTATTTGTTTAGTGCAGGATTTACTTTTTGGTATTTCATGGGTAAACGCTCGGAGATGCGTCTTGATTTGAAATCTATTGTATTGGATTGGGCAATCGTAAAAGAAATTTCAGCAATTGGTTCGGTTACACTCGCTAGACAGTCAACGATCAGTTTATTATCGGTGGTTTTGAACAATTCTTTATTTGTGTATGGTGGAGAAATAGCCATTGCTATGTATGGTTTAGTGAACCGAATCATGTTGTTTCTAAATTTTCCCACCATTGGAATTACCCAAGGATTTGTTCCTATTGCCGGCTATAATTATGGTGCTAAGTTGAAAAAACGTGTAACGGACCTTATTCGAATTGCCATGCAATCTGCGACTATTCTAGCAGCGATTTTATTTTTATTGATCTTTATTTTCACACCTGAAATATGTTCGTTGTTTACAGACGATCAGGAATTAATTGATCGAGCGACACCAGCAGTTCGCATTTCATTACTTGCAACTCCATTGATTGCGATTAATCTTATTGGCAGCGCTTATTTTCAGGCAACAGGTAAAGCCATGGCAGCACTTTTATTGGCCTTGTCAAAGCAGGGGATTTTCCTTATTCCATTGATTTTGATTTTACCTTTATTTTATGGTTTGAATGGAATTTGGTACTCCTTTCCTATTGCTGATATAGCTGCGGCAGTGCTCACCTTTTTCTATTTATGGTACAAAAGAAAGCAAGAAACAGTGTAGGATTTTTTTTGGGCTCGAGCCCAAAAAAGAAAAAAGCATGGACAGCATTTCTTTAATAAAAAGACTCTATTCTCTAGAAAACAAGTAGTTATGAGAACAAATTTATTATTTTTCGATGTTGCAATGTTGGTGTTTACTCTTTTATATTATAGCCTAGATCTATAAAAATATTTATTATTCATCTAAATTTAAATTTACGCCTTCTCCAAGATTGAAGATGAATAGGATGAGGTTGAAACGCTCGTTTTTTAAATCATTTCCAAAGCAGTACAGAGCATTTCATAGCCTTCACCTCCATGAATTTTTTCATTTTTCCAGTCCCATTGATTGTGATGTAAGGTGAATGTACAAATGATATGGGCTTGTAAGGCTTGCAGACTCCAAGTTAAGGATTGTATGGCTTTTTCTCCTCGAGGATCATGCGGAGTGTAAGCACAAGCAATTACCTTTTTCTGATCAAGTTCTCCGGAGGTAGTGACCCATTCGAGCGCACTTTTTAATTGAGCAGGGATATTGTGTAAATATTCAGGTGTAATAAAAAGTACAAGATGGGCAGCTTGAATTTCTTGTTTCCAATTTTCCAATGACTGTGGTACAACAGGATGATCAACTTGGAACAAAGGCAGATCATGTACAGCATCTGATACGATCCATTTAAATTCAGGAAAAAGGGTAGGGAATTGGTTTATTAGTTTTTGGGTCGACCCATTGGCTTGAGTAGACCCGTTAACAACTAAAATACGCTTCATATACAACCTGATTTCGAGTCCCGTTAACTCAGGTTAATAAAATTCATAACTGAATCCCACACTCACATTAATGAAATGCAACCAATTTTCAGTAAAACCATCACCAGGGCCTTCTACTTGTTCACTTGTTCCTACGGCACCTCCTCCCAAATAACGAATATTCAAGAACGTAAATGCTTCCCGATTTAATCTAAAACCACCATTTACACTTGCATCAAGTATGGCGCCTACAATTTCATTTGTTGAACCATTCAAGTAACTCACTGGTGCATAGATACCGTCAGCTTCCAATCCGATAAAATATTTACTTCCGAAGTACTTTTTCGTTCTTAGTTTTAAGGCTGGAACAACTCCTATATCGGAATTTCGTCTGAAGATACTTCCGTCCAAAGATTCGAATTCTATCGTCGCATTCCGAATTTGTAAGGTAACTCCAAAAGCGAAATCATAGCCTGAATTGTCGGGAGCAAATTCATACAAATAGCTTGCTCTGTAAAAAGGGAAATTATAGAGGAATTTTACACCTGTTCCTGCTGGAAAAGTTGCTTCGTCAACGATCATATCTTCTTCTAGATAAGCTTTCGTTTCAATTTTTAAAGGTTGATATAAAAGCGTAATAGAGCTTCTTTTAGTCAAGTAAAAATCGAGGGATAATCTTGATACTGGGAATAAAACATCTTGACCACCTTGGGTAACGTAATTTATTCTGGTCCCTTCGTTACTAAATTGAATGTTATGACTTAAAACACCAATATACCCCAATTCAGCATTAGCTCTTAGCTTAGGAACAGATTGGGAGAATGCAGCGAAGCTGAGAGAAAGAAGTAAAAGTAAGATAGAAGTTCTTTTGTTCATGTTAGATGAATTTTAATGAAATACAAGTGGGTAACTTAATTGACACTTGAATTGTTCATCGGAATGATACAAAGAGCATTCTAGCTCAAGTTTAGCATATGAAATAAACAGGTGCATATTGCCTGTTTTTATACCCTTTCATATTATATGATTCATTGACAAAAGTTGTTATTTCTGCGGTATTTTAGGTCTCATCACGAAGTCCTACTGCATAGTGCTGGTTTATAGTTTAGCAAGAGAAGCTTTAAGAAAATCAATTACATCTACTTCGATACTATCCACACCATGTAAGGCACTAAGGTAATAAGTGATCCAATCTACGAGATGAATAAAATAGATGGATTTTTCAATCAACCCATTTCCTTTGGAATACAATTCGATGATGGTGTCGGAATAGTCGGATATGATTTCTTTACTAATGTCCATTCGTTTTGCATTTCGCAGGGAATCATCTTCATTTCTTAGATAGACCACTGCCCAGTCACTGCTCTTTTTTCTCCATCCCACCAATTCATTGTGATTCATTTCTGGTACTGTTTGATACCAACAGAGCATTTTAGCATTTTCATTGATTTGTTGTTTGAAACGTAAGGCGACAGGCTCCATTCTTGTTGGCGTATAGATGATAGGAATTTTACCATTTAATCGATCAGCTACTTTTTTTGCTTCTTCCTTTATGTGCTTTTCTTCGGACTGAATTAAGGTAATCGATTTTTCTATCGAGTTGATTTTTTCATCTCCTATAAAACCAAGTTTATTTAAAATGAATACTTGTTGTACTAAAGAAAATCCGAGACACGCTCTTGGTGAAGGCCAGTCTCCAGGAACTTGAATATAATCGTACCCATGCTCTAGAGCAGCTTGTATCAATTTTCCGCCACTAGAAACAACAACTATTTTTGCACCTCTTTTTTGAATGATTTCAAAAGCTGCAATCGTTTCTTCCGTATTCCCGCTGTAAGATGAAATGATGGCAAGTGTATGCTCGGTCACACTATGAGGGACAGTATATCCTTTTCTAACGGTAAAAGGGATGGATAATTCATCTGTTACAAATTCAGCAACGAAATTACCACCTATGCCAGAACCACCCATACCCGCAAGGTAGATGTTATGGATTTCTTTATTGTGAGCGGATACTTGTGAAGC
>JAHDGD010000154.1 GCA_020627825.1 Saprospiraceae bacterium
AAAAAAGAGGCTAACTCTAATAGAGTTAGTCTCTTTTAAATTGTATGAAAAAACTATTATCTGGATTATCTAATCGCATTCATCGATTAATCCTAAAAGCTCTTCTTCTGAACTAACCGATACTACATTACCGTCTTCATCCTCTAAATTAATCGGATACACAAGTCCTGTTAATAAATTGTCTTCCAAGGCATCTTCTAGTTCATCCTGATTTTGAATACTTAGTAAATTACCATCCATATCATTTACATCAATAGGAAACAAAATCGAATAACAATCTTCTAAGTCATCTATTAAATCTTCTAATTCATTTTCGTCATCATCATTTTCACAAGACTGGACTAATCCATTTACATGTCCTTTGCTATTCACTATAATTATTTCTCCTTGTTCATCCTCAATTTCAAACGGAAATTCAGCATCAACAATAGTGTTATTCTCGATAGCTTCTGTTAAATCAGTATCATCGTTTACGCTAATTACGCTTCCTAAAGAATCAATCAGATTTAATGGATAAATATAGTTATAACATTGGCGTAAGTCTGAAAGAAGAATTCCTAAGCCTAAATTTTCATCATCGTCATCGTCATCATCACAATCTAAATCAAGATCTTCAAGATCATCCGTTGAATTAATCGTATTTATATTGCCTTCATCATCCATAAAATCAATTGGAAATTCTAGAGAATAAACTTCCATATCGCTTTCTAAAAACATACTCAAATTAGTTGAATCCGTAACCACAATTTGAATACTATCTGTATTTATAATGGTAATTGGATATAGAATATCATTACACTCCTCTACATCTTCCAAGAACTCTTCTATTTCATCGTTTTCCTCTAATTCTTCATCTTCGTCATCACAATCCTCTAGTTGATCTAAGTCCGCCTCACTTTGAATTTCTGTAGAAACACCTTCTGCGTTCACCACACTAAATGGGTAGTTAATAGCAACAGCTTCACCTGAACTAAACACATCAATTAATTCATCCTGATTATTGGCCTCTATTACATTTCCATCTTCATCGAAAAAAGAAATAGGATATTCTAAATCATAACAATCTTCTAGATCGTCAACGATATCTTCAATAAAATCATCGTAATCTTCTCCTTTTTCTCCTTTAAACTTTATAACTGGTTTTAGCTTGTACGTATCTCCCATCTTAACAATGGACGTACAAGCATAAAAGTCAAGTACATATTCATCATTATCCTCTACGTTATCCAAGTCCATTTTTACTTTAACTACATTATTTCCGTTGTGCAGTTCTAATGGAAAAGTTTCTCCATCCACGACTATTGTATTATCCTCCCCTAGGGTAAAGTAAACATTTTCAATGTTGTCTAAATCAACATTTCCAGAAGCAAATAATGTGTCTACGTTATTCTGAAATTCCAATAAATTATATACACCTGTTTGTGTATTTAGATTTATTGTAGTACCGTCTTCATCTTCGACAGAAATCCCAAGTATTTCTACATTAACCTCTTCAGCCTCAAAAGGACAATCGGTCAGATAAAAGCTTATACTTTTGACATCCTCTGATTTTGGTTCATCTACACATGACCATTGGCTTAAAGCCAAAAACAATGCAATTACAATGAAAGTATATTTTGTCATTTTATTCATGGTTTATATTTTTTCTATCTATAAGTACGTATAACTTCCCTTTAAGGGTTGCAACATTTAAATGTTTATTTTCAATCCCATCCTAAAACTCAAATGATCAGGATGTTCTAATTTGGAATTTCCAATTTGATTTTGAAGATTCAATTCAAAAACGCTACTCAACTTATCAGAAATACAATAATCAACACCAAAGCTCACTTGTCCATAGGTTGGATATCGATATACTTCTTTATTTTCTAAACTCACGTCATAAGAATTTGTCATTTCTATTAAATGATAATTTGATTGTTTAACAATTCCTACTTTCTTAACTAAAGCCAATCCTGCATATAGGTTAAAATTCTCGATTCGAATTAAACGCGACTGGAGACCTAAACCAATGTCAATAATTTGTTCACTATTGTGAATTCTTTCCAGTTTTGTTGCTGCCGATCTCAAAGAAAGCCCTTGAATTCTTAAATCTTCACTATTCACAAAAGCGTTAAAGTCATTTTTGCTATGAGAGAAATCAATTGTAAACCTAAATCTGGAATATTCTGGAGACAAAAATCTTATACCAACAATGAAATTTCTACTATTGGTCATTGATCTATGTTCAGACTTACCTAACCCTGAATAAAACAATACAGCAAAGGGTTGGTGTCCGTGAGGCAAAGATTGTGGTTGAAATTCACTGAATAGTATAGGCAATTTAAGTTCTTCGGTACTTTTTTTATTAACAATTCCAATGACTGATGTTTCCGGCATTGCCAGAGGCTCCACCGAATAATGATCGCTTTGATGAGAATCATCTTTTTTTATGGAAATATGATTTTGTAATATTGGCTTTCGCCAATACTTATCTTCTTTTGTACTAATAAAATCAGTATTTGTTTGTTTTATTCTAAATTGCTTCAGACTTAATATAGAATGACTTTGTTTTGAGAGACCATCTTTAGTATCATTTTTAATCCGATTCTTTATAGAGAGGTTTTGAGCATATCGCTTTTGAGCGTACCCCTCTAATGGATAAAGTTTTGTATCAATCTTTTCTGTAGAAGGAAGATCATCTAAGTGATTTGATTCCACAAGTGATGACTCAACTGAGTTCACACTATACACATATACGGCTAAAACCAATAGCAACAGACTTCCGACTAAGGTAGATAAGTATATAAGATATTTCTTTTTTGATTTTTCAGCCATAAGCAGAGGTTCAAACTTATGCCAAGCCTCTTCCGAACCATTAATTTCAATTAGTTCGTATGAAGAAATAATATCTTGAAAATCTTTATGATCTGATTTCATACAATAATTTTTTCTGTACTAATTTTTTCTTGAGATACTTCCTGGCTCGTGCAACTGCGGATTTAGAAGTTCCAACTGGAATAGACAACTTTTCTGCAATTTCATGATGTGTATATCCCTCAAAAACAAACATGTTAAATATCAACCGGTAACTGTCTGGAATACTTTGGACTGCATTTAAGACCTCATCACCCATTGAATGATCTTTCGATTTACCTTGGTTCTTTAATAAATTCTCTGAAATCTCAGATATCGATAAAAAATCAATTTCATTAATACTTTTTCTATATTTATCGATACAAGAATTTATAGCAATTCTATTAATCCATTTTTCTAGATTATAATTTTCATCGTATTGACCAATTTTACTAAAAACTTTTAAAAAGGTATCATTTAACAACTCTTCCGCTTCATGCTTATCCTTACAATACCTTAGGCAAATCTTCATTACTCTAGAATAATTAGATTTAAAGACCAATTCCTGTGTTTGGCGATGCGAACTTTTAAGTTTTTTCTTAATTTCTCTATTTAAAGGGACGTGCACACATACATATACGTGAAAATCATGCCTGAAGGTGGCAATACAATAAATTTTAACACATTATACATCTAAAAAATGCCTAGAACTTGTAGTTTCATTAAGAAAGGCAATAATTGATATCAATAATCTTTTCAGTTAGCTCAGTAAATCAAAATTAAAAGCAGAGGTATATTGTATTTTAAATAATATATAACCGTATGATTATTTGCAATATACGCATGTTACCAACGTTTAAACAGTTAAATCATATAAAAGTTGTTGAAATTGTTAAAATTAATACTAATTTAACACGACGATAAACCTAACCAACCAAACCAGTTTTTTAAACAATCCAATATTGTTGACTTAAAGTCTCATGACTTTTAGTTGGGCTCCCATTTACGAAAGACCAACTGAATGATTTAGAATGGATAGAAGCACGGAATTACGATTACCTGCAATTATTTTCGCCCTGGCTTTTGTAGAAGGAGCCATGGTTATGATTGTAGAACTTTGTGGTGCCAAGTTACTTGCACCCTATTTTGGAACATCAATAGATGTTTGGGCCTCTACATTAGCTATAACCTTAGGCGGTTTAACAACCGGTTATTTTCTTGGTGCATCACTAACTTCAGGAGAAGCAAAGAGGAATATATCACGTCTTAGAACCGCATTACTTATTGGGTCAATTTTAATTATTTCTTTACCCTTTTATGGACCGTATGTGCTGGATTGGTCTTTGAATTTCCCCTTGACAATAGGAGCATCCGTTGCCTTACTACTGTTTCTTTTTCCAATATTAGTTTGCTTGGGCTGTTCATCTCCCTTACTGATTCAAATTTTATCTGATGGTAAGGATGCTGGCAAAATTGCCGGCAAAATCTATGGTATATCGACCATCGGCGGAATAATCTCAACTTATCTAGTTGGTTTATTTTTGTTAAGCACAGTGGGCATCAAAGCTACTCTAATTGCTTCAGGAATTATTTTAATGATAACTACCTTATTAACCTTTGGTTTTAAATGGTCTAGATTCTTCATATTTTATTTTGTGTTATTTTCATGCATCCTGGTCTTTTCAAGTTTCAAATTCAGGAATTATTCAGAACAATTTGACATCATATACGAAAGTGATGGATTATTGGGCAACATTAAGGTAATTGATCATAGTTCAGAGGCATTTACAAAATATCCAAAAGAAGGACGGGGCCTAGTCGTTAATAATACATTACAGACTTACATGGACTTGAATGGTCCAGGCATTTCGATATGGGATTGGGCTCATTTCATACCTACAATTGCGGGAACAAAAGGAATGAATCAAGATGCTTTACTTATCGGATTAGGTGGAGGTACCGTATATAAACAATTACAATTACTTGAAAGCAATGTTGACGTTGTAGAAATTGACAAAAGAGTTAAAGATGTTGCTATTCAATATTTTGAAGTACCTGCAGAGGCTAATATCCAAATTTGTGATGGTAGATATTTCCTTAAGAAATCTCAAAAAAAATACGATGTAATTATTTACGATGCATTCCTTAGTGAATCACCACCTGAACACTTACTTACATATGAAGGTCTTTCCGAAGCTAAAAGCAAGCTAAATCAAGGTGGAATAATTATCATTAACTTCTTTGGTTTCCTTTCAGGAAAGAAGGGGTATTCTTCAAGATCCTTGGCAAAAACTATTTTGGAAACTGATCTAAAGTTGGATATTGTAGCTACCCCTGGTGAAGAGGAATACAGAAATCTTCTTTTTGTTGCTTATAATGGATCTCGCCCAGACTATAAAATGTCCCAGTATGCTGAACCCGGCCGCCAGAAAATTGGCGCTTGGGAAAAGAGGGTCATATCTTCAAATAAATTGAATTTATTTGATGCAGAAGTACTTACTGACCAAATCCCTAAGCTTTCGAAACTTTATTTAGAACCAGCGAAGTCATGGAGAAAAGGATATAATGAGATTTACACCAAAAAACTGTATCGCTAATGAAGAAAAGGAAATTCGCTTTTTTGATTTTAGCTTTACTTGAAGGTGCGTTAGTCATGGTATTTGAAGTATGTGCAGCTCGATTATTAGCCCCATTTTATGGAACTTCCCTTTACGCTTTAACATCAATATTAGGGATTACTATGCTCTCCCTTCTTATTGGCTATTACATTGGAGGAAACTTTGTAAAAAATGGATTCGGTGAAAGCAAACCTATTTTACTAATTATTCTCGCGTCTATTCTTCTTGTTTTACTACCAATAGTTTCGTCATTTTTAATTTCTGGAACGATGAACCTTGGATTGATTTTAGGATCAATTACTGGTTCGATAATCTTACTAACGATACCCCTAATATTATTAGGTAGCGTATCCCCAATGTTAGTAGAAATAATCCATCGAACAGGATTGAAAGCTGGAAATTCAACTGGGAATGTCTACTCCATATCAACCTTAGGGGGTGTTATTGCAACATTTATCGTCGGTCTCTTTTTAATACCAACATACGGGGTTAAAGCGAGTTGTTTTTCAATTGGAACTCTAGTCTTCCTTGCTAGTTTGTTTGCTCACATTGTTTTAAAAAAGGGTTATTTAATGCCCGTTGCTTTATGTCTTTGCATTTCTTCTTTCCTATTGATGGGGTATAAATTAGATACTCCTATAAAACCTGGATTAACGCTTCATTATTCAAATGATGGTTTTATGGGTAAGCTAGAAGTATATGACATGCAGGACAACTCAAGGTCTTTAATCAACAATGAAACGACCCAAACTTCGCTAGATTTAAATACAGGATTATCAAAAATGATGTATAGTCATATTATGGCTACATGCGCAAGTTTAGTTCCAAAAAATGAGCGAAATAATGCAGTTATAATTGGAATGGCGGGTGGATCTTTGGTTAAAGAATTAAATGAATTAGAGTTCGATAAAATCGTTGCGATAGATGTTGACCCAAGGACGAAATTCATTTCCGAAAAGTACTTTGAGGTCAACCCTAATTCTTATGAATTTGTAGAAGATGATGGTAGACATTACCTGGGAATTTCGAGTGATAAGTATAATCTTATAATAATAGATGTAAGTGCCTCAGAGGAACAACCTTGTCATTTATACACGAACGAAGCCTTTAAACTATATAAAGAAAAATTGACCGATAATGGTATTATCGTTTTAAATATCATTGACCATACGGATGCTAATTTAGCCTATGTTCTTGAGGGAATTGCAGATGCGATGGATTATCAAAATCTATCCCCTCGCCTTTTAAATGAGTTTTATCCAATCTCTCGAATGGATAATAGAAATTTTCAAACTTATATACATGAGCGAATTATTATTGGATCGAACAGTGGATTTGTAAGGACGAATAATGATGTAAATGATCTGAATATCTGTTGTGGTCAATATCAATATGCTGAACTCTTTAAAGAAGACTTTATGAGTCTAAGTTATTATAGGAAAGCAACAAATTCAAAAGGGTTTATCGATGATATTCCCAAAATGGATAAACTCAATTACAAAAGAATTTCAAAGCTTAGAAGTTCCACATTTAAGAAATAAATCATTATGAAAAAGAAATACTCATTTATTATTTTTTTACTCTTCAGTTCATTTTCAGTAAGTAGTCAATCCAATGACACACATGTTTTTGAAATTATAAATATCGAAGGAGAACGAATTATAAAATCATGTATAGACTTAAATCTTTATAATGAAAAGGTCACAACACCCAATAAAAAAGCAGTACGGAGTAATACCAATCCTATACTCTTATATAAAGCCTACTGGAAAGAGAATTGCCTATACTTACCCATTCTCAATATGAGCCTTAAGGAGGTTAATTTATACATTCAAGAGTTCACATCTCTAAAAGAGAATCAGATTCAAATCTTAAATGGAAAAAGCTAAGAACATGAAATATTTATATACTTTAGGAATTGTTATTTGTTTTTCATCCTTTTCATTCTCTATGGGAGGTCCCGGAGGAGGAGGTGGTGGTGACTGCTTTCAATTTGACACCCAAGGTCAAATCATATCTTGTTCTAATTGCACCGTAATTGATGGAATCGCAGCTGGAGATATTGCGTCAGATGGCTCGTTAATTGTTCAATCAGATGGATGTGGCCCAGTAACACTAACGGTAGAATATTCGTTTGACTGGGATCAAGGTTCTAATTTTAACTGGATTCATGGGGTATCTTTCGATGCAGGTCCTTTATGGACTAATTTTGAAACAGGCACACCTGCGGATTGGTTGTACATGGACTCAGGTGTTACAGGATGTTGCAGCGGCTCCATGTATGGAGCCGGATTTTACTACGATGGTTCAGATCTGTCAAGTGCCGGTGACTTTTTTGAAAACACCTTCATGTCAGGTCCTATTATGTGTACAGCACTTTGGACTAATCCTAATCCAGGGAACTGTTCACCAGTATGTGATGGTACCGCAACAATATTGAGTACCAGTACGGATCCTAACTGTGATGGATTAGATTATCACAGTTTTGGAGGCTCAGAGTCTATTGGTTGGACTTTAAACTCTGGAGCAAATGACGGAGATCCTAGTAACAATTGGGGTGTGAATTGTGGGGTCAATTTAAATGGAAACCAGCCAGCTTGTCCATCATTTACATTTGAATTAACATATTGTCCAACTAACGTCACACCGCAAAATTTCACTGAATATATCTCTTTTACAACATCCGCGGATGGTGAATCAGGATGTTGGTGTCTTGATGCAAGTTGTGATTATTCAAATGGCTTTAATGTCACAATACAAGACGCATGTGGACCGGATGCTAGTTTCGATCCGATTCCAGATAACTATTGTAACTCTGCTTCAATAAGTCTAAATAACCCATCCGCTGGATATGATAACGGTTTCATTCCGGATCCAGGAGCGGAATGGACCGGAGATGGCAATGTAACTGGTGGCCCCATTAATGTTTCATTTGACTATTGTAGTAATATTGGAACTACTACTTTAACTCATATAGTTGGTGAAAACAATTGTTATGACGGACCTATAACTGATACTTATGAGGTTTGGACACCAGAAATTAAAAATGTTAGTTCTGATATTACTGAAGGATGTGGTGAAATAATCCCAAACTTAACTGCAGATGTGGACATATTTGGCACCAATAATACATGGAATGGTGGTGGAACATTAATTTGGCAAGAAGGAGGAGTTACCGTAAGTGATTTTACGGTTACACCAGAAAATTGTGCACCGGTTTCAAGAACATTTACACCAGTTTTTGAAACGGGTTGTGCCGCTTGTGACGTAACAGGTCCTCCGATTGTAATTACTGCTTATCCCGATTACTCGGTTCAAATAAACAATGAACCCGGTGATTGTACAACAGATGCTACAGCTGAATTAATCGGAGATGATGGAACAACCGTTTGTCAAACATTGGCGACCGCTTCTTGCCCAAATATGGGAGACACTCAAAACATACCTTACAGCTTTACCGCTAATGCTGGAACCGCCTGTGAAGAAACGTTTTCAGGATCAGTGACTTGCTCGTGCGCCGGATGTACTGCTGATGCTGGAGTCATTTCCGCAACTCCAGACCCCGTATGTCCAAACAACGTTGTTACAATCACAAATTCAGGATTTCAATCGGATCCAGATTATGTCCAAGAAATATTAGCCATTGCTCCAAATGGAATTATAGTTGGAGTTGTAACTGCTGGCACTTGGTCACCTAATGAATGTGGTACTTGGACTTTTGCAGCTTATAACTATTTATCAAGTGCCTCTGGTGGAACTGCATCTTCGGGTTCAAGTTTAGTGGGTACCTTATTAACTGATTTAGAAGACGATTGTAATGTAACCATGGTTCATTGTTGTAACGTTGTAACCACAAGCATTACAGTGGGGGCATCAACGCCACTTTCAGTGATGTGTGGAACTGACCCAATGCTTCCTGCGTGTTCGTCTGAAGCGGATATTAATACTGCTTTCGCGAATTGGTTGACTGGATTTACTAGCTCTGGTGGTTGTGGCACACCTACTGAAAATTCTACCCCTCCAACACTTCCTGCTTATTCCTGTGGTGCTGCTGTCAGTGTAACTTATAATTTTGAAATGGAAGATGATTGTGGCACTACTGCTTCGTGTTCTGCTAACTTTAACGTGGCTGCTCTCGCGACTCCTTTAATGGTCAACTGTGGAACCGATCCAATGCTTCCAGCTTGTTCATCTGAAGCGGATATCAGTACTGCTTTCGCGAATTGGTTGA
>JAHDGD010000155.1 GCA_020627825.1 Saprospiraceae bacterium
TTCGACTTATAAAATTGAGGAATAGCCTGAGCTATTTCGAAATTTTCTAAGGAAGGAATCACGTATTTTAAGAAGAATTTATCCGACATTTTAGAGTTTAAATGGTATTATATATCCTATGCGTCTTTAACTCGGAATATGAATTAATCTTGTAAGATCCAATGTATCAAGTCGTTTTGATCAACAATGGACCAGCTATGAGGATGCCGTTCTCCATTGGCTCGATATCCTCTATTCATTGTCGGAATGTAGTCCACCGACGTAAATCCATTGTTTTTTAGGTTTAGGTACAGTTTTTCAATGTAAAAAGCGTTCATTTGATCTTGATCCGCTCTTCTGTTTTCTTTCCACCAAGTAGTATCTGGTTCGGTGTACAATCTCATCTTTATGTGTTTTAGATGGGATAAATTTGAGGTATTTTCAGTGGAGTGCGTGTAAACAGAATGTTTTTCATATGTTTCAATAAAATCTTTTGGACTTCCAAAGTTGTATTCAAAGGTTTCGATAAGAAAGGTACTTTCATTTACAGAAATTTCAGAGAAATTACGTGCAATATTTTTTTGAGATGCTTTATATAAAGCTTCAAGGTCAATAGGGGAATCTATAATAAACACACCAGCTGGATTCCAATAGAAATCTTTGCTTTCAGTGACGAAGTCACTGATCAATAGGGAAACAATTCCTCCACTTGAAAAGCCACCAATATAAATATTCGTTAAATCAAGATTATATTTTACCAAAATAGATTGCATGTTATTGGCTAGTTCATATTCGTCATTATTCGTTAACCACAGTTTTTGATTGAAATTCATAAACAGAACTGCAATATTATTTTCAAGGGCTTTATCAATTATATTGAATTCTCTCTTTATATCAGAGGGGCTTTCAGGAAATCCTCCGAATAAAATGAGCGTTGCATTTGTTTTATTTTTTGGAGTGTACAATTCGCTTCCATCATGTAAGATTGCCTTTATAAGTGGAGGAGTAGGATTTAGATCAGTACGACTTGAAGCAGATTTACATTGTAAATTGATACACACACTACTTATCAGTAAAATCAGGAGTAAGATTTTACTTGGTTTTGTTAAAGTAGGATTCATAGACAAATTTGTAGGGCGTTTAGGCAATTATAACAATTTCAATGTTTCAAGATTCAAATGTCCAGTAGGTAAATTGTAAAATTTTTGAAATGTGTTAATAGCTATTTGAAATTCTTCCGAATGAGAATCATTTATTTCACCATAATAAAATCCTTTTTCTTTTAATGACTCTTTTAAATAAATGATCATATCAAAGGATAAATTTTGTTCACATAAAACATCCATCATTACAGCTTTCGAACGAAATTTCTCGTGGATATAGATAGGGACTGGTAATAAATGATATCGTTTTTCTCTTGCATCATTATGCACGACGTTCAATTTGAAGTATTCTTTGATCTGTTTTTCACGCACATATTGATGATTTTTACTCCCATCAGGAGAGACTGAATACTCCATGTTCCTTTTCCATTTGGAATAAGGCTCTTTATTAAATATATCGATTTCTGAAATTAAGGCTTCATCATACTCGATATCCATACATTTATAAAAGTGTTTATAGTATGTTTGAATATTTGTATTTGATTCACAGTACTCTTGACATACTTTGAAATCAGGGAAAGTAGCAAAAAAACTAGAAGTATTTCTTTGATTGATTAAATCGTATGTTCCCTTCTTATTTTCAGAATAGACATCAATCAAAGTAAAAGAAACATAAGTCCCAAAATAAGAGTCAGGTATAAGTAGTTCAATTAAAATAGGTTCTAAAGAAAATGTTGCATTTTCGAAAGTCAATAGTGTTCCTTTTGTATTTTCATATACTATTTGATAACCAAAATCTTGAAATTGTGTAATGATATTGGATTTTGCCTCTTCAAGATCTAAGTTCGAAAATGCTCTTTTGCTTATCCAAGAAAATTCTTGATAGGTTAAGTGACCATTAACTTCCAAAGGTTTATCAGCGGTAGTAAAGGTATACACATCATACCTTTTAGTTATGTTACTTTCTAAGATTTGCTCAATATTCAATTCATCTTCCAATATGAGGTAGAGCATTTCAAGGTCTATGTATTTATTTTGTCCAATCAGGGAGTTGAAAAATAAGAAACAGATAAATGAGAATGTGTAAGGTTTCAATGTGGTTTTTTGTATAAATCTACAATAAAAGCCTTTTCTACGTAATGCTGAAAAGGCTAATAAATTAATTTTTATTTCATTAGTTCTTGACAAATGTTGTAACGCATATATCTAATATTTATCTGTATCGATAATCTTTATCCAATGAAATCCTGCATAACCAAATACAAGTGGATAATAACTAGAATAAGATTCCCTAAACATTACGTTAAAAAATACTGGACATAACGTTTCTAAATTTGCCTTCGCCTTTTCTGTATTAATGTTTAATTGTTTAAATGTTCCTGATATCCCATTAGGAGTGATAACATCAAAATCAAAATGCATCAGCGGATCTAAATTCTTTATCAACGAAATTAATTCTTCGTTTGAAAAACGATCTGTCTTTGTATTTTCAAACTTAATAACATCAAACATATTATTTGTAGATGCTATTCTAACAGTAACAAGCGAATCTTTATTTTTTCTATCATTACCCAATGAAAAGATTTCAGGATCATAGGAAATATACATAAAGCTTCCTTCCCTTAGAATGCCACTTCTAAGTTTTTGGAATTGTCCATGAATATTTTTTATGGGTATATTTTTCCACTCTAGTCCTTTCAAATTTTCTGTACCATACGAAATATGAATTGGTGTACTATCGAAAATATGATTTAATGCTGCGAATGTACTTTCTCTGAGTTCAATCGAATTTTCGACTATTGTATTGTTTTTATTTTCACAAGTAGTCTCCAACCATTGTGTATTTTCTGTGTTAATTCGTTTTTTCCGTAGATCTTCATAGAAAAGATTCTTGTTTTCAAGTGAATTCTTTAAATCATTACAGTAATATTTCTCATTAGTCCCATCAATAAAAAATAATTCTGATCGTGTTTTTGAATCGCCGTTAAATTCTGAATTTGAATTAAAATTTAACCAAGAACCATCTTTGTAAAGTTTAATTGTAGAAATAGTTTGAAGGCTCTTCAGGTCTATAACCTTGTAAAAATGATCTCTAGTTAATAAGAATACTCTTGATTTGTCTTCGGAAAGATTAAACCAATGGATATTTTGGAAGGACTCAATCAAATTAAAAGCATTTAAATCGTAAATTTCGAGATCGGCATTAGTATTGAGCAATAAAACCTTATCCTTAGTTTTGCTTGAAAATTCGACTTTATATTTAGTCGTAATGTATTTAATATCTGTAAAATCTTCAGTCAAAAATCCACAGCTAAATTCTTTTTTCTTATTCCAATCAAAGAAATTTCCAAAGTATCCATTTCGATCGGTAAATGCGTTGTTTCGTTCAGTTAAGGATTTTAGTTTTACAATCCTTTGCTTTGTTTTGAGATCCCATACTTCAATTAAATATCTACTAATTATAGCAATTTTATCCTCATTTTCATTCAACTGTGCATCATGAATTGAATACTCTGTATTTAATGCAAATATTAATTCACCTTTATTATTTAAATCGTAGATTTCAAGATCATATCCCTGTTGTCTAGCGGTACTTATAAATTTTGTACCGGCCTTGTTGAATGTGTAATCATCGGAATAATTTTTATTTGGAAATACCTTAAGTACATTTTTTTCTTTAGAGTATAAATTAATTTGATTGATAGAGTCTTCTTTAATATAAATCAGGTCATTGAATTCTTGTCTTACAATCTCATTGGAAGTATAATAAGAAATAGAGTAATTAGATATTCTTGAGGTAGTTTGATTATGGAAATTGAATATATAACGATCTTCATCATTACAAGACACCAGTAAATCTTTTGCTAGATAGTTAAGTTCAGCTGAACTATCTAGGTAACCTTTTGATCTTAATATATCGATTGTTTTAATTTCACCTGAAAAATTGTCTATTAAAAAGATTGTGGATTCATTATTAATAAAGACATTATCATTGGAAATAGCTTTTTTTGCTTGTAATTCATGAGCTTCGCTTAGTCCATAATTTTTTAAAAGTTTAAGATTGCTTACATCAATCAAAGAATAATTATTATCATCACGAATCAAGCAAAGCACACCATTCTGATCAGCTTTACTCAGTGAAAATGGAATTAAAGGAGAGATGGATTGTTTAGTAGAAAAATCAAAAATTTGAAATCCTTGACAATACTTACTCTGAATAATATAATGTTTATCGTTAAGTATTCTGAAAGTTTCGCTTTTAAACATAGAGATCGTATCTTTCGGTTCCAATGTTTCTATATCATATATGATGTAAATGGTGTCTTTTTTAGCAATAAGTTCTTGTTTTTCATTGTAAATGTATAAGTGGGCGGGTGACCTTCTTCCATCTATACTTGAAATTGAAAAGTCTTTTTTACTGATAAAATAATTATTATCAATGTGTTTCCAATTGATAATGTAATGATTTTTAGTTTCAATAAACTCTACTTCATTACGATCTATATATGGAAGGTTTAAAGTGCTTATAACTTTATTTTGTAACAAATCACGTAATTCATATTGACCACTTTTAGGAGAAATTAAGAATATATTATTGTCGAATCTGTTGATTACATATCCATCAAGTGAATGAAGTAAGTTATTCGTTTTTTTATGAATGACTTTTAAGATTGGATAAGTTTGCTCGACTTTATAATTTTCATTTAGGTCAAAATTTTCTCTATAAGCGTTTAATCTATGATAAAGTGGAAAATCTACATCACCTATCTGTAGTTTATTTAATACAATAGAATTAGTATTATCAATTGTTAACTTATAGGTGTTCTGTGAATTTATCAAAATAGTATTGAAATCGTCAACTTTAATTATTTCTTCAATATCACTATTATCATAAAATGGAAAGGACTTAATAAACTCCCCATTTCCTTTATTGTAAATATGTAAGGACGTTTTATTTCTATCTAGTTGTATAAAATAGTTGGAATTAATTGAGAATAAATTATGTACTCTGTTTACTGTAGAGGGTAAGTGGAGTTTTACTTTGTGGGTTCTTGAAGTGTCGGTATCATTCTTTTGTGAAAAACAAAAAGATGAGAATGACAAAAAGAATGTAACTAATACAATGGCGTATTTATAATGCATGTTTTTTTCTTTGTATAAATCTACAAAAAAAGCCTTTTCAACGTAATGCTGAAAAGGCTTTCTTTACTGTTTTTAGAAATCTCTATTCTTCTTTGTAACCTTGAACTAACAGAGAAACTTCATTTTTAAGGACTTCTACGAATCCTCTTGCGATATGAAAGTTTTTAATACCTCCGTCTTCCAATGTTAACTTTACTTGCCCTTCTCTTAATGAAGAAACCAAAGGAGCGTGATTGTTCAATATTTCGAACTGTCCATTTACGCCTGGTACATTCACTGCTTTTGCAGCGCCTTGGTATACTTCTTTTTCGGGTGTAAGAACTACTATGTTCATTGTTTCTATTTTATGCTTCAGCGATTAATTTCTCTCCTTTTTCAATTGCATCATCGATTGTACCTACTAGGTTGAATGCAGCTTCAGGATACTTATCTACTTCACCATCCATGATCATATTGAATCCTCGGATTGTTTCTTCGATCGGCACCAATACTCCTTTAAGTCCAGTAAATTGCTCTGCAACGTGGAATGGCTGAGATAAGAAACGCTCTACACGTCTTGCTCTGTGTACAACCATTTTATCTTCTTCAGAAAGTTCTTCAAGACCTAAGATCGCAATGATATCTTGAAGTTCTTTATATCGTTGAAGTAAGTTTTTAACTCTTTCTGCTGTATTATAGTGTGCATCACCAATGATCGCTGGATCAAGAATTCTTGATGTTGAATCAAGTGGATCCACTGCTGGGTAAATCCCTAGTGATGCAATCTTTCTGCTTAATACAGTTGTCGCATCAAGGTGAGCAAATGTTGTTGCTGGAGCCGGATCCGTTAAATCATCCGCCGGTACATAAACTGCTTGAACTGAAGTAATTGATCCTCTTTTTGTAGAGGTAATACGCTCTTGCATTAATCCCATTTCCGAAGCCAATGTTGGCTGATATCCTACGGCTGATGGCATACGACCTAGTAAGGCAGATACCTCAGATCCAGCCTGAGTAAATCGGAAAATATTATCGATAAAGAAAAGTATATCTTTTCCACCATTCGGATCATTTAAATCTCCATCACGATAGTACTCTGCAATGGATAATCCTGAAAGTGCCACTCGTGCACGTGCTCCAGGAGGTTCATTCATCTGTCCGAATACGAAAGTCGCTTTAGATGATTTAAGATCTTCTTTAGAAACAGAAGCTAGATCCCATCCACCTTCTTCCATTGAATGCATGAACTTTTCACCATAGTTGATGATACCTGCTTCAAGCATCTCTCTTAATAAATCATTTCCTTCTCTTGTACGCTCACCTACACCAGCAAATACAGATATTCCATCATATCCTTTTGCAATGTTGTTAATCAACTCTTGGATAAGTACTGTCTTACCTACACCTGCACCACCAAATAATCCAATCTTTCCACCTTTAGAATAAGGCTCGATTAAGTCAATAACTTTGATACCAGTAAATAATATTTCAGTTTCTGTTGATAAATCCTCAAATTTAGGAGGAGCGGTGTGAATAGATTTTCTGTTTCCAGAACTATCCATAGGAATACCATCAATTGGCTCTCCTACAACATTAAATAATCTACCTTTGATTTCATCACCAATAGGCATTGAAATCGGCTTTCCTAAATCTTCTACCACAGTACCTCTTGTCAATCCATCAGTTGCATCCATCGCAATAGCACGAACACTATTTTCACCAAGGTGCTTTTGACATTCTAAAACAAGATCAGCTTGACCTTCTCTTTTAATTACTAATGCGTTAAGGATATCTGGTAATACCGAACCCTCGTCAGAAAAACTTACATCTACAACAGGACCAATTACCTGAGCGATTTTTCCAAGATTTGCCATATTCTAAGTTTGCAAAATTTGTCTGAAGACCAAAACACTTCATATTTTATTCATTATTTAGTGTTATGATTTTCAATTAAATGAACGTTTGTAAAAATTAGGGCAAAGATAGCTACATAAATATATTTTAAGGTAATATTTAGGCAAAAAACAATAAGAAATTTTCACCTTTTTTCTTCTGGATAGATTCCTTTCTTTAAATTTTGATTTCAATCGCAAGCCATATTTAATTTTGGGTTCAACCCAAAAAACCATACGAAAGCTAAACCTTGTCTCTTTCTATAAACTAGCGGTAACAGTTTACCTAAATAAATAATGTAGTAGACATGCATATTGGTTTGGATAATGGATAAAAAGCACTAATAAAAAAGTACCTTTGAATCCTATAAAATCCAAATTACAAATGCTTAGACAAGATTTACTTAATGCGGTAGAAACTCATGGAGCACCTCTTTACGTATACAATGCAGATGTTATAGAACATCAATATAAGCGATTAACGAAGGCATTCAATTCAGTAAATAATCTCCGTATTAATTATGCAGCTAAAGCACTAACAAATCTATCAGTTCTTCGGCTTATGAATGAACTAGGAACAGGTCTGGATACGGTCTCTATTCAAGAAGTTAAACTAGGATTGAAAGCAGGGTTTAAACCGGAATCAATCATTTTCACACCAAATGGAGTATCTCTAGAAGAATTAGAAGCTGCTGCAAAACTTGGAGTTCAGATTAATATTGACAATCTTTCGATACTTGAACAATTCGGAAGCAAGCATCCACACGTTCCAGTGTGTATTCGAATTAATCCGCATGTCATGGCAGGTGGGAATACGAATATTTCAGTGGGGCATATCGATTCGAAATTTGGAATAAGTATACATCAGATTCCTCATTTATTGCGTATCGTGGAATTAACGAAAATGAATATTAATGGTATTCATATGCATACAGGAAGTGATATACTTGATATTGATGTATTTCTTTATGCAGCTGAAATATTATTCAAAGCAGCTATGGAATTCAAGAATCTTGAGTTCATTGATTTTGGAAGTGGATTTAAAGTGCCTTATAAAACAGGAGATATAGAGACGAATATAGAAGAGCTAGGAGAGAAATTAAGCGATCGGTTCCATTCATTTTGCAAAGAGTATGGTAAGGAATTGACACTAGCTTTTGAGCCAGGAAAGTTTTTAGTCAGTGAAGCTGGCATTTTTTTGGCAAGAGTAAATGTGGTAAAACAAACTACTTCCACTGTTTTTGCGAGTGTTGATTCAGGATTCAATCACCTAATCCGTCCTATGCTGTACGGTTCTCGACACGAAATCGAAAATCTATCAAATCCAGAAGGGCGAATGCGATTTTATTCTGTTGTTGGCTATATATGTGAAACAGATACTTTCGGGAGTAATAGACGAATTAATGAAATCACTGAAGGTGATATATTGGCTTTTCAAAATGCAGGTGCATATTGTTTTACCATGTCTAGTAATTATAATTCGCGATACCGACCAGCTGAAGTCCTATGGTATAAGAAAAAGCTTCATTTAGTACGAGAAAGAGAGACGTTCGATGACATCCTTCGAAATCAGGTCGATCCGTCAACCATATTCTCGTCATGATCAGTATTCTGATGCCGGTTTATAATGAGGAACAATATCTTCATGCTTGTATAAGGTCAATTCGTCATCAGAGTATTTCAGACTGGGAGTTAATAGCAATCGATGATTTTTCGACCGATTCCTCTTTTCAAATTCTTCAAGAATTTGCGAAAAAAGATCAACGAATCAAATGTTATCGAAACAAAGAAAAAGGAATTATTCCAGCACTTACTTTGGCTTACGCCCAAAGTAAAGGATCTATGATTACGCGTATGGATGCCGATGATAAAATGCATCCAGAAAAACTGGAAAGTTTAAGTGCGCTTTTGGGTTTAAACCCAAAAGCATGTGTAACGGCTAAAGTGGAATATTTTTCGGAAGAAGGTTTAGCCGATGGGTTTCTTCGATATGCAAAATGGTTAAATGAGATGGTGGAAGAAGAGAGTCACATGCAACATGTATATAAAGAATGTGTGGTACCTTCGCCTTGTTGGATGATGCATAGAAACACGATTGAACGGATAGGAGGAATCTGTGGAGCTTTTTATCCAGAAGATTATGATATGGTATTTCGCCTTTATGAGCATAAAGTCCCTGTGAAAGCAGTTTCAAACGTTTTGCATTATTGGAGAGATCATTCGGAAAGAGCGAGTAGGAATGATCCACATTACGCTCACCAAGATTTTATTGAACTTAAAATGCATTACTTGATACGATGTGATGGAATGGATCAGGCGGATGTTGTTTTGTGGGGAGCAGGTCGTACAGGAAAGTTATGGGCTAAAGCACTTAAAGATAAAGGGATTGATTTCAGGTGGATAACGCAGAATGAAAAAAAGATAGGGAAAGAGATTTATGGTAAGACAATTGAGAATGTTGGGAAGTTACTCGATCAAAAAGGCAAGCTGATAGTAGTAGCGATAAAATCAAAAGCTTTTAATGAAGAGTATAAGAATGAGATTATAGCAATGCGTTTAAACAATAAATTGGTGTTTTTATATTGA
>JAHDGD010000156.1:0-6518 GCA_020627825.1 Saprospiraceae bacterium
TTTTGATATTGGATGGTCACAAATGTACTAAATACAAAATCAATCTCCTTCCTCTTCAATTGTCTGAATTAGGTTTTTTAGGATTAAAGGATGCTGGCATATACAACTGATATAGATTTTAACCGTGAATGTAGAATTAATGAAAAGTATATCAATTCCATAAAACAAAAAATCCTATTCATCCAATACATCTCATCATCCTAGTTCAAACTTCTTCCACAGTAAAATCTATCACTCAAGGTAAAGTCTATCTATTTCATAATACAAATAATCCTATTCATCCTTACATCCCATCATCCTAGTTCAAACTTCTTTTTTGGTACGGTTTATGCAGTAATCCTAGTGGAACTAGTTTTATTTATATTAAATATTTATTTAATGTATTAAACTATGATTCCAAAACTAAACCACATTGAATGGGATGTTTGTGTAGAAGCTGGTTTACTTCTCATCAAGCGTCTTTCGTGCTAAAGTCATCTTTTAATCGAAACCATTCAGCACAATATTTATCTATGCGCAGATTGATTCTATTTTTATTCCTTTCGTTGAGCATGACGCTTCTTCATGCACAAACAGTATGCGAACTTGCTTTACATCTAGATGATCCACAAAATTACTGTGATTCATTCAGTTTTGATAATGCAGTTTATTCTGAACCTTCAACTTCTTGTAATCCTATGTCATCTCCTGGAAACCTTTGGTTTTCATTTGTTGCAGATGGTCCGAATGTTGTTGTAAATGCCACTCATGAGTCTGGTCAGGATGTATATTTTTCTATTATTCAATTTACTACTGTAGATTGTGATCCTCAGAAATTTGTTGAAATTGCTTGTGATGTGAACAGCTTGATTGGCGGTGGATTATTGGAAGAAGGTGTAAAATATTATGTGCTTTTTGAAGTTGCTAACAATGCAGGTGGAACAGCTGAATTATGCATTCATAGTCAAGATATAACACCTCCTCCTGCTAATGATAAGCCTTGTGACGCAATTGTACTAGAACTTAATGATTTTTGTATCTCCGGTTCAACACAATATGCAGAAGTTGATGTGGATTCTTTTGCATGTGGTGACACATATGTGCAAGATGTGTGGTATAAATTCGAATTAACAGATGATTTGGCATTCGGTATAGACGTAAACCTTAATCCTACATCAGATACAGCTGCCTTTCAGTTGTCCTTGGTTTCTTTCGCTTTTGCCGATTGTAATTTGAATTTCGAGACACATAAAGTAGATTGTGATCCTGAGGGCGGTTATAAGGTGCAAAGTGTCAGCCTTGATCATGATAAAGAATATTACATCATTGTTTCATCTATAAATGATGATACGCCAGACTATGAATTATGCGTAAATCAATTGATTGCAGATCAAAATACCTTACAATGCTTTCCTGAAGAATTAACAGTAAATGGTCAATGTATTGAAGTGGATCTTTTTAGTACATTATACGAACCTGATCTACCAGACTGTGATAATACCAATCATCTTAAATATTATACGTTCTACTCTGGCGAAGAATTGAAATCTGTAGAAATAGTTCTGGATTCGCTTGGAAATGAAACGCAAGTATTTCTTGGTTTTGGCTATCATCAAAATAATACCTGTTTACAAGAATTTATGTGGGTAGATCAATATTGCGGGGACATTGGGCAGGCTGTTTTACAAATTGAAGATCTGAAAGAAAATACAGAGTATATTGTAATTGTTGGAGCAAGTTTTGGTTTTACCGATCGCTACAATCTTTGTATCAATGGAAATTTCCCAAATCCTTTCTACAACAGTTCGCCTTGTACCGCTTATGAACTAACACCTTCTCAAAGTTGTATAGGAGGTACCAGTGCTGTAGGTGGAATAGGAGCTGGAGATATGATATGTGATCCTACGACTTTGCAAACAGAAAATTGGTATAAAATACGAAATGCTGACTTTAGTAATCCGGAGTTATATTTTGACAATTTTTCTAGCTCTGAGAATGTTCAGTTCTCTTATGGGTTTTTCCCACAAGGATGTACGAATGAATTTGTTTCTTTAATGGATTCATGTGCTGCCATTACTGGAATCTATGAACCCGTAATAGCACCAGACTCTATTGATTTTATTTATTTCACTGCCAAGTATAGTGCAGATACAACACATAATTTTAAGTTATGTATTGATTATGAAGAACCTCCTGTAGTATGTGATAACAATGATTTTTGTCAAGAGGCTATTTCGATAGGTACGATTAATTCGATAAATGAAACCTGTTTTACTGCATGTAGTTATTACGCTACTCAAGAGAATACCAATATTCCAATTATTAATGAATATCCTTCTGTATGGTATGCTTTTGAAATAGATCAAGAATCTACTCTTAAAATCACATTTGGTGATGCACTTGATGCTTCCTATTACATCTCTTTAGTATCAACAGATGATTGCAACACCATGCTGGTCCACGATATAAAATATGCCTTTGTTAGTGATGACAGTTTTTTGCGTTTTAATGTTCCTTCGTCAGGTACATTTTACTTGATAGTGAGTTCAACGGATCGCGACGGAGGATTTGTAAATTTATGTGCGATCCAGGAACCGATAAATACCTGTGCTACTGATGATGTATTAAGAGTTACCAATACATCATTTGGCTCTCCTTTGGCTGGTCCTTTTCAACCTAATGAAGTGGTGTCGTTTTGTTACGATATTCCAGCATATCAAGTAGGTCAATTATCAGACTGCCAGTGGTTACAAGGAATAATTCCTTCTTTCGGTAAAGGATGGAATCCAGCATCTTTTGATTCGCTTGGAATGCCAATCCAATCAAGTGTAATTCAAGCACTAAATGATGATATAAGTTGGGATTGGTTTCATGATATCAATGCGAATGTAGATAACGATCAACTTTACTTAAGCTTTAATAGTCGGGGATTGTTAGATATATGTCATGCATCTCAAGAGAATTGTCAGGGAAGTTCACTTGTTGCAGATGACTTGCTGCCTCCTGGTTGGTTTGCTTATGCAACTGCTTCGAATCATCCGGAAAGTTCAGGTGGAGATGGGCTAAATTGCGAGAATTCTCAGGGGCCGTGGCAAATTTGCTTCGATTTGATAGCTGGAGGAGAGGAAGATCATAGCATAAGCATATTCACCTTTGCAGATGGCCTTATTGCCAATGATAATTTTGTAAACGAATTGTGTAAAGACGATTTACCTGAAACACAACAATATTTTATAGAATGTCAAACGGAACCTCAGGATACAACCATACACTTTATAACATGTGATCAAGTTCCCATTGTATTGATAAGCGAAAGCGAAAATCGTTATTTTTGGACGACACCTACAATTCCTCACATTATCAATAATGTATCAGGTAATGGTTCTTCAATAGAAGTTGACCTGACAAATACGAGTGATACGATAATTGAAGTTCGTTATGATGTAAAGGAATACGATCCGTTTGGTTGTCATCTTCGTAATATCGATATAAGAATAGACGTATATCCTTCCATTTTGATTCCTACTCCACCCGTTACAACTGTGTGTCTTACTGATAGTATTAGGATGAGTGATATCGTTTCGTTAGGTGAGTATATATATGGACCTTATGGTGTCAATTGGAATTCACCAAATGTAAATAACAACCCTATAGCATACTGGGCAGGGGTAGAGGATGAAATACTATACTATTCAGTTTATTCAGAAGCTGGGTGTAGTTTTCAAGATAGTCTTATAATAGATATAGAGGACGTTATTGTTGATGAATTTGTACAATTACAGACCTTGTGCGCATTGGATACGCTTGATTTTCATGCTGCTTTACCCTTGACTGACATTATAGAAGATGACTTTACCATTGATTGGGAATATGATGGAGTTGAAGATGCTCCATTCGTTTCTGCTGTTTTTGATGTGTCTACTACTATTCCATTTGAAATCACGGGAATTCGATCGTGTGTTTATAGAGATACACTTTCTATTTATGTTCCTCATATTGATATAGAATCTACAATTGATGAGAAACTGTGTTCAACTGATTTTATTGATATTTCAACTACATTGTCTGTGGATTCTGTTTCGAATTTGTATTGGCTTACGCCCAAAGATGAAAGTATTGAATCTCTTCAAGTACAGTTGGAAGCTGAAGCTTTTGATATGGGCATAAATGTATTTGAGTTCTATGTGGAATCGGTTGAGGGGTGTACGTTCACACATTTAGATTCAGTGGAATTGTTTATTGTGCCCACGGTACAGCTGAATGTACAAGACACAGTAGGCTTATGTTCTTATGAATCTGTTGATGTTGAGGCAATAGTATCTCCAGTTTCCAGTATCATTGAATGGCAAACACCTTTAGGGAATACACAAGGCGTGAGTTTTTCAACAAGTACTGAAGGAGATTATTCATATGTAACAGGATATGTTGACAATGATATTTCATGTCAAACAGCAGGGGTTTTCCATTTAGAAGTGTATCCAGATGTCGAAACTGATTTTTTATATGATTCTTTAATTTGTGAAAATGATTCCACAACAATTATATCTTCTGATCCAAATTTAAAATTTGTGTGGTCTACAGGTTCCAATGGTTCTGCAATTGTAGTTGCTCCTGGAAGTTATGATGTTGTTGTTTTGAATTCATTTGATTGTCAGGAAACATATGATTTCGAAATTGAATCTCGTGAACTACCAGATCCATTATTTTCATATGATGTACAAATATGCGAAGGGGATTCTACCATCATCATACCTTTAGATCCACAATATAACTATACATGGAACTCAGGTAATATGGAAGCCAACGAAATAAGCTTTGGGGGCACCCATACTGTTACGGTAACAGATGACATCATGTGTACAGATAGTTTTGATTTTGAAATTGAAGTATTAGAATATCCAGTTGTGGAACTTAATTATGACATAGTCCAGGATACAATATATCTTATGAACTTAACGGAAGGAGATTTCGCATGTAATTATGTTTTGGATGACATCATAATTCAATCGGTTCAGGATACATTTATTGTTCTAGAACCTGGAACGTATCAATTAAGTCTACAGTGTGTGAATGAATTTTGTAGTGATTCAGAGCTTATAGAATTTTCTATAATATTGGATGGGCTAGAGCCCAAAAGAGCAGCTACAGTAAAGTTGTTTCCTAATCCTAGTTATGGAGAATTCAGGCTTGAATTTCCGGATGATATGTTGGAGAAATACGAGATTTTATCAATGGATGGAAGAATAATAGAAGAGAAGAATGTTAGATTATCAAATGTGTTCCATTATAAAGGTGAATTATCGTCTGGAACTTATTGGATAAGATGTTTTTTTAGAGATCAAGTAGTTACTAAAAAAGTTATAATTTTTTAATAACCTAAGTTTGGGATGAATTGCGAAAGCAAAAATAAAAGAAAACGCTTTATTCAAGACGTTTTGTTGAAAATGTGGATTGCCACATTGAAATAAAACAACGCTGAAAAATGCTTGGATTTCCCCATAAAATATGTAGACCAAAGATTGATGATCAGGAAAAGACATTGTTCAGTAGATAAATATTGTATTGACAATCAGGCATATAAAATAAAATCAATTGAGTGCTAGGAATCCCTACCTCAGGTTAATAAGTAAGGCTTTACATTTGAATCCAAAAGACTTTACATCATTAGTATTTTTTTTGATTCTATTGAAGGTTTTCATCCACTTTGGAATATGTGTAAAAACATATGAAAAATTCTGATCCATTTAATACCTTTGCCATCTTATAAACAAAAACTTATATATGGCATATCTATTCACTTCTGAGTCAGTTTCAGAAGGACACCCAGATAAAATTGCTGACCAAATTTCAGATGCATTAGTAGATCATTTCTTAGCTTTTGATCCTTCTAGTAAAATTGCATGTGAAACTTTAGTAACAACAGGTCAAGTAGTTTTAGCAGGTGAAGTGAAAACGAAATCAATCATTGATGTTCAAAAAGTGGCAAGGAGTGTAATTGAAAGAATTGGTTATACCAAATCTGAATATATGTTTGATGCAAATTCATGTGGAATATTGTCTGCAATACATGAACAATCTCCTGATATTAATCAAGGTGTAGAGCGTCAAAATCCAGAAGATCAAGGTGCCGGAGATCAAGGTATGATGTTTGGCTATGCTACGAATGAGACAGAGAACTACATGCCTTTGGCTCTAGATATTTCACATAAAATATTAATTGAGTTAGCACGTGTTCGCAAAGAAGGTCAAGTAATGACATACTTACGCCCTGATGCAAAAGCACAAGTAACTCTTGAATATAGTGATGAAGGAAAACCTCAGCGAATCGATACAATTGTTGTGTCTACTCAACACGATAATTTTGCGGAAGATCAAGCAATGCTCGATCGCATCAAGCAAGATATGATCAGTATCATAATCCCTTCAGTTCGTCAACAAATGTCAAAAGATATTCAGGATTTATTTAATGATGAGATTACTTATCATGTTAATCCTACAGGAAAATTTGTTATTGGTGGTCCACATGGAGATGCAGGATT
>JAHDGD010000156.1:6618-9595 GCA_020627825.1 Saprospiraceae bacterium
AACTAACTATTTATCCCATTTGCCGTTTATAATTGTGCACAACTAATGCTTATTGTGAACATGCCTATGTTAAAAGTAATATGGTGTTTGTTTGTTTTTTAGTAATTTAAAGTATACGAATAATGTATAATTTTGAACAAAGACATATCGGTATTTCATCGGAGGAACGCGATAGAATGCTCGATAAGATAGGGGTTAATTCACTTGACACCCTTATTGATGAAACGATCCCTGAAGATATCGTTAGGACGTCAAAAATGGATGTTCCCAATGCATTGAGTGAATATGAGTATCATAGAATGCTCAAAAAAATTGCTGAAAAGAACAAAGTTTTTAGGTCTTACATTGGACAGGGATATAATGGTACCATTACTCCTGCAGTTATTGCCAGAAATATCTTCCAAAATCCTGGATGGTATACACAGTATACACCTTATCAAGCCGAAATAGCACAGGGTAGATTAGAAGCTCTTTTGAATTTTCAGACCATGGTGAGTGATCTCACTGGATTACCTATAGCCAATGCTTCTCTATTAGATGAAGCAACAGCTGCTGCAGAGGCAATGTCTATGTTTTATGCAACAAAAAATAAAAGGAATAAGAAAGACCCTATTCGGAAGTTTTTTGTGGATCACGATGTATATAATCACACTGTCTCAGTTTTAGAAACTAGAGCAATTCCTTTAGGAATTGAAATAGTTAGAGGGAATTGGTCTTCAACAGAAATTACAGATGAATATTTCGGTGTTTTAGTACAATTTCCAACTGCATCTGGTGCTGTTCATGATTTTGAATCTTATTTTTCAAGTTTGAATGAGAAAGGGATCTACATAACTGTGGCTGCTGATCTACTTAGTTTAGCACTTTTCGTTCCCCCTGGAGAAATAGGAGCTCATGCCGTGGTAGGAAATACTCAACGTTTTGGAGTGCCTCTTGGTTATGGAGGACCACATGCTGCTTATTTTGCTACTCTTGAAGATTTCAAACGAGTTATACCTGGTAGAATTATAGGAGTTTCTATTGATTCGCAGGGTGACAGAGCTTTAAGAATGGCTCTTCAAACAAGAGAGCAACATATTCGAAGAGAGAAAGCAACTAGTAATATATGTACTGCTCAAGCCTTATTAGCGATCATGGCAGGAATGTATGGGGTGTACCATGGTCCGAATGGAATAAAGTCCATAGCTCACTCTATTTATACTAAAGCATCTACTTTACAGTCAGCAATGAAGAAGCAAGGCTATATGGTTCATGCAAACACTGTTTTTGATACAATTGCTGTAACAGCAGAACAAACCCAATGCCAAGAAATAAAAGCTAAAGCTGAACAGAAAGGAATTAATTTCTACTATTCGGATTCAGGCTTTTCCATTTCCTTGGATGAGACAATAAGCGATCAAGATTTAGAAGACATAGCTGATATTTTGGGCGTAAGCCTAGAACAGATAGATGTAGCAAATCCCATAGAAAGAACATCTCCTTTTTTAATGCATGAAGTTTTTAATTCGTATCATACAGAAAGTAAAATGATGCGATACATCAAAAGTCTAGAAAATAAAGACTTGTCGCTTATGCATTCGATGATCGCCTTAGGGAGTTGTACGATGAAATTGAATGCTGCAGCAGAATTAATGCCAGTATCTTGGAGTGAATTTGCGGATATACATCCTTTCGCTCCATTGAATCAAGTAGAAGGCTACACACAAATTATTGAAGAATTGAGTGCTTACCTTAGCGATATAACGGGTTTTGCAGATTGTTCTCTTCAACCAAATTCAGGTGCACAAGGGGAATATGCTGGTTTATTAACCATTGCCGCTTATCATAAAGATAATGATGGTGCACATCGAGATAAAGTGTTGATTCCTACTTCTGCTCATGGAACAAATCCTGCATCAGCAGTCATGGCAGGAATGAAAGTTGTTCTAGTGAAATGTGATGACAAGGGAAATATTGATTTCGCTGATCTAAAAGAAAAAAGTGAGTTGCATAAAGATACACTAGCTGGACTTATGGTAACGTATCCTTCCACTCATGGTGTTTTCGAAGCCAAGATTAAAGATATATGTGACTGTGTCCATGAAAATGGTGGACTAGTTTACATGGATGGGGCAAATATGAATGCTCAGGTTGGTTTAACAAGTCCTGGCCATATTCATGCCGATGTTTGTCATTTAAATTTGCATAAAACATTTGCTATACCTCATGGTGGTGGTGGTCCTGGAATGGGACCTATATGTGTTAATGAGAAGCTCGCACCTTATTTGCCAGGGCATCATGTTCTTGGAAATTTGAATGGAAAAAGAGCTGGTGCGGTTTCAGCTGCTCCTTATGGGTCTGCTTCGATTCTATTAATCTCTTATGGTTATATAAGAATGCTAGGGGCTGATGGCATGTTGAATGCAACAAAATATGCGATCTTGAATGCGAATTATATGAAAGCAAGACTTGAAGAAAAATTCGATATTTTATATACAGGTGAAAAGGGTAGAGCTGCTCACGAGTTAATTGTAGATTTAAGAAAGTTTAAAGCATTGGATATTTCAGCAGAAGATGTTGCAAAAAGATTGATTGATTATGGATTTCATTCACCTACACTTTCTTTTCCTGTTGCTGGAACATTAATGATTGAACCCACTGAAAGTGAAGATAAAGGAGAATTAGATAGATTTTGTGATGCTATGTTGGCCATTCATGATGAGATTGACGAGATTGCTAATGGTACCGCCGATAAAGTAAATAACGTATTGCATAATGCGCCTCACAGCCTTAGTCTTTTAACAGCGAATAATTGGGAATTTCCATATTCTAGGGAAAAAGCGGCTTATCCTGCGGCTTACTTGAAGATAGGAAATAAATTTTGGCCTAGTGTCGGTAGAGTTGATAATGCGTATGGTGACCGAAACTTAATCTGCACATGTCCACCAATTGAAGCCTATGCCGAAAGTTGATTGGACTTTCGTCCAAAAAGTATAAA
>JAHDGD010000157.1 GCA_020627825.1 Saprospiraceae bacterium
GTGTAGCAATGCAATGAAGTATGCACAATGTACTGACAATAATGCCTATTGTATCCGTACTTACATAACTAATTGACCTTTGATTCATTTTTTTCAACTCTGTGTATTATAAACAAAAAAGAAAACGCATCTTCTAAATGCAGTATTGTTGCAAATAAATAACAATGCAATGCAACATTGTAGCAATTGTGAAGCACTTATTTTTCTTTATTTTTAAAAAAAAATGAATTAAGTTCTAACCTTTTCTATTTGAGTGTCGATATATAAATGAAAACGAATTTAACCTTGCTACTTACTCAAGAAGAAATAATGAAAATAGTTAACAAAGAGCAGGCCAGTCAGCGAATCTTGTATAAAAAACTATACATAAAGTATTTTGCTCTAGCCTTGAGATATGCTGAAGATAAAACAGAAGCAACTAGCGTATTCAATGATGCTATGTTAAAGATTTACAAATTACTGGAAACAAAAACATCAGATGAAATAACTCCAGGATTTATCGCAACCGTCATACGTAATACTGCCATAGATCAAGTACGAAAAAAAGTACGATATCGAAATAATCTCCAACAATATCAGCAAGAAAATGAAGACACCCAATCACATGAATTAAACACAGCACTTGATCGACTTAATGTACATCAATTGCTGTCTATAATTTCTTCATTGGACTATAATAAAAGAATGGTCTTCTATATGAAAGAAGTCGATGGCTACAGTCATGAAGAAATAGCTGACAGACTAGAAATTTCAATAGGAAATTCCAAATGGATTTTATCTACTGCTAAAAAAATCCTCCGACAAAAAATTAATGAAACATATCCCGAATTAAAACTTAGATCATAATGAACTTTCAAGATAAATTAAACAATCAAGAATCTGATTTTGACCCACAAGCATGGGATCAAATGATGATGCTAATGGACACTGAATCCAATGACAAACAAAATACTAGGATTTACAAGTGGTTATTTCTAGGTGTATCTATTATACTCTTTTTAACCTTATTCTTTGTATTTCGTAATGTGTGGAATAATCCAGGAATTTATGGTGAAAATCAACCTAATACGTCTTTGCAAACCGTTGAAAGCATCTCTGCTCCTAGTTCAGTTGAGCTGAATACACAACCTCTCAACGACGAAGAATCCTCTGTAAATTCTATCTCTAAAGATCGCGCCCAACATTCAGAAAACAATACGTTCCATGCAGCTTCTTCTAAATCAACAGTTGAAATAGACAATGAAAAAGAAAAATCAGACGCTGCATCAAGATCAACATATTCTGATCCTATAGAAATTGAATCTTCAAAGATAAACGAACTATTTATTTTACATTCAAACCCATCAAATGAGATCAGTACAAAACAAGTAGTTAATCGTAGGAATAACATGCCGAGCAGAAGTGAATTAGCCAAGGTATCTAACCGGGAACCTCAATCTTCAATATCACATTCAACAAGCAATCAACATTCAGACCTCATTAAAGATGAATCCAATGAAAAACCAAAAGATCTTTTGCTAACTAAAATAGGTTGGAAAAAAGAAAACTTAGAATGGAACAAAACGAAAATCAAGTATAGAAAGACACCCATTACCACCAAAGACAAACTAAAAGGACCTTACCCATTCAACACAATATTCATTGGCTCAGGAATCAGTCGTAGAGATTATTCTTACAACGGATATAATGTAGAATTGGGTATGCAGCGCTCCTTTAATCGATTTGTTCAACTATCTAGCTCCATCAGTTATCAGAACTTAGAAGATCGAATCTATTATGCTATTAAAAATGAAGAAAGAGGCAATGAGCATATCGGTAAATTCTCAATGCAACTTGCCTTAACTCCTCTGTACTATAGAGGTCTTAGTTTTCGAGTGTATGGAGGAGGATATTATTCTTACGGCGTATTATCAAGACGAATAGATGGGATTAGTGTCCCTGTAAACGAAATTACAACTGTTGGCGGTTTTGGAGCACAACTCTATTGGAATGTAGGATTTTCACTTTATTATGAATTGACTAAAAATCTACATATCGAAGCTTATTACAATACCGACAACCTTAATCACTATAATTTAAGAATACATAAAACCTTTACTTTATAATATAAAAACTATGAAATATATACTTACAATAATTTGTTCGCTATTACTTTATTTTGGTCAAGCCCAAAATATTGAAACTCCTAAACACAGAGTATCAACTAAAGCCTTGGGTGCATTCAGCGGGATTGGCGATCAACTAGGAACTGCTTTTGACATTCAATACAATAGAATCATATACAAAAAGATTGGTGTCTTTGGCCTTTATGAAAATGCAAGTTTTTCTTCTGATAGTGATCGAGACTTAAATCAATTTGATGCTGAATTGCTAGCACCATATATTGGTTTTGGAAAAGAGAAGGTAGGCCATACGAATTTTGTAAGGTCTCATGGGTTATTTGCTGGATTATTCATTGAACAATCATATGCCAGACATACACTTATAACAAGTGCTGGAATAGGCTGGGAACGATACCACTTCACGTATTTATCCTCTATTGCGCCTCTTGATGGTGACCTTGAATTACAAAACCGATATGAAAGTAACGTTGATCTCGCATATTCTTTTTCATTAGACTATTATTTCTTACTTACTCAAGGAAGCAGTCTCGGAGTTTCGTTCAATTTCAGAACAACTAACATTTCAGCTGGCATTCTTTTATCACATCAATTTTAATCATAACTCATGAAGATTCAATACTATATTTTTTTATTCCTATTGCTTTCTACTTTTTCTTGTGAAACCAATATTCGTCCTGATACGTATTTCGATTGTTATTTGGATGTTGAATTCAATGAAGAAATCGAATGGGTTGTCCTTTCATTTGAATACGCAAGGATGCATGCCGAAGATCAAGGCAGTTCATACATAACCACATTAAAATTAAATCCTGTAGATCATCTGTTCGAATTTGGACCAGATCGTGCTCCTCTTTACCTGGGTGATTCTGAATGGAGATCAACACAAATTATTGGTTTCGATTTTTTTATAGAGGCAACTGTGAAATATAAGAATAGCGGACAATTATCCTACGAACGTTGCGAAGGTGGACTTATCCTAAATAATTTTGACTATTTACTTCAAGACAATGACAAAAAAGAAATCCTTTTTAAAGTATTACTCGATGAATCCATCGAAGACGAATGTATAAATGCAGTTGTGGATGTATCCATATTGTAATTATTATTTTTTTGGGCTTTAAGCCCAAAAAGCATAGAGGGCAATCTGTACCATTTCATCAGAAAAAAGCGTTCACTAGGATTTTTTTGCTTCTTTTAAAACAGCTTGTGCTAAAATTTCGGTAGGATTAATCAATGGTATTCCATTTATTTGGTCTTCTTTTAGCAGAACAGGTAATTCCGTACATCCCAAAATAATGCTTTGTACATTTTTAGCAATGAGTTCGTCACAATATGTCCTTAATTCCTTGGCGACTTCGTCAAGATCTTCCCTATAATCCTTGATTTTATAAATGGTAGATAGTAATGTGTCTTGAAGCGTTTCATCAATGTATTTTAAATTCGATATATAGGCATCAAAGACTTTTTCATATCGCGTTCCGTTGGTGGTTAATACTCCTGCATTTTCAATATTATGATCTTTTAGAAAATCTGCCGTTTCCTTTATCATATTGAGGATTACAAACTCTTGACTACTACTTTCTATCTCATTAATAAATGCATCGTAAATTGTGGGTGCATGAAATGTGTTACACGGAACACATACAATTATCTTCCCATATTTTTTAAAAATGGGATGATATGTATTCATAATGGCAGCTAATTGTATCCCAGGATTTTCATACGTTTCTTGATTGTAAAGAAATTCAGATCTGCCTGTGAGTTGGGAAGGAAAACTTAAATGCATGATATTAAAATGATCCTGATCAACTTTAGCTTTTGTATTTTGGTTGAGAAGACGATGTAGATCAAGTCCAGCGGCAGGACCCATCCCGCCACAAATGACGATAAGGGTGGAGGACGAATTATGTCTAGAGACTCTTTTATTTTCCATCATATCTGCGATTTCGCCTCAAAACTAGTATAGTTCCATTATTTTTTACACCATTTAAATTTTAAATTGTATCATATACATTCAAATTATAAATAGGTAAGTTCAATTTATAAAATAGAGGATTGCCTGATCTACTTCGATATTTTCTAGGGAAGAGAACACGTTATTTTAAAAAGAAATTAAGCGCCAATTTAGATGGTATTATTCATTCATATAGTCTTCTAAAACTCCTAGAACATAAAAATATTTAATACGATTGACTAAAACTTTTACACTTGCTTCTACACTTTTATACCTACTTTCAAGATACTTCACTTCTCTTGTATTGATTAAAAAAATAGAACTTTCACCAATATCAAATTTCCTTCTTTCTGCTGATAATAATCGAGCATAATCGTCTACCATCTCTGTAAATAGATTTCTTTGATTAACGGTCTGTTCTATATTAATCTCTAAATTTTGCATTTTTGTTACAATAAGTTGACGCTTTATTGCAAAGTCAATTTCCGTTTCTTTTCGCTTTACATCAATCAAATCGATTTTCCCTCTTTCCTTTCGCTGAATGATGGGATAGTTAAATGAAAAACCAATTTTATAATCGGAAGGGTCGAAATTCCCAACCAAAGAATTATCGCCTACATTTAATAAAGGTTTATACTCCACTCGCAAGTCAGGCTTTAAATCCTCTCTCGCTAATTTCCTATCCACCTCTAGCTGGTCAAGTTTAAAATCAACCAGTTGTAATGAAGGATGCTCATTAAGTACGGCTTCTCTTCTCAATCGGATAGTGTTGACTCCTCTGTCATAACGCTCAAGGGACAAGGTTTCAACCTGCACATCTTTTTCTAGTTCAAGAGGAATAAATCCATCTACCCACATAAAATTCGATATCGACACCCGGATATTCTCTACAGCTTGCTCCGCTTTCATGAATTCAGTCTCTCTTACCCGTAATGAAATCAATGCTTCCAATGTATCAATCGCAGGTTTATCTCCTTCTTCAAAACTTGATTTCACAGCTTCAAGTCGAGTCTGTGCCAATGTTACACCTTCTTCCGCAATCTCCAAAAACAACTCTGCTTGCTGCCACATAATATAGGTTTCCAATGCCTCAAATAGAATATCATTTCGCATCAATCGACGCTCTTGTTCTGTCATCTCTATCAGGATATTAGCTTGTTTTAACTCTGCTCTTCGCGCATCAATCACTAAGCCCCTACCCAACGGAACGCTTATACCTGCATTCCACAGTCCTCGATCAGGTAGGAAATCACTTGCATCCAAAAACTCGCCTCGAGTTTGCTCATACCCAGCTTCCACATCCATTCCAAACCATGTAGGAATTTTCAATTTCCCTCCACTTATCCTATAATAATTCTTATCATCAAATCGCTTTTGATCCCAGTCTGCTTCTAGTTTTGGGTCAAACCCACCTCTCGCAATGCGCTTTTGGGCGAAAGCCCGCTCCCTTAACAAATCAG
Organism: Saprospiraceae bacterium; assembly: GCA_020627825.1. Taxonomy (GTDB): domain Bacteria; phylum Bacteroidota; class Bacteroidia; order Chitinophagales; family Saprospiraceae; genus JAHDFB01. The sequence goes on from JAHDGD010000157.1 coordinate 5,538, forward strand.
ACTGATACAATACAGGATGATGCGCTAATACTTGATCCATATATTCTTGAATGGTCAATACCCTTGATTGACCTTTGATCAAAGTACTTAAACCAATGAATAAAATGAATAGAGCTAGTTTTCGTACCATTTTATTCAGAATGTTTTTGTATATCTTCGATTTTTACACCATGTGCAACAGGCCGCTCATCATCTCCCAAATGAACAAATACGATTTTCTCAATCGATATAATATTCTTTTGAGTAAATAAATTTCGTACCAAGCACTTGAATGTAATGCTAGTCGTTCCCACTGCAGTCAAATCCATTCCAAGTTCAATCACATCACCTTGACGCGCTGAATTGATGAAATTTATTTCTGACATATATTTGGTCACAACATTGGAACTCTTTAATCGCGTCGAAGCATAAATAAATGCTTCTTCATCTATCCATCGCAGCACTGCACCACCAAACAAGGTATTATTCCCATTCAAATCTCCAGGCTTAATCAATTTTCTACTGTAAAACTTCATTATTTTATTTTCCTGAGAGGTGCTTTTAATTTAAGATCCTCAAGTTTTTCCAAATCGTAATAATCTTGTGGGAATCCATTCAATTGTCTCCACAATTCATACCCTACCCGAACTTCGTTTAATAAGGTTATTGTATTTGCTCCTCCACCTACTCTTACTTCTTTGGGCCAAGGCATTTCCCCTTCAGCTTCTGAAACCATTATTCGATATTTACCATTCTTACTAATGTAATTATCGACAGCAAATACTCTTCCTGCAAAGGTACCAACAGAACTATTCGGCCAACCACTAAAGACGATAGCCGGCCAGCCATCAAATTGAACCCGTACTTCTTGTCCTATATTCATTAATGGCATATCACGAGGCTCAACATACATTTCTACGGCAAGCTGATAAGTTCTAGGAACGATGGTAACAATATCTTCTCCTTCCTTTATCAATTCACCTATCCCATCTTTTACAGCTTCAGTAATTAGCCCGGAAACAGGAGCGGTGACATAATAATTCTTTGCTCTTCGTTCATATGCATTGTAACTTGATTCTAGTTTATTCTTCGTAGCATTGGCATTATACTTATTGGACAAAGCAGACATTCTATCCGATTGTGATTTGGCTAATTTATCATTAAACTCATTGGTAATGCCAATAATGTTTGCTTTTAAATTTACCAGTTCATTTCGATTAGCAAATATTTTATTTTCCAGTGCCAAGGTTTTTGCTTGAGCTTCTCTTACAGAAAGTTTCTTAGCTTCTAGATCCGTCAAAGATTTTATTCCATCATCATATAACGATTGTATCCGAACCAATTGATTTTTAGCAATGTCCAGTTTTGTTTGAGCAGCAACGAGATCAAGGCTATCACTTTGAATTTTTAATTTAACTTGTTGCATTTTAATGGTGTTCTGCTCAAGTTTTATTTTTTGACTCTCTCGTAATGCATTGTATTGCGCTTGAAGATTTCGAGCTTTTTCATCATATGCAGATATAGATTGGTCTTTTGCTTTAATCTGGTTTTCCGTATTTTTTAGCAAATCAGGATCGAAATATTCTTGTTTCGACTCTGAAATCTTCAATAAAGTATCACCTACTGTGACACTTTGTCCTTCAATAACATACCATTCTTCTATACGTCCACCAATAACAGATTGAACAGCTTGTGGTCTTTGATCAGGTTTTAAGGTTGTTACATATCCTTTGCTTCTTATATTCTGTGTCCAAGGCAAAAACATTGACAAAACAACCAAAATGAGAATAATGGTAATGATTTTTATTAAACCAACAGCCACAGAACGACTACACACCTTTTTCCAAGAAGTGTATTTCATGAGATCAATTTTATGAGCAATTGAATTCTTACTTATATTAAGCATTCTGATTTGTATTTAAATTATCACTAATAATTTTTCCTTTGTCCATAATAAGGTGGCGCTTTATATATTGAGCCCATAAAGGATCAACAGCAGTGACTAGTATGGACCAAGGGAAATCCCCTGAAGTCAAACGTTTTATTATAATTTCTTTTTCTTTGTGAGGCACATGATCCAACGGATCTTCAAGAATCAACATTTTGGGACAACTTACAATGGCTCTTGCCAAAATAATTTTGTTCGCCGCTGATCTTGGAATTCTACTAGCTTCAGGATCAAGTTCAGTTTTTAGCCCCTCAGGCAAAGAATTTAAGAATTCTTGAAGATTGACTAATTCAATTGCTCGCATGACATCATCTGTGGAGATTTGCTCCCTTCCCATCGTTATGTTGTCAAGCAATGTTCCATAGAAAATCTGATTATTACTTAAAGCAAATCCGATATATTTTCGAAGCGAATTAAAATCAACAGAATTCAGTGCTAGATCATTATAATTTATAACACCTTCTGTTGGTCTGTTTATCCCAGATAGTAAAGTTAATAGAGTACTTTTGCCAGAACCAGCACTTCCCATTATTACGGTAGAGTGCCCTTGAGGAATATCAAAACTAACATCGTGTAAAATCATTTCTTCAGAGTCTGGATAATGAAATTTGAGCTTACTCACGGTCAGTCCTATATCTTTTGGAGAATCTACCTTTATTCCCTCGTCATCATCTAGTTTCATATCCGTTACATACCCTATTTTTTCGAGAGCAGTTAGCACATCATAAATAGAATCAAGCGACTTAATAAGTTTCTCTACACTGTTAATGATAAGAATTATGATAATCTCAGCAGCAACAAACTGGCCAATATTCATTTGCTGTTCAAATACTAAAATACTTCCAATGATCAATAATCCTGCAGCAATCAAGACTTTGAAACCGATCAGCTGTAGAAATTGTGTTATTAATACTCTAAAATGACCTTCTCTTGAATCAAGATAATTTGAAACAGATTCGTCAATCTTAGTAAATGCAATTTCTGGTTTATGTACCAGTTTAAAAGATAATTTAGTACGTGCAATTTCTTCAAGCCAATACGCAACTTTATATTTATACTTGGATTCTTCTAAGCTTGTTTTCATCCCTTTAGGTCCTGTAATTACAATGATCATGTACATCACTATAATTAATAAGATGCCAAAAATTATAAAGAACTGATGATACAAACTTAAAACAATCAACCCAACAAAAATCTGAAAAACAGCAAGAGAGAAATCTATCAGAATTTTTGGCAATCCTTTTTGAATTGTTAAGGTATCAAAAAATCGATTAGCTAACTCAGGAGCATAGTACTCATGAAGAGATTTATACTGAATTCGAGGTATTCTATACGCAAATTCAAAAGAGGCTCGACTAAAGATTTTCTGGGCAATATTTTCTACAATACGAAGTTGCAGTAACTGAAAAACACCCGTAAGTGCAACTCCAAAAAGGACGAAGATCACCAATATAACCCATGCAGTTGATCGCTCTCCTCCTTGGATGAGATTTATTATTGCTTGAATTCCTAGAGGCAAGGAAAGATTTACAAGACCATTAAGTAAGGCATAAACATATACTTGCCATATGTCTTTGTTATCTAGCTTTAGTAACCTCCTTAGTCGATTGAGTGGTCTTAAAGTATTAGCTTTTGCCATTTTGTTTTTTAGTTTACCTTAAATAGAACTAATATTACGTAAAATAGTTTTACTATCATGAGCAAAAATATTACTTTTTTAATTTTGTTTGCATTATCAAAACAAAACATAGTTCGGCATATACTCCTGATGTCGTTGCGATATCTTTTTCATAGACACACAACCCTACCATAACACTATTCAATGCGCTCAAGACAAAATTATATTTGACAAAAAAAAAAAGAATATCGTCTATTGAAAATAATTAACGAATCTTGAATTAGCCTGATTCAAGGCTAGTTAGAATACATGTCATCAATGATCTTGTTATACTTTTCGAGTATAAATTTTCTACGAAATTTTAAGGTAGGTGTATATTCTTCAGATTCAACAGACCATTCTTCAGCTAGTAATGTATAAGCTC
>JAHDGD010000158.1:0-2526 GCA_020627825.1 Saprospiraceae bacterium
TTTTTAGAATTTATATCATCCGAAAAATACATTTTTACAATAAAAATCATTCACATTATTTTTTGTAAAATCAATGCAAGTAAAAGTTATTCGTCCAGGGTCATTCATCCCCGAAGATCACTGGTATCCCAAAGCGCTTAACGCGACCATTCACCCCATGGTGAGCTTTTTCTTAAACTTATCCAAAGAAAGAATAATAACCCGCTATTGTCATTTAAACCCTGTCGTCGATCGGCAAAAATTAAATGAAATCCTCGAATATAAATGCAAGTATTTTCTATGGGGAGGAGCTGATTTAATTAATTCTACCTCTGCTGAAGGTAAAAGAAATATGGTCATCATCGAAAACAATTCTTGTCCTAGCGGTCAGAAATCCATGCCACTTGTTGATGATAATCAGGAAGATGGAAGTTATCGATTGCTTATAGAACGAACTTTCAAGCCTCTTCTTAAACCTCGCAAAGGCACTCCAAGTATAAAAGGCAAGTTGGCTGTTTTTTACGATAAAAACCCCATGGAAACCTCGGGTTATGTATCTATCATTGCTGATGTGATGGAAGAAGACGTTTTATATGTGCCTTATTACAATGGTCATTCTTGTGATTATGTGAAAATTAAAGATGATTTAATTCATGTTTTTTATAATGAAGAATGGCATCCCATTCGCGCAGCTTTCCGATATGTGACACAGAAACCTTGGAATCGCTTGCCGCTAAAATCTAAAACAAAAATACTGAACCCTATCGTTGCTTGCCTTGCTGGTGGTCGAAATAAAATGGTCGCAGCAAAAGCATACGATATTTATAATACAGAGATAGAACAATATGGCTTGAAAATAAATACGCCTGAAACGATATGGGATGTAAGCAAAGAAGAAATTCCATTGTGGGTTTTAAAAATGGGCGGTCAAGCAGTCGTTAAAATTCCATACAGCAATGCTGGTCAAGGCGTATTTACCATAACCAATCAAAAAGAACTTGATGAATTTATGGACCTTGATATAGAATATAAAAAATTTATTGTCCAGAGTTTGATCGGAAATTATAATTGGTCTTCTACTGGCTCTGATGGGAAATACTATCATGTAGGAACAATCCCCAATGCCAAAGGTGAAACGTATGTAACAGACCTGCGCATGATGCTCAGTAGCACTGAAAAAGGAATTCGTCCTTTATGTGTGTATTCAAGAAGAGCCGCAAAACCATTGGCTGACGTGTTGGATAAAGGCACCGAAAGCTGGGACATGTTAGGAACAAACTTATCTATAAAAGAAGGAGAAAACCAATGGAGTTCTGATACCAATCGCTTGATGTTAATGGATCGACGAGATTTTAATAAATTAGGCTTAGGGCTTGATGATTTAATTGAAGCTTATATCCAAACCGTATTATCCACCATAGCAATTGATAAAATGTGTAAAGCATTATTCAATACAAAAGGTGCTTTTCGCATGAAGCTATTTAAGTCGTTAAATAACGATCATACTTTACTAGAGGAATTAATGAAACCGACATGAAAAAGTACAACATTTTAGTACTAACTGATCATTCGAATCATAGCGAACATAACTCTATTTATGCAATATTAAAGGAGATGTTGCGGCATGAACAGTGCGATCGAGTGGATGTGGCAAGTAGAGGATTAGAAGAAAATAAAGCCTTTTTTGAAGATCACAATAAAGATGCATTAAAAGGAGTAAGCATCAAGCAAGACTTTTGTTATACTAGCTCTGGAAGGTTTTTTTACGAAGGGTTGAAAGGGCTTTCGCCCAAAAATTATGACGTGCTTTTCCTTAGGCTCCCTCGTCCAGTATCGGATGAATTTCTATTATGGATTGACAAGCTATTTGACCATGCAACGTGCATTAATGATCCAAAAGGAATTTTAGAAACTAGTAATAAACAATTTCTACTTCATTTTCCAGCATTATGTCCTGATATAAGATTATGTCATTCTATTTCTGATGTTTTAGAAGAAGCCCATAAATATCCCATTGTCTTAAAACCCTTAAAGGAATATGGTGGAAAAGGATTACTTAAAATTACTGGGGATCTTACTGATGATGGTAACAAAATTTGGGATACTGAATTACATCTGAAAACTATTGAAAAAGAATTGCAAGCTGATGGCTATCTTTCTATGCGTTTTTTAAAAAATGTTTCTCAAGGAGACAAACGTATTTTAGTTGCTAATGGTGAAATAATGGCGGCATCTTTACGCATGCCAAAACAAGGTGCGTGGCTTTGCAACGTAGCTCAGGGAGGGACGTCTGTTTCCTCCGAAGTAACCGCAGAAGAAATACGGATTGTGGAAAACATAAAACACATCCTATTAAAAAAAGGAATTTTCATGTGTGGCGTAGATACACTTGTGGATGATGAAGGAAAAAGAGTGTTATCTGAAATCAATACTTTAAGCATTGGTGGATGGCCACAGGCAGAAAAACAATGCGGAAAACCAATCATAAATTTAATGATTAAAAATCTATTTACATATGTGGATCAACAACAATCCTGATATTCCTAT
>JAHDGD010000158.1:2626-9395 GCA_020627825.1 Saprospiraceae bacterium
GGAAGAGTAAATAGTTATTATATACGAGCAGATATGGACATAGACGAGGTAAGAAAAATGGCTTTATTGCAAAATGCAGACATCATCGTTCACAATCCTCCATCCGATGGAACTCTTCGGGGTGCAGCAGACGATTTAGGAATTCCTGCTATCACTCTAGAAGTAGGAAATCCAAGCACTTTTCAACGTAAATTAATTCGATCAGGTGTAGATGGTGTACATAATGTGCTGTGCGATCTCGGAATGATAGAAGATGAAATAACTCTACCAGAAAATGAAACGATTTTGTGTAAAAGAAGCTATTGGATCTACACCGATACAGGAGGTTTGTTAACCGTTCATGTCGCTTTAAGAGAAGTCGTTCGAACAGGTCAATTAATTGCCACACTACGTGATATTTTCGGAAATACAATTAAAGAATACATGGCTCCTGAAGAAGGCATCGTGATTGGAAAGAGTGTGAGTCCAGTCAATCAATCTGGAGGCAGAATTTTACACCTTGGCATTATAAAATAATAAAAAATCAATTTATTTTTAAACGTGATTTAATAAAAGAATTTCAAAACATGTTTTTTATCCTTTTACCATTTTACTGACGTATGAAAAATACCTATTTCGATCTCATCGACCAAAGCTATTATTTCCCCCAAGAGGGATTTGATCTAAAAGATGGCTACTTGTCTTTTCATGGCATTTCATTGAGCTATCTTATTAAAAAATATGGCACTCCGTTCAAACTCGTTTATCTACCTCGGATTAGCGAACAGATTAAAAAAGCTCGGAATCTTTTTAATAGAGCGATTAAAAAAAACAAGTACAAAGGCCGTTATCACTACTGTTATTGTACGAAGTGCTCCCACTTTTCACATGTACTAAAAACCGCATTAAAAGAGGATGTACATCTCGAAACATCTTCCTCTTTTGATATAGATCTTATTTTAAAATTACTTCAAGAAGGAAATGTGAGTACATCTACTATGCTTGTACACAATGGGTATAAAACGAAAGAATATCTAGAGAAAATTGTCGGATTAAATGAAATAGGGTTCAAAAATTCCATCCTTGTCTTAGATTCAATTTCTGAAATTCATCGAGTAAAAAAATATGCCGCTCAATTGAAAAAACCTTTAAAGATTGGCATTAGAATGGCCATCGACGAAGAACCGCAAGCAGCATATTATACATCAAGGCTTGGAATTCGTCCCACTGAGATTATTCAACTTTACAAAGACCATATAGAAAATGACCCTCAACTTTCACTTAAAATGTTTCACTTTTTCGTGGATTCAGGAATTAAAGATAATATGTATTACTGGGGGGAATTCAAGAAAGCACTTGAAATGTTTGCTGAATTAAAGAAACTGTGTCCTGCTTTAAAAGCATTGAATTTAGGCGGTGGATTCCCCATAAGAAATAACCTTGGTTTTGAATATGATTATGAATACATCATTAATGAAATTGTACGAAATATTAAAGAAACATGTCAAAGTGCTGAAATTGAAGAACCTGATATTTTTACTGAATTTGGTAAATACACAGTAGGTGAAAGTGGCGCTATTATTTTTTCTGTTTTAGAACAAAAGCAACAAAATGACAGAGAAATGTGGTATATGATTGACAACAGTTTGATGAACACCATTCCTGATGCATGGTCTATTTTAGAAAAATTCATTTTACTGCCCATAAATAAATGGGAAAATGAATATACTAAAGTGAACATAGGAGGAATAAGTTGTGACCATTCCGACTATTATAATTCAGAAGATTTTAACCAACAATTGGTTTTACCAAAATATGAAAACGATGACAAAGAACCACTTTATGTGGGATTTTTTCATACCGGCGCTTATCAAGATTCCATTAGTGGATATGGCGGAATAAAACACTGCCTCATTCCTGCACCTAAACTAATTGTTATCGATCGTGATGAAAAGGGAAACTTTGTCGATCAGGTATATCGAAATGAGCAAACCGTTGATGAAATGCTCTCCATTTTAGGCTATAAAAAAGACTCCAATGAATAAAAGAACATTTGCAGGTATCGAACCTTCTTTCGCTGAATTTGAAACAGCAAAAATACTCTTGCAATCTTTCCCTTATGATGGGACAAGTACATGGGGGAAAGGTGCAGATAAGGGGTTTGTAGCATTTTTAGACGCTGCTGAAAACATGGAACTGTATGATATTGAAACGGATTCTGAAGTCTACAAAGAAGGTATTTACATCACAGATGAATTGAACTCTTTTGAATCCCCAGAAATGATGTTTCAAAAAACCTATGAACGGACAAAAGAATTATTAAAACATCATAAATTCAACACCTTTTTTGGAGGAGAACACTCTATTAGTATCGGTGTAATGAAAGCGTATTATGAAGCATTCGAAAATTTAACGGTTCTTCAAATTGATGCTCATGCAGACTTGCGTCCTTCGTATGATGGAACTCCTTATAATCATGCTTGTGCACTGTATGACGTTAGTAAAAATTGCAATTTAATTCAAGTCGGTATCAGAAGCATGGATCGTGCTGAAAAAGAACATATGAATTTTTATCAAACTTATTTTGCGGATCAGATTTATGATAATAATAGCTGGTTTGATGAATCCATTCAACAGATGACGGAAAATGTTTACATCACGTTTGACTTAGATGCATTTGACCCCTCAATAATGCCTGCAACAGGCACGCCTGAACCAGGAGGATTATCATGGAACTTAGTCCTTCAATACTTGAAAAAAGTATTTAATGAAAGAAATGTCGTCGGTTTTGATCTTGTAGAATTAGCACCAATTAAAGGCTTAAAAGCACCTCAGTTTTTAGCGGCAAAACTTTATTACAAAATGTTATCCTATAAATTTAATTAAAATGAACAGAGGAAAAGTAAGCCAGTTTATGCTCGAACATTTCAAGCATTTTAATGGAGCAACTTTAGTAGATGCTGCAAAGGAATATGAAAGCCAGTTGGAAAGTGGCAATAAAATGATGATAACTCTTGCAGGTGCAATGAGTACCGCAGAATTAGGTAAGTCCTTAGCGGAAATGATACGCCAAGATAAAGTACATATCATCACCTGCACAGGTGCAAATCTTGAAGAAGATGTTTTTAATTTAGTCGCTCACAATCACTACAAAAGAATTCCGAATTATAGAGACCTTTCGCCAGAACAAGAAAAAGAATTACTAGACAATCACTTTAACCGTGTAACAGATACCTGTATTCCTGAGGCAGAAGCCATGCGCGCGATCGAAGAACATTTATACCAAGAATGGAAAAGAGCTGATGAAAAGGGTGAAAGCTATTTACCACATGAATATTTTTACAAAATTTTATTAAGCGGTGAACTAGAACATAAATATCAGATCAATCCCAAGGATAGTTGGCTTTTGGCCGCAGCCAAAAAAAATATACCCATTATTGTCCCTGGATGGGAAGACTCAACTTGCGGTAATTTTTTCGCTTCGTATTGTATAGAAGGTATCATTAAACCTTCTACTATGAAATCAGGCATTCAATACATGATGTACTTGGCAAGTTGGTACCAGAAAAACACAAAAAACAATGGCGTAGGATTTTTTCAAATAGGTGGTGGCATAGCAGGAGATTTTCCTATTTGCGTTGTTCCTATGTTACACCAAGATCTTGAATTAGAACATATTCCCATGTGGTCCTACTTCTGTCAAATTAGCGATAGCACAACAAGTTATGGCTCTTATTCAGGAGCCGTGCCCAATGAAAAAATTACATGGGGCAAACTACTTCCTGAAACACCTAAATTCGTAATTGAATCAGATGCTACCATTGTTGCACCACTTATTTTCGCTTATCTATTAAATTGGTAAATCAAAATGAAAAAATTTAAAGACGACTTAACAAAAAAAGACTCCAAAAGAAGAGAGAAAAAATCAAAATCCAAAAAGAAATCCCTCAAACCTGTAAATAAAAAAACATCAAAATATCGAACATATTATATAAACGAAGAAGAATGAAACCTAAAATTGTAAAAGACTTTGAAAAGTTAAGCGAAGATATCCTTACACAGATCAAATTAGAATATCCTGCAGGATTTGAAAAAAAACTCATTACTTTTAAAAATAGAGAAGGAAAGTTTGTCAGCGCATTGCCTTTTGAAACAGATAGCTCTTATTATTTAATTCGTATGACTCGAAACGAAGCTCAGCAAATTATTGAAGAAGACGAGGATTACAATGAAGATGGCGTGTTAACAGAAGAAGCAAAAGAACGTCTAGAAGAAGAAATAGAAGGTGAAGAACAGGATGACTAATCTTAACCTTTTATCTTATCATTAGAACTGTAATCAATTTTTACCTTAGTATATAATGGATAGGCAAATGCACTTTGTAATACTTTTCATACCCATTAATTAATTTTCGTACTTTTATTGTTTTTGAAAAGAAATACTAGATGTCTTCAGCAAAAACAGATTTAAGTGGGTTGAATGAAAAACAGAGGCAAGCCGTCGTATCCGAATGTAAACGCCTATTAGTCCTTGCCGGGGCAGGATCCGGTAAAACAAAAACCCTCCTTCAAAAACTGATTTATCTGATAGAAGAAAAAGAAGTCAATCCTAGCCATATTCTTGCCATTACCTTTACCAAAAATGCAGCAAATGAAATGCTTGATCGTCTGATTATCTCAGCAGACGAATCCGAAAAATACGCCGAAATATTAGCCGATAAAAATAAAACAGCAAAAGAAAAAAATACAGAACGTTATTTCTATTCTAAAAAATTTAAATGGATTGACTTACTGAATTTAAAAACATTTCACGGCCTTTGCTACAGCATCCTCAGAAACTTCGGCGTGAATGAATTTGACAATAAATTCAGAATAGTTGCAGATGCTAAATCTAGTGACCCTGAATTTGAAAAATACGCAGCCAAAGAAACAGCTTTTGAAATTCTCCATAAAATATTAATTGATCATTGCTCCTCGAATAACTATCTACTTACCTTAAAAAGGTACCTATTAGATTACATGGTTGATAAAATACATGTAAAAAATAAAAACAACAACAGAAATTTTATAAGTAGAAAATTTTATACCACATTAAATGGAACAAAAGTCCGATCGAAATCCGAACAATTTATTGCCGATTGGTTATACCGTCACAGTATTCAATTCGAATATGAACCCTCCGTCAATTTTAAAGACTTCGACTTCAAACCAGACTTTTTTATTCCCGAAGCTAATTTATACATTGAACACATCAGCGATAAAAGTTACCCCACTACGCAAAAAGAAAAACAATTTCAACTTGCGAATAAATTATTAATAAAAACATTTGAACACCAAACAAAAGATTCAGCCCTTTTTAATCTTACGCTTGAACGCATTATTAAAAATAGATTGCCGGCTAATTATCATTTTTCAGTGGCTTTGTCCTTTGAAGAAGAATTTCGCTTTTATCACAAACAAATAAAAGATTTTCTCCGACAAACAAAACGCATCATAGACATGATGAAAGTCGAAAATAGCTCCGTCGAAGAATTAATGATAACCTCGCAAGAAGATCAACATGAAAGAGTTCGTGAGTTTTATACATTAGCATTACCGATTGCCCGTCAATATACCGAATATTGTACGAATAAATCTTACCTCGATTTCAATGATATGATTTCTAAAACCATATCGCTTTTTAAAAATTATCCCGAAATAAAAAATAAATTCCGACAACAATTTAAATACATTTTAGTCGACGAATTTCAAGATGTAAATAATCTACAAGTAGATTTAATTAAACTTCTTTTGACGAAAAAAAATCAACTCTTTTGTGTAGGAGATGATTGGCAAAGTATTTATGGTTTTAGAGGATCCAATGTGGATTATATAGTCCATTTTAATAAACACTTTACCGATGCCGAAACAATTAAATTGAGCATGAATTACAGAAGCACCGAACATATTGTCGGCGCAAGCAATGAAGTAATTAAACACAATAAATACAAAGTCGAAAAAGAAGTTCAATCCAATAAAAAATCAAGCAGCAAAATACATGTATTTGCCGGAAAAGACGAAGAAGAAAATATCGAGTATGTCATCGATCAAGTACATCAACTTAAAGCCAAGGGATACCTTAAAGAAGATATTCTCTTTCTGTACAGAAGAAGTAAAATGTACGTCCCATATTTTAATCGCCTCAAGCAAGAAAAATTACGAGTCTCAGGTAAAACCATTCATGCATCAAAAGGACTAGAGGCCAAGGCCGTTTTTATTATAGGATTAACAGAAGGAAACGGAGGATTTCCTGATATATGGATGGAAGACCGCATCTATCAAGTTATTAAAGAATCAAAACACGATCTTTTACTGGAGGAAGAAAGAAGAATGTTTTACGTCGCTATGACAAGAGCCAAAGACCAACTATTTTTAATCACAGAAAAAGGAAATGAATCAAGTTTTTTAAAAGAAATACCAGAAGATTTCACCTTTAAAAAAAGCAACCCATTTCGATCGATTATAGAAGAAATTATCCTGTGCCATCATTGTACGAATCGACTTGATGAAACCTTTCAATTCTGTCCATACTGTGGCACTGAACAACATAATTAAAAGTATAGGAAGAAATAATCGTTCTTTTATTTGGGCGCTCGAGCGCTCCATTACGGATTTCGCTAGCCGCTCATCCCTACAAAAAAAGGATCTTATAAAATAACGTGAATAATAAATTCACTATACTATTTTTTACAGCCTCATGTTGAACTTTTGTAGGGACAAGTCCTTCATGCAGCTAGCGCGGGGGATTCTTT
>JAHDGD010000159.1 GCA_020627825.1 Saprospiraceae bacterium
TCAAAACGACATCCTTAATCCTATATTAAAGGTTCTACTTAACAGTGTAACTTCATTTCCCACCACAGTATTTACTAACTCATTTTGTTCTTCTATTGAAGTCACAAATGATTGAATATATTTCACATTCTGCCTATTGAATAAATTAAAAACAGAACCTGACCAGGCTACATTTTTCCCTTTTATACGCATGTTATAAGTCAGACTTGCATCTATTCTTTGATAATAGGGTAATCTATTAAATCTATTTTCAAATGATCTTAATGATATATTTTCTGTATTGGTATCAGTTGACAACTTTGTATAAGTTCTTCCACTGCTGTAAAAAGCATTCAGACCAAATGTAAAATTTCTGTATAAATAGCTATTCATCCATTTAACTTGATGGCGTCTATCGTTTTCAGATGCATAGTAGATGTAATCATTAATTTCTGGATACCTCTCAACAGCCTTACTTAGTGTATAACACAAAAACGTTTCATATTTTTTATATCCTGTGGCAAACATAACGTCCAAACCAATAATTCTACCATCTCCATTGAATAAAATGTATTCTCTAGATTCATTATCGAAATTTGAATTCTTTTCGGGATCAAGAACTACAAATTCACTTAATCCATCTAACTTTTTATAATAAGCTTCAAAATCTATTGTAAACCGATCATTTTTAAAAGTTGTGCCCAACATTATATTATTTGACTTTAATAGAGGAATATCATTTGAAAGTGAAGATGTCCATAATTGCATAGGAATGGTGCGATATTCAAAAAACAACTGTCTCACAACTTGATTATATTGCGCGAAGCTAGCTTTTGTGCTCCATCTTCCATTGAGTTTTAGATTGAATAGAATCCTAGGAGAAAGTAAAAATTGATTTAATTCTGGAAAATAATTGGCTCTTAAACCAGCATGTGTAGATAAGTTTTCCTTTATTAAATTATATTTTACATATGCTCCATATCGGTTAATTTGATCTGAAGATTGAATAACTAAATCCCTATTCTCTTTGAATGAATATTGTAATTGATAGTTATGATAATCAAATCCTACGCTATATTTTGAATGGCCTTTTGAATAATTCAATTGCTGAGAATGGCCAAAATCTTCTAATCTATTTTCTTGTTCTCCATTTAAATCTAATTCATCTAAATCATTATTGTTGTTTCTCTTTTTCTTGATTCTCGTATCATTTTCATTTTCCTCATCAAGCACACTATAATGCGTTATAATCTCATATGTACTGTTTGAATTATATCTATAGTTATGAATTAAACTTGCTCCAAAATTAGTCCATTCGCCCATCTCTACAATATTTACTTTTATGGAGTCATTATTCTGATTATTAAGATAAAGCTCTGTACTATTTTCATATTGCTCTGAAGCAAATGAGGAATGAAGATGAGTGGTAAACTTTTTATTATGTTGATAGCCAAAAGTTGATTGAATATCTAAAAATCTTACTTCAGGAGTAGATGAAGTGTTCTTTACTTGATCTTTAAAAGTTTGAACATTATCTTTCTTTTTACGATCATTTCTTGAAGAAAGAAAATGAGCATTACCTATACTCGAAACAGAACTTTTAACAGTAAAATACATGTAAGCTTTCTTATAAAGTAGAATAGAAACACCACTTTGAAAATAAAGCGCATTTAAATCCAATTCTAGATTTAATGATTGAGGAAAACCTCTTTTTGTAAACATTTCTGCAATACCTCCTGTCTTGCCACTATAACGCATCGGAAAAATACTTCTATAAACATTTACAGAATCCAAATAGATTGAGTTTATTGGACTAAAAAGTCCAAAATAATGATTGGATTTATATAACGGGATTTGATTAATTAAGGTCAAGGTAGCATCTCCATTACTACCTCGTATTTCAAGTTGAATACTGTTGTCATTATGTGCCACAATACCAGGTAATATCTGCAAATTTCGAATCACATTTGATCCGCTTAATCCAGATGTAGGGGCATTTATTTGAAATGAACTCAGAGTAAGCATGTTTTTCTTAGCCTCTATTTTAATAGGCTTTTCCCGATTCATTATTTCAATAACTTCAATTACATTTGTATCTTCAGTTAATGGAATAAGGATTAATTCTTCGTTAGTATCTTTTAAGTCAAAAGAAAAAACCTTATATCCCATATATGAAACCAATAACTGTTCCTCCATCAGATCAATGGGAAATTCAATGATGAAATATCCATCATCATCTGTGTAAGTCCCAACAGTAGAATTTGATATAGAAATGGTAGCAAAGCTTAACACATCTTGTGCTGATTCGGTAAAAACCTTACCCTTTAATACCATATTATTAGTAACAGTAGAAGTACTTTCCTGTATAAGATTAGATTTCCTTATGAGGATATTATTTTCAACTATTTTAAATTCAAGTCCTGTGAGAGATGATATTTCATCAAGTGCTTGATTTAAAGATAATTGTTGAAAATCAAGCGATAATGAAGTGTTTTTTAATTCATCGGAGCAAAATGAAAATCGAAAGTGGTGATTCGTTTCTAAAAATTTAAAAAAATCAATCAGATTTTGATCTTGTTGTTGATAACTTATTTTTTGATTAAGACTGTCTACTTGGCTAAAACAAAAATGACACAAGAAAAAGAAAAGAGAGATAAGTATGATTCTATTCTTCACTAACAATAACTTTTCTGCCATCAATCTCATATTTTAAACCTAGTGGCCATAAAACTTCAGAAAGGGACTTTTTATTATTCTTACTATTAAAACTTCCCGTGAATCTTACTTCTTGGTAGGCTTCTGGCAGAACAATTTCGAAATCTAATTGTCTTTCAAGTTCGTGAATAACATGAATAAGAGGTTCATCTGTATAAACGTATAATCCATTCATCCAAGACTCCCGATGATCCACTTCAGAAGCTTCTTGAATAAATTGCAGTTGATCCTCCAAAATTTCAGTTGCTTGATTTGGCATTAAAACTTGGTCAATGTCATCTGAAAAGACTCTAACTTTACCTGTTTTACAAATTACATTAAGTTGCTGATCTCTAGAGAATACATTAAATGAAGTCCCCAAGACTTCTACATTTCCATTTTTCGTGTTAACTAAAAATTTACTACCTCTTTTTACTTCAAAAAAAGCTTCCCCTTCTAGATATACAACTCTATTATTCTCCCAATTTTTCTTGTTAAAATTTAGCTTGCTTTTAGAATTTATAGAAACAACAGACCCATCTGGCAATGATATGTTCTTTACTTCAGCAAAACTTGTTGAGAATGACCTGTCACTATTCGTATTTAATAATCCAGTCACAGCTATCAAGAGTAAGAGAGAAGCCGCAATAGCAATCCACTTGGTTCTGAGCGGGAAAATTCTAGGTTGATGTTCCTCTTTCTTTTCTTCTTTGGTATTGTTGTCAATTTTTGCCCACAAAGAATCCTCAACCCCTTCTTTTATAGGCTCCTCTTTAAATTTTAAATGAAGAATCAAAGATTTTGCTTGATCAATAATTTCTCTTTTTTCTGGATGCTCCATTAACCAACTTTCCCAATCAAAATCATTTTCTTCTGCTTCAAGACGAACCCATCTAATAAAAGAATCTTCTTCAAGAAAGTCTGAAATCGTATAATGTAAAAATTGATTCATACCATTAATTTAGAAATAATTCATCAAGCAATGAGGATCTATTAAACTCATTATATCTTAAATTACATGCACCTGTGCCACTCTGCATGATGCTAGTACACGTTCCCATTTCATTTTCACTATTGTTGTGGTCTCTTCCTAATACACAATGCCCTAATTCATGAAATAGTAAATACTCTTTTTCATTATCACTTGCATTATCCCAATAAACTTGATCAAGAACAATTTCTTGATCCCCATCAGCATAGATACGGCAAAATCCAATAGCATTTGAATCATCAATAAATGTTAATTCAGTATGCAAGTCAAATTCGTCTATACTAAGATCAACCCCTCTGTTATATGCTTCTTCTTCAAAAACTTTATAAAACGTCTCTATTTCTTTTTCAAATGCTGTCATTGTTGATTCTTCACATGAGATCCATAGTATACACATAAACATAATTCCCAATTTCCAATTCATATCTTTTCTTTATCCAATAAGAGAAAAAAAGTAAATGTGTACTCAACATATATCAAGTTTTTAAAAATAAACTTAAAAACACCCACCAAACATTCAATATTTGGGACAATTTAGTTATTGCTCTTGATACTAAATTCCGCGCTGATTGATAATTCATGTCCATAATTTCTGAAATTACTTTATAATCAAATTGATTATAAAATTTATGATAGAGTATTTCTTTTTGTCTATTTGAAAGTTGATTAAAGGCCTGTTCCAATTTCTTTTTATTTTTCAGATCTCCTTCTCTACTTATTATTACATCTTCAATACTTAAACCAGCCTCAAAATGAAAATCTTCTAGCTCTGTTGAACCTTCAATCCTTTTAGTCTTAACTACAGCAATGATTTTTCGTCTTAACGAGGTAAAAAGATACGGTTTGATTTGATCAACATCACTTAATCTATCTCTTTTTTCCCATATTTCGATAAATAAATCCTGAATACAATCTTCTATAATAGATTGTTCAGTTGTAAATTTTTTCCCATACAGGTATAAGGATTTAAAAAAAGTTCTATATATCTTTTCTAAAGCAGACTTGTCACCTGCTTTTAGGCATTTCCATAGACTTTTTTCATCCATAATTATAAATCGCTAATCCTTTTAGATAGAATATATCAAGAAGTACAAATGTATTATTTTAAAAAAAAAATATTACTTTTTTTATAAACATTGAGTACAAAATTATCAAATGCTTCTTAAGTAGTTGATAGCGATAAATAACGCGCACATTTTTTTATCTAAATTTTGTACTTATGATCAATCAAATTAAAAAATTCAAACTTTATTGTTTTACTCTGTGTATTGCAATGTCTGTTCTATTTACTTCTTGTAATACAAATGAAATTGTTGATGTTTCTGCATTTACAGAAGATTCCATTGAGTCGTTACAATGTAAAGCTATAGGAAAAACCTTTTGTTTAGAACTTATATTCCCAGTATCCATCTCGTTTTTTGATGGCACGGTTGATGAAGTGGAAAGCTATGAAGCCTTATATGAATCAATTTCCTCATTTTATACGTCCAATGAAATTGACTTAACTGAAGAAAACAGACCTCAATTCGTTTATCCAATTGATGTTGTAAATGATGACGGAGAACTTATCAATGTAAGTTCAGAAGAAGAGCTTTTGGCATTAGCAGATGAATGTCCTCGAAAAAAATCAAGAAAAAAGAGGAAAAGAGGATATAAATGTTTTTCGCTGGTATTTCCTGCAACAGTAACGATTGATGGTCAAGATATCACTTTTCAATCTAAAGAGGAATTAAAACTTGCAATAAAAGCATATAAAGAAGTAGCCGGAGATGATGCTGTAAAACCTGCACTGGTATTTCCAGTGTCCGTCGAAATGGAAGATGGAACGATCATAGAAGTTACTTCCAGTGAAATGCTCCAAGAATTAAAAGACTCTTGTTCAGAAGAATAAGAAATTCGAAGACTCACACCTTGTCTACATACCATACTGGACTTTATCATATGGATACCTAATAACTCAAAAGGTTTCTATTTCAACAATATTTTAAACACTTTAAATTTTATAGATATGAGAAATTTCATTTCATATGCCCTATATGCTATTGTATTAATGGGTTTCGTATTTCAATCTTGCACAGATGATGGACTAACTGATTTCACAACCGATGAATTAAGAGGAGGAAGACCAGGCAATAATAATGGCGATGGAGACAACGATGGACATCATTCCCATAAAAATGGCGACGTAGAATTATTTCTGGAATGGACGGATTTATTTGTGGAACTTGATAGATATGCAACTGGTATGAGACCAAATGCTATCGCAAGAGCAATAGCCTATATAAATCTAGCCGTTTACGAAACAATGGTTCCTGATTTAAAATCAAAAAAGTCTGCTGCCGAAGAGTTAGAAGGCTTATTCATAAACTCTGACAATTTATCAAATGATATTGAATACGAAATAGCCATGAATGCCTGTTATGCTAGAGTACTTGATCATTTTTTAATAAATCTTCCTAGTGATAAAAGAGCATTAATCTCTGAATTAAGAAACGAAAAGCTTGAAGATCTTAGCAACAATGAATCTCAAAATACAATTACTGAATCTATTGAATGGGGAGAATATGTTGCATTACAGGTAATCGAATACAGCCAAACTGATACCGAAGCCGAAACTCAAATTTTGGATCCTCAACCAATTTCTTACGAACCTCCAGTAGGTGATGGATTCTGGACTTACTCTGCAGATCCAGAGCGAGCACTATTCCCATACTGGGAATCTGTGAGAACATTTATCATTTCGCCTGATGAAACAACAACTGTGGATCCTATTCCTTATAGTGAAGATGAAAACAGTGAGTACTATGCACAAATGCAAGAAGTTTACGAAGTAAACAATACCGCAAGAGAAACAGAAAATGAAGATTTATGGATCGCAGAATTTTGGAGTGATGATGTAGAAGGTCTTATGATGAGTCCTCCAGGTAGACAAGTATCAATAGCACGTCAACTGATTAAAAAAGAAGATTTAAGCTTAAGTAAAACGTTAGCTCTTTTTGTTAAACTGGGCTTTTCATTAAATGATGCTGCTGTTTCTACTTGGAAATATAAATACGAGCACATGGTCATGAGACCCACAGAATATGTTCGTGTCTTTATTGACCCAGAATTTCAAACCAATCTCTATAAATTTATTTACTGGCCAAATCCATCTTTCCCAGGTTATCCTTCAGGTCATTCATGTTTTGCTTCTGCAGCTGCAGGCGTCTTCATTGACTTTGTAGGAAATGAAATCAAATTCACAGATAGATCTCATGAAGGAAGAACTGAATTTCTTGGCGAACCACGAACATTTAATTCTTTAGAGGATTTAGCAGAAGAAAATGCTTTCTCAAGAATTCCATTGGGAGTACACGTTCGAATGGATTGCGAAGAAGGTCTGAGACTAGGATATGAAATTGCAGATGCCATTAACGAATTTTCACTCGAAAAAGAACACAATTAATTTTAACCCGAATTATGCACTAAACAATCTATTACGGGCTTAAACTACTTCAAAATCAACGCTTCGCTTGCGTTTTCAGATGAACCATAGCGATGCTATGATAAATCTTCCAAACTAAATGATTTTATAGCATTTTCAGCCCTCATAACAAAGCTCTAATGTATAATTCGGGTATAACAAGGGTTCCATTACATATTGGAACCCCTTTTTTATTTTATGAAATGTCAACTTAATTTTAAAGTAGCATCATTTAGTAAATTGCCTTTTTTTCGAATAATTGAAAAGAACAATACTATTGTCTATTTTTATTTTTAACAAGGACTTATTTTTTAATACCTTTAATGAGATAAATAATTGATTTTCAATTTTAGTATTTAATTTTCTTATGAGACCCTTCGTATTCAGCTTAATAGTTGCTTGGTTAAGTCCTTTCTTAATCTTTTCCCAAAACACCATTCAATTAACCATCAATCATAAACTAGGAAACGATGTTTTTATGTATGATGAAACTGTTCAGAATAATCTTGAGCACGATTTTAAAGTTCAAAGATTAGAGTACTATATCTCGGAAATTTCATTAATACATGATGCAGGACAAGAAACTAAAATTGAAGATCTATGGGTTCTAGCGAACGCTTCATCAACTACTGAAGTAACCTTAGGAGAATATGATATCAATGAAATAGAAAAAATCATGTTCCATATAGGTGTTGATTCTGCGCATAATCATCTTGATCCTGCCATGTGGCATGCTACCCACCCTTTGGCACCAAAATCACCTTCCATGCACTGGGGATGGATCGGTGGTTATCGATTTGTAGCTTTTGAAGGCGATAGTGGAGAAAATATGAATCAATTGTTCGAATTACATGGTCTTGGTGATGAAAATTATTTTCAAACAGAAGTTGAATTAAATGTAAGTGCAGAAAACAATGTACTTGACATTCAACTTGATGCTGATTATACAGAGGGTTTGAGAGACATAGAAATAGATGATGGATTAATTGTGCATGGACCCAATTTTGAGGCAAAAAAATGTCTTGAGAATTTTAGAGATCATGTATTTTCTCCTTCAAGTAACACGAACTCTATTCAAACAGAAATCAATAATAATACATTCAATCTTTACCCAAATCCTATTGTAAATGGAATTACAACCATTTCTTTAGACCTTAAGTCAACTATTCTTTATAATCTTGTAATAACTTCCTCAGAAGGAAAGCAATTTCCTGTAATAAGACATGTAAAAAATAATCAAACTATCGATTTTTCGAATTTCCCATCAGGATTATATTATATTCAACTACAACGAAACAATGAAACTATACTGACGAGAAAGGTTATTGTGGAATGAAAAATTGGTTCTTCATATTTTCACTAGGAATAATGTGGATATCTTGTACGAAAGAGTCTTTTCAATCACAAGATGTTCCACCCCAGTTTATGGAGATACCCAAAGGTTTTGACGATGTTGATTTTCCTGAATACAATGCTTATTCTGAAGATAGATGGAAGCTTGGCAAAACCCTTTTCTTTGATCCCATAATGTCTCTTGACAGTTCCATTAGCTGTGCCTCTTGTCATAATCCATCATTGGCATTTAGTGACAATGTGTCTATAAGTCCAGGGGTTAATAACTTGAGAGGAACAAGAAACGCATCCAGTTTAGCCAACATTGCCTACCACCCCTATTACACAAGAGAAGGAAGTCTTCCTACTCTGGAAATGCAAATCTTCGTACCCATTCAAGAACACGCCGAATTCAATTTCAACATCGTTCTTTTAGCTGAACGATTAAAAGAAAATCCGAATTATGTTCAACTAGCAAAACAAGCATATGATCGAGAACCTGACGCTTTTGTCATCACAAGAGCAATTGCGTGTTTCGAACGCAGCTTAATCAGTGGATATAGCCGATATGATCAATATGAAAACTATGGAAATCTAGGTATTCTATCTAAAAGTGAGCTGGCCGGCATGAATTTGTTTTTTAGTGAAAAAACTAAGTGCTCTTCCTGTCATGGAGGATTCAACTTCACAACATATTCATTTGAAAATAACGGATTATATGATACTTATGAAGACCCCGGTAGGTTTCGATTTACTGGAGATGAAAAAGATATAGCAAAATTTAAAGTCCCTAGTTTAAGAAATATAGAATTGACAGGTCCTTATATGCATGATGGCTC
>JAHDGD010000012.1 GCA_020627825.1 Saprospiraceae bacterium
GAGAGTAGGTCGCCGCCTTTTTAAGACCCAATACAGAAATGTGTTGGGTCTTTTTGTTTTTAAAGGTTTTTTATAAATGTTATATGCCTATCAAGTTCACACTACTATCGAGTGGAGGGTAGACTCGACGGTTTTTTAAGGTATAATACAGAAGTGTTAGACCTTTTTTATGGAGTACATTGAAGAAATACGTATACTGAAGCGTTTGTATATACTATTATATCACCTAAGTAATCTAAATGAGTCTAGATGTAGAGCAGACAACTGTTTTTTCTTGCGCTGGTCTCCAGCAAAACGAGCATCTGGAACATACGACTGACTTTTTCTGAAAAGAAAGCGATTTATTGAATAGTTACCTTTTTCACTTTATGTATTCAGGTGTATACCTATTGTTTATTTGTGGAATTTTTAAGTACTACTTGATTAAGAAGGGCTGGTTTAAACATACTCTGGAATGTTGTTGATTAGCTCGTTACATTCGGGGGTTATTGAATACATAAAAGAGCCTCTACATTAGGTAAGGCTCTTGAAATGTTTTGTGATGGAATAAGTTAAACGGTTATTCCTTGTTGTTTTAAAACATTTAGCGAAAGTTGATCCTATTAAGGGAGAAATGAAGTTTTAAAATTTGTAAGATAGTCCGAACTGTAACCCAAAATAGTAGGGTCTAAAATTGCTGTTGCCATCGATGTAAGGGTTAAGTTGATATTTGAATACAGGTTCTGCATCAAAACGCCATTTTTTAGAAACATTATAGTGAGTTCCTAGACCTAGATTGAACGCAAGACTTAGGCTATTGAGATCTGTCTCTTGCCCTATTAGGATACTTTGTCCAGAATCTGCTGTTGCAAAAACTGAGTTATTATTTAGAACAAAGAGACTTAACCCTGTATTGAGACTTAAGGCTATTCGCTTGTTTAAAATGCGATATTGAAAATCTACCGGAACTTCTATATATGATATGTCTTGCTCTATGCTTACGATATCATTTTGATTGAAGAATGCTTGCGCTTCTGGACTTGTTTCTATAGGATTTTGATTAAGATTTTGAGTGTTTATTCCTGATAACTGAAATATATTGATATTACCATCTATAGATGAAACTTGAAAATTTTCTGTACGATACTTTAATGGGGCAAACCCAATACCAAATCGAATACTTACTTTTTCATTTAAACTATAATCAGCTCTTATACCGTAACCGGTTGTGTTTATTGCTTCACGGGGGTTGTCTACAAGACGGTCATCAATCGAGGATCCTCTAGCTAGAGATCCGTAACTAAGTAAACTAGTGTATGGAGAAATTGCCAGCGCATACTCTGTAGACTCTTTTCTATCGAGATCTCTTTGGGCATCTGTTTTAGGTATTTTAAGTTGTTTAGTGTGGTTTTCTATGACTTGTGCTATCTTCTCTCCTTGTTGTAGTTGCTCTTTTTTCTTTTTAGCTTGTGCTATTGCTTCTTGCTCTTGTTCCCAAGCTTTAAGAGTTTTTTTGTTTTCTTCTTTTTGGGTTGCAATAGCTTCATTTAATTCTTGAGCGATTTTTGCTTTATATCTTTTACGAGCATTTTCCTCATTATCAATTTTAGATTTTTCTAAAATCGCTAACTTTTTCTGTATATCTATAAGGAGAGTGTTCTCCTTTTTGTCAAGAATAAGCTGGTTGTTGTTACTTTTATTTTTAGTTGAATAGGATTTAGTTATTTTGTTACTTTTTGATTTTGATGGATTTTGACTATGGTCCATATTGGATTGAGCAGCTATAGGCGTATTTGAATTACTAGTGTCACTAGCTATTACCTCTAATTCTTTCTCCTTGCTTACTACTTTTATAAGAGGCTTTTCTAATTCTTCTTTTGACGAATTTTCTTCGGTCACTATGTTTATAATAGAATCACTTTTTGGGCTATTAGACTCCCTAGGTTGTATATAAAGTAAACCGAATATTATAGTTACGGCCAATATACCTGCACCAAAATAATACCAGAAGGGCACTATCCTTTTTCTAGAGTTTTGGTCAATTTCTGAGGCAATTGCATCCCAAACGGCATCACTAGGAGACTCCGAAAAGTCTCTGAGCTTATCCTCAAATACATTGCCAATATCTTTCTTCCTACCCATTTGCGATAGCGTTATTTAATGTTATGGAGTATGTTACTATTTTTTCTTTCAAAATTATTTTTGCTCTATGCAAATTGGATTTTGAAGTTCCTATACTAATACTTAGTTTTTTACTTATTTCTTGGTGACTATAGCCGTCTAGTTGATACAGGTTAAAAACTAATCTATATCTACTTGGTAATTCCTGAACAAATTCAAGCATCTTATCTAATGGTACTTGAGTTTGTTCTTCATCTACTTGTGTATTGTTATCTATTTGATGATTGTCTATAGAATCTAAAAAAGGTTCTTTTTTGTATTTATCAATCGCTTTGTTAATTGTTATTCTCTTCATCCATCCTTCAAAAGATCCTTTGCCCTTATATGAGGTGATTTTTTGAAATATAGTAACGAACGAATCTTGTAGGTTGTCCTCTGCTTCAGCCCTTGTCTTACAATACTTTAAACAAAGCACAAATAGCTTGTCTTTATATTGGGTATAAAGCTGCTTCTGTGCAATGCGATCTTGTTGCTTACACTTTTCTATAAGTTGAGATATGTTCAAGATTACTCTAATAGTTTGGTCTTAAGAGAAATAGCTCAGTATTTCTTTCTAAGAATATGTCAAGATATAAAAAGAAAGATATAAGAATCTCGGTTCGTTATTATAATGACTGAAAAAAATAAAAGGGTTGCGTGCTAACGATAAAAAAAAAAGCTACTCAGAGTAGAGTAGCTTTTTTTATTTGTTTTTTTTTGAAATGAATTATTTTACAACCCCCAGTAATTCTATTTCAAAAACGAGATCTGTATTAGGAGCAATTCCAGCAGGGTGTCCTTGCTCACCATATCCTAGGTGAGAAGGCACAAATAGTGTTGCTTTATCGCCTATGCTCATCTGCAAAAGTCCTTCTTTAAACCCAGTTATAAGGGCTTCATCCATACTATATTTTCTTTGCATAGGAGCATATCCTCCTGCTGCTTTTCTTCGCTGATCCAGTTGGCCTTGGCTTTCTGCTACATCTGCTACGCTCGTGTCAAACAGCTCTCCTGTTGTAAAAAAACCAGAATAATGCGCCTTAAAAGTATCTCCAATATTGGGTTTCATACCTTTTCCTTTCTTATCCCAGTGTATTTCTAGACCACTAGGTAGCTTCTGAACTGTTTTTCTTTTTTCGTCGAACCTTGCTTTAAAAGAAGCAAAGGTTTTTACTCTCTCCGCCTCAGCTTCAGCCTTTCGTTTCTCTAGCTCGGCAAGCTCATTTGTAAAAGTAGAAGGTGCGTCAAAGTTTTTGGCCTCTGATCCTTTACGTATGATGTTGACTTGTTGTATAAAGACATCCTCTTTTGGTTTTCCAGCACGAGGATTAGCCATCGGGACACCGGCTATGCTATCTAATACGTCAAACCCTATTACTAGTTGGCCCCATACCGTATGGCAGCTCACTCGATTTCGTGGATTTCTCACCCCTATATTTTCACAGTTTTTAAGATTACCACTAGCATCATAACCATCTAAGTGAGGAGTTGCCTTGTGTGTTATGAAAAACTGACTTCCATTGGTGGCATATCCAGAATTTGCCATAGACAAAACACCAATAGTATCATGGCGTCTTTCTGGTGTCAGCTCGTCGTGAAACTTATATCCAGGATTTCCAGATCCTGTTCCTAGTGGATCGCCACCTTGGATCATGAAATTTTTAATAATGCGGTGAAATTTTAATCCATTGTAAAACGGCTTATTAGCATATGTGCTATCCGTCATAGGGTGATTTCCCTCTGCTAGAGCTACAAAGTTTGCAACCGTTGCTGGAGCATCATCATAGTATAGTTGCGTGACCATCACGCCTTTATCTGTAATAAACTCTGCATAAAGTCCATCTTCTAAATCTGGGTATTTGTCATTACACGATAAAAAAGTGCAAAGAATTGCGATTAATAACATAAAAACTTTTTTCATTTTAGGTAAATTAATTATTGTTGTTTTATTTGTAGTAGTGTTAATTCACAAAGCAATGTGGTATTACTAGGGATTTTGTCTTCAAATCCATAGTATCCATATCCTTTGTGAGACGGGAACAAAAATATAACGGTTTCTCCTTCTTTCATAATCTTAAGGCCATCTCTTATTCCAGAAATTAATTCTTGGTTGCTTTGGTCTATTTGTGTAATTACCTGTCCTACCTCTTTTTTGCTCAGTAAAGTATTGCCATTAAGAGTCTTGAGGTTATAGGTGAATTTAGCGAGATCACCTACTGAGGGATTCATACTATTACTCAAACTGTCTTTTACACTATAGGCGTACCAATACCCCTGGCTAGATGCAATGTAATTGTTTACAGTATCTTTTTTAATGAATTCTTTTATCAAGTTTTCTTCTTGCGCAATCAAGTCTTTGTTACGCTCTATAGATTCTTTAATGTTGCTACCAGAACTTCTGGTAATAGGCTTTCTGGCCTCAAGCTCTTTGCAGGAGACAGAGGTTAGAAGGACAAAACATAAAAATAGCAGTATTCTCATGAATTTAGAACGCTTTTATAAGAGGCTAAAGTATCAATAAATTGCGCAACTGTTTTCTTCATAGAAAGTGTGCTTTTTCCTCCCGCGGCATTTGTGTGCCCACCCCCTTCATAGTGGCTGCGAGCAAACTCATTTACCGAGAAGTCACCTTTAGATCGTAGTGACATCTTAATAATTCCGTCAGATTTATTTTCTATAAAAATCACGGCAAAAATAATTCCTTCTAAAGAAAGGCCATAGTTTACAAAACCTTCTGTATCTCCTTTTTGGAATTTATGGTCATCTAGTTCCTTTTGAGTAAGTGTTATATAGGCTGTTTTATATTCTGGTAATACTTTTAAATTATTAAGTGCCACCCCGAGTAATTGCAATTTAGAAAAGCTATTGGTATCATATATGTTTTGGTGTATGCTACCATTATTAGCCCCTTTTTGGATAAGCGCTGAAACAACATTATGTGTTAAAGCTGTCGTAGAAGGAAATCTAAAAGAACCCGTATCTGTCATAATACCTGTATACAAACAAGTTGCCATATTCTCATCTATGTGTTCTGTTTCTTGAAGCATTTCAATAAAATGATATACCATCTCACAAGTACTGCTCATTGAAGTATCGCTATATGTTATGAGTGCATAATCTCCAGGTTGCTGGTGATGGTCTATCATAATAAAAGTTGCGTTTGCCTCTCCAAGTGTTTCTTCCATATCACCAGTTCTAGACAGATGATTAAAGTCTAATGTAAATATTAGATCTGCCTGTTGTATTTTTTCTTTGGCAGCTTTCGCGAAAGCGTTATACACCAAAATATCATCTTGGCCAGGAAGCCATTTTAAGAAGACAGGGTAATCATTAGGAGCAATTACAATAGCATCATGTCCCTTTTTTGAAAGATAACTACATAAGGCTAGTGTACTTCCTATAGCATCTCCATCAGGGTTTTTGTGCGGTACGATTACAATAGATTTGGGGGAGCTAAGTAGATCTTTAACCTTAGCAATATCATTTTTATTCATAGCCACAAGATACAATATAGCGTGATGAGAGTAGATATTGTCACTCTTTTTTTTTGAAAGATGTTAGTGCATTAAATCTTGGGGTTAACTTAACAATTTCTTTACAAGAAAAGCAGTATTTTTGCGCCCGAATTGCGATAGATATAACGCATTATTAAATTAACGATCCTTTACAGTTAGGGAGAAAAATTAAGTATGGCAACAAATAGAACTTTTACAATGATTAAGCCAGATGGTGTTGAGAATGGACACATCGGGGCTATTTTAGAGAAAATTACTGCGAGTGGTTTTCGTATTGTGGCAATGAAGTTAACGCAAATGACTAAGGCAGATGCAGAGGCTTTTTATGCTGTGCACAATGAGCGTCCGTTTTTTGGGGAATTAGTAGAATTTATGACCAGAGGTCCTATTGTTGCTGCTATTTTAGAAAAAGAAAATGCAGTGGCAGATTTTAGAACGCTTATTGGAGCGACAAATCCGGCTGATGCTGCAGAAGGTACTATACGTGCCTTATATGCAACGTCTATGGGGGAAAATGCTGTTCACGGTAGTGATAGCGATGAGAATGCAGCGATAGAAGGTGCTTTTCATTTCTCTGGACGTGAGATGTTCTAGGGATAACATAATTGACAATAAAAAAGGCTACCAAACGGTAGCCTTTTTTATTGGTCTTTTTAATGAGACTAGATGTTAATCCCTACTGGAAGAAGTTTTTTATATTTTCTTCTGTTTGACCTCATAAATTTTGCAATTTCTGGGCTGGTAGGTACAAGACTTATGTTACGCTCTTCTACCTCATTAAATACTGCGACTATAAAGTCTTTCATATGACCCTCAGTACCTTCTGGCATCATGATTTTGGTTAGGAAGATTTTTCTTTCTTGTAATGAGTACTCAATCTTTGCCATTTTGTTATCAAAAGTGGCTTCAAATTGTCTTAGAAACTCATTATCCGTCAGTTCAATCGCTGTCATTGCTTCCATAAAATTTAAAATATATTAGGGTGTTAAAGTCAGGGTATATTTCTTTAGAAATCTATTTTAATTTAGAGAGTGCATTTTTTAATTTTAAAAACTGCTTAAAACTTTTCAATTTCTTCAAGATTAATTCTTGCAAAAGTACAAAAAATTACCGAAATAGCCGTGGTTGCTATTTCTAATGCCCTATAAACGCATATGATACATATTTATTTAATGCCTGGAATGGCTGCAAATCCTAGTATTTTTGAGCATATACAATTGCCCAATGACCGTTTTACTATTCATCTGCTAGAGTGGGAGTTCCCTGTTAAAGATGAAACTCTATCAGATTATGCCATGAGAATGACAGGTAAGATCCGTCACAATAAACCTGTATTATTAGGAGTTAGTTTTGGAGGTGTTTTGGTTCAAGAAATGGCAAAGCATATGGCCGTCTCAAAATTAATTATCGTAAGTAGTGTAAAGTCTAAGCACGAATTGCCTAGAAGGATGAAGCTTTCGCGAAAGCTTAAACTTTATAAAGCCTTGCCCACAAGATTAATAGAAGATGTTGATAAGCTGGCCAAATATGCCTTTGGAGAAACTGTAAAGAATCGTGTAGAATTATATCAAAAGTATCTATCTATGAATGATAGAAGGTATTTAAGTTGGGCAGTAAAAGAAATGGTATGCTGGAATCAAGAAAAAGCACCCGAGGATATTGTTCACATTCACGGGGCTGAAGATCGCGTCTTCCCATTTAAATATATCGAGAATCCGATAGAGATTGAAGGAGGTACTCATATTATGATCATAACTAAGTACAGATGGTTTAATAAGAATTTGCCTAGAATAATTGAAATTGATTAACTTGGTACTAGACAAAAAAGATGTTATGAAAAAGATAGAAAGAATTTTTGCAGTGATAGGATTACTGGCTATGGTAGCGGTCGCTATTAACGCTGTTCAAAAACCAGAAGAAAGTCCTGTTGCAAAAACAGAAAATACAGCAGAGTCATCTGACGATAGATTAGTAAACGATTATAATGTATATGCGCTACCTATTCCAGATGGGCTAAATTTTGTAGGAGAGCCAGTACCTATTAATAATCCAGATATTAAAGAGCGTATTGATCGAGAGCTATTGGTAAATACCTACTGGCAATCTAATGCCTTACTGCTCATGAAAAGAGCTCATAAGTACTTTCCTATTATAGAGCCTATACTTGCGGCAGAAGGCGTGCCGGACGATTTTAAGTACCTGGCTGTAATAGAAAGCGGCCTTACGCAGGCTGTTTCTCCAGCAAGAGCTACTGGTTTCTGGCAGATACTCAAGGGTACAGGTAAAGAATACGGGCTTGAAGTTAACGACAATGTAGATGAACGCTATCATATAGAAAAATCAACTAGAGTTGCATGTGAGTATCTTAAAAAGGCTAAGAATCGTTTTGGAAGTTGGACAGCTGCGGCCGCTGCTTACAATGCGGGCCCTGCAGGAATATCTCGTAGAATGAAAGCTCAAAATGTAGATGATTATTATGACCTCCTTCTTAATGAAGAGACAGGGCGTTATGTTTTTAGGATTATTGCCTTAAAGGAGATTATGAATAATCCTAAAAAGTATGGTTTTAATTATACCAGTACTGATTTGTACAATCCTATCCCTACATATAAGGTAGCGGTAGATACGGCAGTGACAGATTTTGTAAAGTTTGCAGAGAGATTTGGAATTAACTACAAGGTTTTGAAAATCCATAATCCTTGGTTAAGAGAAGCTCATCTTAATAACGGATCTAGAAAGCAATATTTTATAGACATCCCAAAAGAGGGCCATTATTCGATAGGGCAATAGCTGAAAAATTGTAAAATCTATAGGTTTTATAGGGAATTGATTTCTTGAAATCAGTTCCTTTTTTTATGCCTAGGCGGATTCTAATTTGCTATTTTTACTACTTAATCACATCCATTATGAATGCCACCATCATTATATCTTTAATAATAATAGGACTAATCGCGGGTCTCCTTAGTGGTGTGATGGGAGTAGGAGGTGGTGTTGTGATGATCCCTCTTATGATTTTATTGCTAAGCTTTAATCAACATCAAGCACAGGGTACCAGCCTTGCAGTACTTGCTGTTCCAGTTACTTTTCTTGCCGCGTATAACTATTATAATGAGGGGTATGTAAACTGGAAGTATGCAGCAGTAATAGCTGTGTTTTTTGTAATAGGTGGATTTTTGGGTTCTAAACTAGCGGTAAATCTCAGTCAGAGTGCCCTTCGTAAGATTTTTGGTGCAATACTGCTCGTTATTTCAATAAAGTTGCTTTTGGGAAAATAGCGATCATTATCGCTGTCTAGCTCTACGGCTAGCTCTTCCGCCAAATTGTTGGTTAGGCTGTTGTCCAGCTCTCTTCATATTCTGTTCCATCATTTTTATCTGATCCCCCATCATATTTCTCTTATCAAGTATTTTTGCTTCCTTAATAAGAACTTGAGCTTCTCGCTTGCGATTTTTTGTCATGGCTATACCAGCGAGTTGTAATTTTGCCATCGCAAGGTCTGTGTCCATAGATAGACCAAGGCTTACAGCTTTTTTGAGATACTTTTCTGCTTGGGTCATATTAGTTTGACTCACCATTAATCCTTGTAGATAGTTATAGTATCCTTGTTGTTTTGTGACCAATGCGGCTTCTGGGTTGGAAATTTTTGCAAGCCATTTCTGAGCTCCTGGAAAATCTTGCTTTCTAAGTCTTAAAAAAGCTAGAAGAATAATTTCATTTTTAAAATAGAGGAATACAAATATACCAGCTAGTAAAATGAACATGATGCCATTGCCTATTTCATTTTCTATAAATTGCCACACGGCTAGGGCGATTACAGCTAAGGCTAGTATAAGTTTGATATTCTTGTTAAACATAATCTTTTGCTATTTTTTGGGTCTTAAAATGTTGTTTATTTTCAAGATGACAAATGTACTAAAAACAACAAGAAATTTTCTGAATATTGCGTTTGGAGAAGTAAAAACTTGTCGTATATTTGCGCCCAGCTTTTAGAGCAGGATTCAGTAAGAAAATAAAGCGACCTTGGGATATAGGTCTTAAAGAAATACAAGATGAGTAAAAGAACGTTTCAGCCTTCAAAAAGAAAAAGAAGAAATAAGCACGGTTTTAGAGAGCGTATGGCTTCTGCTAATGGTCGTAAAGTATTAGCACGTCGTCGTGCTAAGGGAAGAAAGAAATTAAGTGTATCTTCTGAGACTCGCCACAAAAAATAATGACATTAACAAATGTTCATAAGAGGTGTTACTTTTTTTAAGTAGCACCTTTTTTTATACCCTATCAGTTCCTAATTTTGAAAAATTTGAAATCCTTTTATTAGATGCCTAAGAACAATAAAATCAAGTCAATTTTACTTATTGGATCAGGTCCAATAATCATAGGTCAAGCCTGCGAGTTTGATTATTCTGGATCACAAGCACTGCGATCGCTTCGTGAAGACGGTATAGAAACGATTCTTATCAATTCTAATCCGGCGACAATCATGACAGATCCGTCTATGGCAGATCATGTGTATTTGTTACCTCTTAATACAAAGTCTATAGTCCATATACTTAAAGAGCACCCACAGATAGATGCAGTTCTTCCTACGATGGGAGGGCAGACAGCATTAAATCTTTGTATCGAGGCAGATGAAAAAGGTATTTGGGAAGATTTTAATGTAGATATTATAGGTGTAGATATTGATGCTATTAATATCACAGAAGATAGAGATAAGTTCAAAGACCTTATGGGAGAAATAGGGATTCCTATGGCCCCGCAGTCTAGTGCAAACTCCTTTTTAAAAGGTAAGGAAATAGCACAAGAATTTGGATTTCCACTAGTAATACGTTCTTCTTTTACATTAGGTGGTGCAGGGGCTTCATTTGTTTACAAGGAGGAAGATTTTGATAAACTATTATCTCACGGTCTGGAAGTGTCTCCAGTACACGAAGTGATGATAGACAAAGCTTTAATAGGCTGGAAAGAATATGAGTTAGAATTACTAAGAGATAGTAATGACAATGTCGTTATTATCTGTGCTATAGAAAATATGGACCCTATGGGAATCCATACTGGAGATTCCATTACTGTGGCACCGGCAATGACTTTATCTGATGTTACCTATCAAAAAATGCGTGATATGGCGATCCATATGATGCGTAGTATAGGAGATTTTGCAGGAGGTTGTAACGTACAGTTTGCGGTAAACCCAGACAATGAAGAAGAGATCATTGCGATAGAAATTAATCCTCGAGTATCTAGATCCTCTGCATTAGCTTCTAAGGCTACTGGATATCCTATCGCAAAAGTAGCGGCAAAGCTCGCATTGGGATATCACTTGGATGAATTAAACAACCAGATTACAGGATCTACATCTGCGCTTTTTGAGCCTACATTGGATTATGTAATTGTAAAAATCCCTCGATGGAATTTTGATAAATTCGAAGGGTCAGATAGAACTTTAGGACTTCAGATGAAGGCTGTAGGTGAGGTGATGGGAATAGGGCGCTCTTTTAAAGAAGCGCTGCATAAAGCAACCCAATCTCTCGAGATTAAAAGAAATGGTCTTGGAGCAGATGGTAAAGGATATAAAAATTATGAAGAAGTCATAAGTAAACTTACCCACGCCAGTTGGGATCGAGTATTCGTGATTTACGATGCGATCCAGATGGGAATTCCGCTTAGTCGAATATTCGAAATTACCAAAATAGACATGTGGTTCCTCAAGCAATACGAGGAGTTATATGCGATGGAGAAAGAAATTTCTAACTTTAAAATAGATACGCTTCCGCGAAATTTACTCCTTGAGGCTAAGCAAAGTGGCTTTGCAGATAGACAGATCGCGCATATGCTAGATTGTTTAGAAAGCCAGGTATATAATAAGAGAGACGAATTAGGTATCAACCGAGTATACAAACTGGTGGATACCTGTGCAGCAGAGTTTACAGCCCAAACTCCTTATTTCTACTCGACCTTTGAGTCTGAGATGGAAACCACAGATGGGAAGCGATTTGCACAAAACGAAAGTGTCGTTTCAGATAAGAAAAAAATTGTTGTACTAGGTTCAGGGCCTAACCGAATAGGACAAGGAATAGAGTTTGATTACTGTTGTGTTCACGGTGTTCTAGCCGGAGCAGAGTGTGGGTATGAGACCATAATGATTAACTGTAACCCAGAAACCGTATCAACAGATTTTGATACGGCAGATAAGCTGTACTTCGAGCCTGTTTTCTGGGAGCATATTTACGACATCATTCGTCACGAGAACCCAGAAGGTGTTATTGTACAATTAGGAGGGCAAACCGCACTTAAACTTGCCGAAAAATTAGACCGCTACGGTATCAAAATACTTGGTACAAGCTACCAAGCACTAGATCTTGCCGAAGATAGAGGAAGTTTCTCTACACTACTTAAAGATCTCGATATCCCGTATCCAGAATTTGACACGGCAGAAACGGCAGACGAAGCACTAGCCGTGGCCGATAAATTAGATTTCCCAATTCTCGTAAGACCTTCGTATGTATTAGGAGGTCAGGGAATGAAAATTGTGATTAATAAAGATGAGTTAGAAGAGCACGTGGTAGATTTACTCCGTAAGATTCCTAATAACAAATTACTCTTAGATCATTATCTAGACGGAGCCATAGAAGCAGAAGCAGATGCTATTTGTGATGGAGAAGATGTCTACATCATTGGTATTATGGAGCATATCGAGCCTTGTGGTATTCACTCAGGCGACTCAAATGCTACCTTACCACCGTTTAATTTAGGAGATCTTATTCTAGATCAAATTAGAGAGCATACTAAGAAGATTGCTATTGCTCTCAAGACTGTTGGATTGATCAATATACAGTTTGCGATTAAAGATGATAAGGTATATATCATTGAGGCAAACCCAAGAGCCTCTCGTACCGTACCATTTATTGCAAAAGCGTACAAAGAGCCTTATGTAAATTATGCGACTAAGGTGATGCTTGGAGATAAAAAGGTAAAAGACTTTGACTTTAACCCTAGATTAGAAGGCTACGCGATCAAGCAACCCGTATTCTCTTTTAATAAATTCCCGAATGTAAATAAGAAATTGGGACCAGAAATGAAGAGTACAGGAGAGAGCATTTTATTTATAGACAGCTTACGCGATGACGAATTTTATGATCTATATGCGAGACGTAAGATGTATTTGAGTAAGTAGTACAACGCTTTCGCGAACCTGCCTGCCGGCAGGCAGGAGCAACTACATAACAAATAAATCCCGCTAGAAAGTGGGATTTATTTGTTATATGAGCCACTATAGCTCTTTGTACGAACTAACTATCTTGCCAAGGTAACCTTTGGAATCCTAAAAAACTCTGTTTACATCAGAGGCAAGATTGTGTTTGAACGGTTCAAACCTTACAAACACCTTATTGCCAAAGAAGGACTTTGGAATCCTGAAAAGCTCTGATCACATCAGAGGCAGGATTGCATAATGAAATTCACAAGCTGTTTTTTCATAACGCATACCTGCCAAAGAGAACTTTGGAATCCTTCTTTTGAAATTAAAATTTCAAGTATTTTTTTACAAAAAAACTTACTTTTTTATTTGGTTTTCATCATAGAATGCATTGTGAATTTCATACTTCATTTTCACAATGCCTTCCTGCTAGGAGACCTAGAACCCTATGTTCCAACTTTGTAATACTTTTATCGTGATTCTAACGATTACTGCCACAGATTCTGTTTTCGCTATTTTTAAAAGTGCCTGTTTGTTACATTATTTAATCGCTTGAGAAAACTTATTCCTTATATCATCTGTAAAATAAACTCTAAACTTATTTGAATTAATAAGAGAGGATGCATTATTTAAAATTGATTTAATACCCTCCTTATATTTATTTTCTAAAATAGAATTAATAAGTTCTCTGGGAATAGCTATATCCAATATTGGAAGATGCATATATGAAGAAATAACACTTTGTAATTCACCTTTTAATTCGCTATCTATTATCTTCGATTCGTATAATTTAGATATGCTGAGCAATTCTTGTAATTTTAAACTTTTCCACAATTGATCTCTGTCTTCAAAATACGAAAAATCAATATTGTTTAAATATTCTATTACATTAGAATACATATTTTTATCAAAATAAAAATATGCTAAATAGGCATAAGAATATAAATATTCTGGATTCTCCTTAATCGCTGTTTTAAAATTGAGAATAATTTGTCGATCTCGTTCTTGATTTTTTATAGGGTGCGAATACCATAAATAGCCTTTAACATAATACTCTTCGTATAAGTCTAATTCCTGACACGAAATAATATCCAATATTTTATCAATTTCTATGCATTTTAGTCTTTCATCGTCAATTAAACTAATATCAATTATTCTTTCTTCCAATTGATTATTCATATCTTAATTCTTATGATTTATAGCTTTTCCTCTTTTTATCAATCTATTCCCCACTTTTTTCATCGCATCAACAAACTCAGGAAGATATTCAGATGCATTTTTATTAGCCATTCTTATTAATTCTTGCCCTGCTTTTATGTAGGCCCTGCCGTGTTCTCCACTAATTGCTCCCGTATCTACTATAGTTCTATATTTATCAACTAGATTTCCACCCATTTTTTCAGCTGCATTTGTTGCTGAAAGAGCTTTTTTTCCTTTTGTCCACCAAACCATTATTTGTTTATAAGAAAATGCTCCACGTCCATTTAATAAAGGTGAAATTTCAAATGAATTAACGTTTCCATCACCTTGAACAAGTCTAAAATCTTCTTCCCATTTGCCATTTTTAAAAGTAAATGAAATACCACTTTCATTCTCGTATTTGTCTCCCTCTTTTGAAACTTCTGCACTTGGGCAGGTCTCACAGATTGAAGTATTTGATTTCAATTCGACAGCATTTGATTTATTATCCCCATCAGGATTAGAATCTTCCTCACTACTATTTTGCGATTCTTCATCATCACCTTCCTTCGCTTCCTCTGCCACTTCTTCCTCTTCATTTTCTTCCATTCCTTTTTTTCCACTTTTCATAGGATCATCAAAGGCATCTCCTTGATTCCAAGTGTCTGCTCGGGTAGGCGCCATCCCATCAGGATCAATAAAGTTTATTGGGTTGTTAAAAGCATAGTTATAAGGTGAGTGCCTTCTCATCTTTTCTGCCAGTGGATCAATATTCATCCATCGTCCTAGTGCAGGGTCGTAATTACGTGCCCCAAAATCTAAGGTGTTAATGCCCAACTCTTCACTCTCCTCCATCCCGTTGTAGCCAAAGGTAGTCGCTACACTATTCACATTTCCAGATACGGTAGTATTATACCCTTTGTGCTTTAATCCAAAAGGATAGTAACTACCCCTAATTTTTTACACCTTTTAACCTTTTTCCAGCAGTAGCTCACAAATCCAACTACCTATTCCAAAGAACAAAAAACAGCAACTATAACATTGCTGTTTTCAACTTCAATCTATTTTACTTCTGCTTCAGAAGTTTATTTAATGTCTCTGGGTTCATTCTATTATTAAAGAACGTTACCAGATATATTTTCTCTTTTGCTCTATCCTCTCTATAAAATAAGGATACGTTTTTATGAACCACTCCTTTTTTGATTCCGAGTTTTTCATTGGCGTATGGACAAGTAATTCGTTTAGCTTTTATTTTATCTAGCAAATCATTTGTTAGATTCTTGAAACTGGTCATTTCCTTTTTAGTCCATTGCAATTTCAAATCCTCCATGACTTCTAGATAGGTAACCTTAGCCAGTCGTGTCCATACTACTTCCATTCACTAAATCCCGTATGCTTCGTTGATTTCTTTCATCACTTGCTCGTGAGTGAATGTATTGCCTTCTTCAATATCTTTTAGTCCAGCCTCCACTAATAACTTTTCGGTTTCTGATATATCATCAGCCCAATCAGAAGATGTAGAACGACTGTTTTTAATCTCTCTGAGTTTAGAGATAATTGATTCATCTTTAAGATTAATCAACCACTCCATCAGTTTATATTTTTCTATTTGAATATCCATAATCAATTATGTCTTAGACAAAGATAACGAAATTAAGATTTCATTGTTTCATTGTTGAATTGAACTTATTACCACTCAATCTCAGGAAAATCTCCTATCTCTAAATCAAAGACACTACAGCTATTTTTCTTGGCACTAAATTCAAGGGAGTCAACAAGATCATTGTGGTCATGGGATGCTGGAGATAAGTAGTTCCAAAGAAAATCTGAGATATTTCTAAACCTTCGTTTTCCTTTAGTGGTGGATATTAATTCAGTATGTATCGTTTGGTATATTTGGAATATATATTTATGTCCAACATATACTCCAGAAGCAAAAATTGGTTTTAAATTCTCTGCCCCATTTGCATCATATCTACGAGCTGAGTCTTCAGCAACAAATTCAAGCATGTATAAAAAAGATTGCTCTAATTTATCCAATGAAATATAACCCGCATTATTCCTTAAAACACTTAGGAAGATTAGTAAGTCCGTCCAAACAACCCGAAAACCATATGTGGTCATTCCCTCTCCATCGATATCTATTTTTTCAATGAGTCGAGACTGGTCTTTAGCCTTTCTGATTTCATACGCAAAGTTCATTAATAGCATATTCTGTCCTCGCTGATATTCATTGCTTTCACTGAGTGTGTCTCCGACTCTATGAACAATCGAGTAGAGGAAATCTAATTCATCGTAGTTTCCATAGATGGCAATCCCCGTTCCATTTTTAGTTGGTTCTGATGTGAGCATGCTTGAAGTAGTCTTAAACGTTATTGATACTCATTCTTGTCAACATCTGAAAGACTTGGTTTCCCATTTTTAACCCATACATCATAATAAAAGACAAAATGTAGTAAACACATCTCTTCTGTCTTAAAAAATTGATATTTAGACCTTGCACTAACATACCAATCAAAAAAGCCTTCATCTAAAGAGTCTGGCATTAATTGATAAAAAGGCTTACCATTATTTTCAGTTTCAATAGCATTACTATCTCCCCACTTTCTATTTGAACCTACGGCAAATACATATTCGCTATTCGTTAATGCTTTGGTGTACTTTCTTATATACATTGGATTTGAAAAATCTTCAAAATCTATTTTCATAACTTATATTATTATTGTTTTCTTACTAGATAGCTGGCTTTATTAATTTTTCATCAATGTAATTTAAATGAAAATTAATGTCAGAAGTCGCTTTTTTAAATGTTTCATCAGAATTTTCAAATGAAGCAAACAATAAAGTTTGTGCTTGATTATATGAAGATAACTCTTCTAAGAAATGTCTAAAATCATTTATTGACATGTCTTGTTGTTTAGGTTCATCGAACATAAATAGATTTGGATGATTCCCATTGTTAATAACTGAAGCCTTATATAAACTGCATGTATATGCCCAGATACTTCTAATAAAATCACTTGCAGAAGAATCAAATCTAATATTATAAAATAGTTCGTCGTTTGGTTTTTTAGCTAACGGTAAATAGTTTTCCTCTGAAATCGCAATATCATTAATGGCTTTACTGCTGTAGTTAAATTTAGTCAAGAGTGATTTAAAACTATCTGATAGAGACTTTAGTTTAGAGATGTCATTTACTGAGAAAGTATTTTTCTTAAGCTTCTCCTGTTCTTCAAGTATTTTTTGCCACTTATCAGAAAGAGAAGATAATTCATCTCTCATATCCTCAAAGTCTTCTAAATAAGTAGAATAAAATTCAATTTTTTTCTGCAGATTGAGTCTATATTCAATATCTGCTATTGAAGGCAGTCTATCGTCTGAAATCAGTTCTTTTTTTAACTCCCTTATTTGTCCTCTTAAATTATTTTGTAAGTCTCTAAGTTTAATCAGCTTACTATCTTTGAAATTGATTTTTGACTCTAAGCTTTCAATATTAACTTGAAGCATCTTTATTTGGGCAGACAGAAAATTTATATTGTCTTCTAAGCGCATTGGAACTTGCTTGATTGACAATGGAAGTAATGAATCTGTTATTTGTTGATTGCAAGATGGACAATTATTTTCAGAAACTTTTAAATCAATTTCGGCACCCATTTTTTGAACTTTTAGAGCTCCTTTGTTTTTTCTCAAATCTTCAGTCAAGTTATCTAATTGATAATTGAAATTTGTTAGTTTTTGTCGATCAAATGTTAATGCACTAGATGTCATTTCTACATCAAAACTCAGTTGATTTAATTGTTCTTCTTTACTTACAATCAACTCTTCATTATCGTTTATTTTATCTCTTACAAAATTAGTATCTCTTTGATTTAAAACTTCAAGTTCCTCTATAATTAGATTTAGGTAATCAGAAATGGAATAATCTTCCTCATCTTTTGAAAGTAAAATATTGATTTCCTCAATACTGTTGATAATCATTGGAGATTGAGTTAGCCCTATTAATTTTCCACCCCCTTTTTCTGCAAATCTTTCAAATCTTTTGTTCAAATTCAACCAATCATTTTCAAGGATTCTTTTTGAAATACTCAATTCTTGTTTTTTCATTTTATTACCATAAACATCCATATCCAATATGAATTCTACAACTCGCGCCTCTTTATTATTTAATCCATAAATAGGCATAGTTGCAAAAAAATCAGACCAACCAGATTTCTGTTCAATTATAAAACTTGAAGCAATTTGTTGAATATAGATTTTACGCAATTCTCCTTTGTTTGTAAGGACTTTTGGAAGCTCCCAGTTTAAAAATTCTTCAAGATATAAGTGAAATCCATAGTTCTCATCTGAAGCTCCTCCATTATCATGTATAAACATTGGTCTACTTTCCAAGTTTTCGCTTGACAGTAAACTTCCAAAGTAAACATCAATTAGCTGTGACTTTCGATTAGGGTTACGAACAAATCTGCGGATTGTGATAATATCTCCGTTTGAATTTTCAATTTCTAAAAGCACAAAGGACTGAAGTACGGTATGAAAAGTATCTTTTGGATACTCCACTTGGTCTTTTAAAACAGATTGCATTGTTTTTTCAAACCTACCACCAATTAATTCCTCAAAACCAAGTGCATAAACAATTGCTTGAAATAGGCTACTTTTCCCACTTGTATTATCACCTCTGATAATATTCAATCCTATTTTAAAAGTGTGGAATGCAGTAAACAGTCCGTCGTTGGTGTTCACTTCTATCTTTATATTGTTGATTTTAAGCATTTTGATTTTTCCATTTTTTATATATTGAGTCAATACGATTATCTGTTATTTTTCTTTTACCTAAGAAATTCAAAAAATCTATTTCCTCATTTAGAAACTCTTTGTTTGAAATTATTTTTTGATATAATTCCTCACCTTTCTCTTGTAATTGATACTTTCCTTTCACTATTAAACAAACGCCTTCGTGGACAGAATAATTTAAAGCCCTATTTAAACTAGGTTCTATGCCCCATGTTTTAGAACTTTCGGTATAATTACTTAAAACAAAACTTCTAAGTGACTCTCTATTTTCTTCACTTTTTAATGCCCAATTTATTAAATGGAGTTTTAGTAGACTTGACTTAGAGTTTTGACAACAAATCTTCAGAATTAGTACAATTAATCCTATGGAATAAGAAGGCCTGTATTCCGGTGGAATTGAAATTGGTTTTTTTGAAAATGTTATTTTTTTAGCGTATAATTCCATCTATTCAAAATTAATTGGGCATCTAAAAATCCAATCAGCTAAAGCCCAATTGGTTAATTTTGAAATCATTTGAGGAGCTAAGTTTTTGAAAGAGTTTTGCAATTCGCTTTTCAATAATACTCTAAAATCTTCGTACAATTCACTTGGTTCTTTAGTATTAGTAATACACCTTTCTTCTATTTCAGACTCTATAGAACTAGTAATATCTAAAAAATTCTCATAGTCAATTGGATAATCTTCTTTCCATTTAAATAAGATGTTATTTCCTTCCAAGTAATTTTGGACATTTAAGTCGACAAGTTTGTCCAGTTTAGATTCGTGGTTAGGAGAAGAGTCATTAATGCGATATGCATTTTTGATTTGTGAAGTTTCAATTAACGATATTTCAGAGTCTTTCCATTTTAGCTTGTCTGATGCTTGCACTTGCGTTTCAGGAATTACATCAATTTTTATTTTTGAATTCTCTAAAGCAGTATTTAAAAAAGGATGTAAAAAATTAATATCCTCAAAAATCACTTCAAAGTCATCATTATCAATTATTTCTAAATTCCATTTCTTGACTTCTTCTTTTTTCTGCGAGCAATGCCCTACAAT
This sequence comes from Saprospiraceae bacterium, assembly GCA_020627825.1. GTDB lineage: Bacteria > Bacteroidota > Bacteroidia > Chitinophagales > Saprospiraceae > JAHDFB01. The sequence continues at coordinate 19,853 of JAHDGD010000012.1, forward strand.
TTCATTTTTTGCATATGTAGGTGTGACAAAATACCATTTTTTGATTTTAGTATTTCCTAAGATCTTCAGTAATTGTTTTTCATAGGTTTTTAACTTTTTTAAATCCTTAGTGATTTTATCTCTATGTTTCTCATAAAGTTTATCAGTAGAATAATGTTCATCAGGGCAATAACATTGAAAAGCTTTTCCCGTTCTTGTAAAGCCTTCAATCCCAAAATCCCCTGGGGTTGCTTTAATTTCTTGGTACGACTCTTCTCTAAAATTGTTTTTAAAGCATAATTGAGAAATACTTTCCCATTTATTGCCATCAAATGTTCCAAATTCTGTTTTAATCATTAATTACATGGTTTATGATATTAACTAATGGCATTTTATTAGGTTTAAATTAAATACATATAATCGTTTCGAATTTATGGTTTCCCACAATTCGAGAGTTTTATTTTTTATAACTAGGGAGTTATTTAAGGGGAGATTATAAAGATATACAAATTAATTGATTGGATGCAAGGTCTCAATTATCTCATGCAAATTTTCAAGATTATCCTGCACATACCTTTCCGTAGAAGAAATATATCGATGCCCTGCCATATATTGTACTTCACGAATATTGTGAGTCACCAACCAGTGGGTAAGAACTGATGCTCGAATTTGCTTAGCATCCTTTACATTAAGATTAATCCTGCGGAGTTTTTTAAACAGCCATGCTAATGCAGTAAACCGCTCATCTTTTTGCGGAATAAAAGCCTCGCTGTGGCAATTCATGGCATTTTGTATTACTTCCCTGCTAGTTTCTAAATACGATGCGAGAGAAAGGATTTGTTGCGATTTTATCTCCAGTTCCCTGGAATTGGTTTTACGTGTGCTAGGGATGTATATTTTCCCTCGCTCCAGATTGATATGCTCCATTTTTAGGGATTTAAGAGCAGTTGCACCGAGTCCTTGATATACCATAAGTCCTGTGATGACCTTATCTCGAATGGATACATGTGGACAGCTTGGAGGTTGAATATTTCTTGTGGGGTATGAGTAGAATAAATCCTCTAGTTCCTCGAACTCTAACAGATTATGATTGAGCGTTCGTTTGACCCCACGAATATTGATATTTTTAAAGGGATTATCGCCTCTGTAGTTTTCATCAATAAGAAAATCAAAGTAGATTTTAAGGCTTCCGATTTTATGCTTTACCGTGCTTTTGGATAAGGTTTTTCCTCGCTTGGGCTGTTGTAATTTTTGAGTGTATTGTATGCACTCTTTATACCCCAAAGTTTCAATATCATACCCTTTGAAGTCAGACCATTTTAAAAATGACTTGGTATCACGAGTATAGCAAGCAACAGTCGTCTTAGCGTAGTCCTGTTCAATTAAATAATCTTCAAACTCTTTCATACCTCTCGCTTATCTTCTTCAATTGCCAAATGCGTATATATCTGTGTACTCTCTAGCGATGAATGCCCTAAAAAAGTACTAATGGATTTCATAGGAACATTGTTTTGCATCAAATGAGTAGCTATGGAATGACGTAGCGTGTGTAGGGTTATATTCTTGCCTTGTATGACATCATCTTCAGTAGCTTCGATGATAGCAGAGAGCCTATTGGCAAATGTGATATCACCCATACGCTTGCCCCAATGATTTAAGAACAAGGCATCGGTTTGAAAGTTTTTTACAAACTCCGGCCTTCCCTCATAGAGATAGCTTTCTAAGAGTGAAAGGTTGTACGGATTAATAGGAACAAAACGCTCCTTGTAGTTTTTGCCCTTACGAACATAGATACGCTGTTTTTCAAATAGGATGTCGGACGTATCTAGTGCTACTGCTTCGCTACGTCTGAGTCCGCAACTATATATCATTACCAGCAATGCTCTGTCTCTCATTTGAAAATGCTCGCTCATGTGCGAGTAATCACAAGCCGAAAAGAGTTTTTTGATTTCATCTTGGGTTAAGATTTGTTTTCCCTCAAAGTAATCTGTCTTCTCACCTTTAAGGTGTACTCCAAATTTGACATTGGCTTTATGCTCCTTTAGGTAGCGCAAGAATTTCTTTAATGCCTGCTGGTGTTTATTCAAAAATGCTTTGGAGAGTCCGCCACCACGTCTGCGGTTGCCACGATTTTTAAGGTGAGCGTAGTATTCGCTAATAAGTTTAGTGGTAACGAGACTAATATCAGTATGGCCTTGGGACTCTAAATAGAAGAAAAATTCTTTTAAATGATTGGGAAGATTGTATACCGTAGTTGGAGCATAGCCTAAAACGTCCAGCCAGTTTTTATAAGAGTCCAGCAGGGTTATAAAAGTCTCGTGTCGTAGCTTTAAATTCTTCATTTTCTTATCTTTTTTAGCTGTCGGGCTTCCCGACTTTTACTGACCCTTTTACATTTTTGAGTTTTAGTGGCGAACCCCTCGCCATTATTTGATTATCAAATACTTAGGTTCGCCATTATGGGTGTGGCGAACCAGTGGCGAAGCTGGCGGTGGCGAGTCGACACAGATAGTTATGAAATTGCCTCTTTTTCTAGCTTTTCTAGACATAGACCCAACGCCTTATCAATCATATTTTCTAATTCAAAGAACTCGTCTACATCAACTATTTCATAGCGGTAGGATTGCGTTTTATCTTCCTTACGTTTTACGATATATCCTTCCTCTAAGAGAAGCGTATGGTATCTGCGTAGCGTTGATTCCGCTACCCGCAAGTTCTTGCGTACTTCTTTATTGGAATATTCAGTATCACCTTTCTCCTTGAGATATTTTTTCAAGTTTTCGAGATAGTTACGGGTGGCACCATTGAGTGGGTCAGATTTACGAAGAAGCACCGCTTTAATTAAATCGTTGGCTATTTTGATATCTTCAAGGGTGGTTTCAATATATTCTTCTCCTGTACTTTCATCGTACTTCTTTGGTCTTTGCCATTGGTGGTAGAAAGTGACCGCTTCAATCAATTGTAAGTAGTGAGAATTTGTTCTTCTTGGCTTAAATACTGAACGAGGTAATATCAAATGTTCTGCAAACGGATTATGAACCGTAACGCGTGATAACAACCGCTGAACGTTTCGTAAGAGGCGAGTCGCCTCAGACATTTTTTCAAAATCTATTTTGCCTGCGGAGGCTCTCCGCTGATAGGCCATGATGCGTTCGTCCTGTTCCAAGCTCTCATCTATATAAAGGAGAAAGGAGCGGTTGGAGTTATCTTCATAGATGCTTTCTTGTGTGGTACATCCCGAAACACAAACGGGTCCTTCTACTGTTAGGTTCTTTGTTTTCCCTTCCCCACCTATACCTTTTTGTACTACTGATTTGGTAATGCGCTTTTTGGTTTGTAATTCCCGAAGCGGATACAGTACTTCTTCAGCTCCGTCTAAATCTTCAATGAGAATGAGTTTGTTCTTTAGCTCATTTCGTTTGAAGTAGTAAAAGGCATTAGCTGACAGTACCGTTATCTCGAGGCGATCCGCCTCTGGAATTAAATTAGCTACTTTATTCTGTAAGTGTGTCTTTCCAGAACCACTTGAACCAAAAGAAATACAGTGCAAGGGATTGTCCATCTTTCGAGAAGTAAAAATAAGATACATCAGCAGGCGGTTGGTTTCTTCGCCAATAACACCGCTTGCTCCAATGAGCTTATTGGTCTTTTCAATAAGGTTGGGTGATTTAAGGAGTCCAAGAGCCGAACGTCTTTCTGCTTTAGTAAGGACATACTCAATTACTTCTTCTTGCGTTTCTTTTTCCAGAAGCTGGATGCGGTAGTCTTCCAACTTATTAATAAGCTCTTGCAGTGCCCTTCTAATATTAGAAGTACCTACCTCTAGAAATTCAGCTAGCTTACGTACCAATTTTTCAACTCCGTTAGAATTGTATAAATCGATGTTATGTCTTAATGCGTGATACGGGTCCTCTAATGTATGCACCTTCAAAGTTACCCGCATACGATCCAAACCGTGTATATTGAGTCCTCCAAGAATATGGAACTCCAATACCTCGGTTTGGAAGATATATTGATTAGGGTTTGACGTGTTTAATTGAGCCATGTTTTGAAATTTTAGACTTAGACACAAATCTATATTCAAATATATGCTTTTAAACACAAATAATAAAATATATATTTGTGTATTTTGCTAATTAAAAATTAATCACCTAATTTTGAAGTTAAATAACAGGATATTATGAGTGTTACACAGCAAACGCTTTCAGCCAACATGAAGGCCATCCGTAAGGAAAAGAAGATATATCAAAAGGATATTGAAGAGCGTACAGGACTACTCTCCAGCACCTATAGTCGTATAGAGAATATGGAGGTAGTGCCAAATCTTGCCAGTATCGAAAAGATAGCTGAAGCTTTGAATGTTTCGGTGTTGGAGCTGTTTCAATCACGAGAGATAACTGATAAGTCGATTGCCCAGAAACTGGAGATGATAGACAGGCTATCGGAATACAACCGCAACGTTATAGAGGTAATGATTGATACGGTGCTGGAGAAGGACAAACTCGAAAAGTCTCAGGAGCTTAAAAAGAAGAACCGTCTTGCGGAGTTAGATAAAGCTCGGAAGAACTCTTAAAATTAAAAAAGCCATATGCAACGCATATGACTTTTTATTCTAGCTTGACATTACTTTAAATCGTTCTGATAACTTAAATATTTAAAAAATATTTAAAATAAATCTTTAGTAATGGCAATTACAAAGAGAAAAATAAGTTCAAATACAAATGATGCAGGTTCTAACGTATCCCAGTGATTTAATACCAAGCTAAATATTTCAAATTTGTTGGCTAAATGAATTAAAAAATAGCCAAATACAAGACGTATCGCCCAAAGTCTTATTCTCCTAGTGAAATTGTTATATGTACAATTATTACTAGTCTCTTTGGAGTCTTGATCTTTACAAACATCAGACTTAGGTTCACGCAGAACTACAACAATTATTCTATCTTTTCTCTTATTGCCTTTCTTCTTCCGTTTTGACAAAACGGAGAAGTAAATTTCTAGTTAATAAATAACTGGTATTTATCATAGGCATAAAAATTTAAAGGTTACAAAGAACTTTGCTAAGTGAAATAGCTTAGCTTGGGTAAGTTACAACTTTTTTAAGATTTTTATTCAATATCCGCAAAGAACTCCCCCAAACTAATTTTATGAGCGTCCAATATTTTCAATAGGCTCTCAAAGGTAAAATTAGTTCCCTTCTCCATACGCCAATACTGCATTCTGGAGATGCCAAATTCAATAGCAAAATTCTCATACGAAGTAAATCCTTTATCTATTCGCATACGCTCTAGTTTGTCTGCAATAAGGAGTATGCGCTTGTCGAGTTTCTTTTCTTTCTTAGCCATCAATGTCTGATTTTCTACCAAACAAAGGTGGATTTTTACGCTACTAAATATTACATCAAATACGTTACCACTTATATAAACATATTTTATATGTTTGTCCCTTTAATAACTTAAAATCAGTGCATAATGAAAAAAGCAATACCCTTCACCTTAGTATTATTAGTATTATTTGGTTGCAAAGACAATAGTCATAACGGAGTCATAGCTTCTAATACAACAAACAGCAGTTATTCAGATACAGATGCTATTATGGATGACCTAGCATCCATCTTGGAATACGTCAAAAATAATGACTATGTAAATCTCAAAGAAAAACACCTTGTTAATAAAGCGGATGTGGAAGATTTCTATATCAACTATGGAGACGAAAAGTATAAATGGCGTAACCGTTATGCGCTTCATCTTTCATTGGGCAAAGTGAAGTTTTTCAAGCAATTAAAAGAGAAATTTAAAGGCGCTCCTTCTGACTGGCAACACCAAAAGCCAATGTACATGTTTGCCGAAGATTACTCTACCTCTAAAGGACTTAAAAGACGTAAGGTAACTCTCTATTTTGGAGATGGGAATATGTGTTACCAAATGGAGCTTTATCTAATTCCACATGAAGGTAGACGCCTGTATGCTTTCAAAAAAGAAATTGATGAAATCTCTTACGATTGCAAAACTTTTAAATCTAAAATGGAAGAGTACATGGAGGAATTAGAAGCAGAGGAATCTGAAAAAAGTAAAGAGTTCGTATTTGAGTCTTACTAATCATCATGGATAACTAAAACAATCTCAAACGTTTAATTTAAAATTAATTCAAAATGAAAAAAATAGTATTTCTACTTTTTACCGTAGGTCTCCTGCTTGGATGCAGTTCAGACAAAATAACCAAAGAAGAAGCCAAGCGTATCATTGAGCAACAATACCCTCAATCTTGCTACACAGAGCATCTTAGCTTTGAATACGACTATATTAGAAAAAGGCGTTCTACTAAAGCTACCTTACTTGAACCTTTTGCGGACTACTTACGAAAAGAAGGACTCATAACCACTTCTAAAAAAGAGAACACTTTTGAAGGAACCGTAAAGCATACTATGGTTCCAACCCAAAGAGCCAAAGACCTTGGTTTTTATGATGACAACTTTATTATCGCTCAAACCAATCTTGTAGATGTCATCGACATATCACAAACAGATAAAGAAGCTATCATTCGCTGTAAAGTAAGCAGAACCAAAACCCCTTTTTATATCCTGCACGAGCTGTTTTATAAAAATGCAAAAGTCAAAAACTACGATTGTCTAGAAGAAGAGTATGAGGTGGACGTGACCTTGATAAGATTTGATGACGGCTGGAGAGTAAAGTAGTGTCCTTGAGCCGAGATGTCCTAAGTCGTCTGCGGACTTTTAGGAACATCGTACTCGATATAGACGAAAGTCGTTATCACTTTTTCGACATATCCAGGCTTTGACTGACTGCCAAAGGCAGGATTGCATTATGAAATTCACAAGCTCCTTTTCATAATGCATTCCTGCTAGGGAGACCCTAGAACCCCAACCACCTAAAGACAAAAAAGAGGCTGTTAAAGCCTCTTTCTCCTATTCTTTTAATATCTTCTTTACCGTATCTCCTATACCCCAAGGAACCGTTCCCTTGTCTTCCTCGGTACCGCTGTTCGTGTAATGAACAAAACCAGCGATATGCATATATTCATGAATCATCGTACCCGCCATAAGTGCTTCTCCTTTCTTCTCTTTTCTCATGCAATAAGCCAAATATGTTGTATTGACACCTATTGATCGTCTCCCTTTAAAGGTACGTGCGTGATATTTCAATTTTCTTTTTCGATAAGGGTTCAAATGAATATCAATAATTTGATCTTTATCACTATATAGATCTTTTCCTGACAAAAGAATATTTAATATTTCTGACGGAGAAAATCCTTTATTCAATTTAAATCCATCGTGCCATCTTCTTCCAATTTTGTGTTTAAAATATCGGATATCATTTTTAAAACGATCAGTATTGATTATTTGTTCTAGCATAGTTGTCAGTTTGGTAAAGTATTCCTTTTGATCTTCACTGAATTCTTTTCCCCTTCGTGAGACGAAAGTTAGTTGCACTTTTGTCATATTTTATTGTTTTGAGTTACTTATATTTCTTTAGGACTTAAAAATTACGCCCAGAATATAGGCCGCAGAAGTGTCTTTACTAAAAGTACCATTAGTAAAGAATCCAATTTGATCTGATATTGGAAGTATAATGGTAAAATCAATGGTAAATAAACTACTTCTTTCTTCTTCAAAAATTGAGTTATAAATATTCTGATCAAAAAGAAACATTGAAGTACCAGCAGATACTGATAAAGCTCCCTTTTTAGTAAAATTTTCTAATTGCCACTCTATGCCAAGTGTAGTGGCCGATTGAGCAAGGTTAACAGTTTCTTCATCTTCCCCTATATCATCAAACGATGTTAATCGAACGCCTGTTTGCGTGAAAGCTCTAAAAGCTGAATTTGTTGACTCATTTAAACTAAGAACGGAATTAAGATCATAGGTATAACCCAATCCAACTGAAAGCCCATTAATAGATTGCGCAATTTTTTTTAAATCTTCACTATTACTAGCTTCCTTATCAAATTTAAAGTTTCCTATATTTCCAATTATGGCAAAATGATGATTTGATTCTTTAGAAAAACCGTCATAAACATTCATAGCAATAGAAGCTGAACCGACAAAGAAATTATCGTCTGTATTTCCAATAAAATTATATCCAACCTTAGCACCAATCCAAAAGTTTTTTGGAGAAACACTTATTACAGCACCTCCAACTCCTTTTGTGGAGATATTTGAACTTAAATCAATTTCAAAATTTGTTTTCTCTTTAGTATCAATTGGAATCTTTTTTTTAAAATACCCCATGAAACTTACAATTAATGTTGCTGTTTCAGTTTTAAGATTTAGGGAGAAATTACCCTTAATATCTGTCTGTGTTCCAATAGACGTACCTTCTACTGTTACATAAGCATTGGCAATGGGAGTTCCATTATCCGTAACAGTCCCCGTAATTTGATTTTGTCCAATCAAAGAACTAGATGTAAGTAATAGTATGGTTAAAGAATAAAATTGTAGTATTTTTTTCATAGCTCAATTTTTTAAATAATAGATTCCTTATCTCATTAGTAAATGAGATGTAATATTGAATGATTAAAATTCTAGGGGGAGTACTGTAAATTTAACAAAATATATTTTAATTCACTGATTTATAAATTATTGTAATTTCTTAAATAAATAAGAGGTTAGTAATAACCAGTAATGGGTATTTATCTTTTTCTTATTCGCTCCCTTCCTAGAGAATGCTCCTGTTGTTCGTCCCTTAATTTCCGTAGTGCATCCAAGCGGACATTCTTTGTCACCTTTTTATCTAATAACTTGAGAATTTCCTTGTCAAAACCCAAGGTCCTAAATCGAAACTTACGCTTGCCTTTAATACCTCGAATAACACCACGCTGGGTGTATAATTCTAGTCCCTGCTCTTGTAGTAATGCATAGAACTTTTTTTGTGATGATGCTTGTACATAAGCTTTGTCTACAACACCTTTTAGTTGCTCTTTATCAGAAGTTACATTTCGGTGATGCTTCATTTGCCACTCAGCATCTTGAGTCACCGCTTTTTTTTTGCGGACAATGTCCGCTGATGATTTATTTCTGAAGCCTTCAACTCTGGAAAATGTGTTCGCTGGAATGCTTCCATAGGAAGTTTCACTTTGTTTTTAAAATCCTCACGTGAGATACGATTGGCTATTCCTGTTCGGTAGTGTGTGCCGGAGAATACAAAATGTAAGTGCGTATGGGATTTTTCGTTTCTATGCACTGTTGCCAAGGACAGACTTTTGGGTGAGCGAAGTGCAATGTATTTCTTAGCAATTTTAATCAGCTTTTCATTGGTCAATAGTTTTGCATCCTCTGCCTTATAGGAGATGATATCCATATACAATTTAACGCTATTGGAACGGACGTGTTTTCGATACGTTTCATTAACGATAAATTGCCGAGTAAGGGCATTGACATCTCGATTATCACCCTTGAGAAATCTTGAAATCACAAAACCCTGTTCCTGTTCGGATTCCCGAAGTAGGTACTGTAAAATGCCTTTATAACACTCCGTTTTATAGGATTTACTTTTAATAATCATATCAGCTGTAGTATTTGGGTTTGCAATTGTGCTATCTGATTTTCCAACTTGATAAGCCCAGTATTATCTACTGTTGCATTAATATTAATAAGCTCCAAGAGGTATTCTGCAATTAAAAAGAGTTGCTCTTCAATAACCGAAGTGTCCATCGATGTTGTAAAAGCGGTTGTACCATCCAAATGTGACAGTACAACCTTTTTTACAAAATCAGATACCTTTCCCTTTTCAGTGGCTTGTTTAACCCGCTGTATTTCATCCTTTGAAAAATAGATAGACAAATGCGTGTAATGGCTACGGCGACGCTTTAAATCTGTGTTATAGCATCGCCAGTACCATTTCTTTGCATTAATAATTTCCTCCTCTGATGGGTCAATACCCACAAAGAGTTCATCCAGATAATTATGTACGCTGTTAAAACTACTAGGCCATTTCATCACTCTGGGCATTAGGATACATTTCCTTCAGTGGTAACAGCGCAATGGCATCACCACTAACATAATGCTCGCTATTTCGCACGGGTGGTATGGAAGTGAGTTCTCGAAGAGCACGCACCTTAAAATATGGTTTTACTCGTGCCAAAACCCCTCGCATACCAGAGACCATAATAAGAGCCTTATCAGGTGGTAAACTCATAATTTCATCGGCCGTAAGCACGTTTCTCATTTTGAGTTTATCTCGGTCCTGATGGTCATTGTACTCATAGCGACCTAAGGTACGCTCTAACTGTGTTGCGGTAGTAAGGTCAGCAGACATGTAGACCTTGGTTCTAAGGTTACTCAAGATAGCATCTGCACGTTTACCGTATTTGGCGGTAAGCTGTGCCTGTGCATTTTGGCATACCAACATTAATGCCCCACGATACTTACGGATGTTCGAGGCAATTATATCTAAAGAACCTATCGATAGCACAGGAGTTTCGTCCAAATGGAAATACACATCTTCCATATCAGCCATAGGAAGCTCCTCAAAAAAAGCTTCAAAATATTGACTCAAAAAGATGCTTGTTACCTTAGAATAATAACGCATCTTAGAGGTACTGGAATGGATATAAAGTACCGTTCCTTCTTTTCGCAGATCATTAAAATCACCAATGGTATCAGTAGCCGTTATCTCTGCGATGTTTTCATCTAATGAAAAAATCTGTACTGCTGTTTGAGCAGTTGCCAAAACAGATGATAAGGTGTTGGGTGATTGCGAGACAATAGATGCATACTTAGTATGGAGTTCTTCACTCACATTACCTTCTGAAAACAAATTATCGACTAAATATGCTGTTTTCTTTGACTGCATTAAATCCAGTAAATGTGATGCCTGATACAGCGTTTGATACTCTTTCGCCAGCATTTTTAATATGGAGATAACCACGTATAAGGCCTCGATTGCCTTACTGTTCCAAAAAGAAGCGTCTTCGGTCTTATCATCTCCATGAATCGTAACGAGCTGTGTTGCTAGTTGCGTAATCTGGCTACGGGTATTGGCTCGTAAAATTGGGTTGTATCGAAGGCTCCGCAGTGGTTTAGCAAAGTCTAGCTGTAAGATGGTATACCCTCTCCGAGCCAATGCACCACTAGTCTTTTGGTGCAATTCTCCAGAAGGGTCATGGATTATTTGTGAGCCATTAACTGTGAGAATAGAGCGAATTACCGCACCAGCTGATTTATAACTCCCTGTCTCCCCATTTATCAAAACGCCCTGCCTAGAGAGCTGTGGTGTAATATTTTTACCATTGAGATTAAAGCCTCTGTGATATCGAGATAATACGGTGCTTGCAGGGAGTAATTCTCCTTTGAGTCTGTGCTTATCCTTATCTAAATGCTTTACTAAATCTTCCAGAGCATTACTCAGAGTATCGCCTGCGGTTTCAAAAAAATCATATATAAAATTCATCATATTCTGTTTTAAAGTTGTTTGCGTAAAAATTCATTCAATGCTGTCAGCACCCATTCACATAGACGTGATAGCAAGTAAAGTGCGTGAAGAAGCAATCTCCAGCATAGGCTGAAGACTGCTTTTATTATTTGAGAAATCATAGAACCTGCCATCACTTATTCCTCTTTAAGATTAGCGGTAAAGCGTATGGAGACACCTAGAATGTCGCAGACATCTTGATACAACTTTTTGTGCTGAGCAAAAGAGATATCTTCCAGTACAGTTTTAGGTTCAAATACAATGACCATTTCCACATTGTCCATACCGACAAATTCTTCTGCCTTATCGACATACAGACGAGCTACTTTACTTGGATGTTCTAGCAATTGAATACTATCTCTATATCTGTAGGTAGAAAACCAAGAAGGATCATTTTCGCGTAAGTCTGAAAAGACGTACAGCTTAGCATCTTGCAGACTGTCCTGTCCTAACACCTTTAGTTCTGCAAGGATGGGTTCCCATATTCTGCTGTAACTGCGCCCTAAAGAATCGGCATCACTTTCAAGGGCCGTAGCGATATCCTTTTTGAAATCAGCAACCTCCTTTTTGCGTTTAAACTCATTGTCAAATAGTGAAAATTTTGGCTCAATGAAGGTCTCATATCTTCGTGTATGCCCCATATCAGTTAGCTGTCCATAGCGAAATCCATAGCCCGCCCATATATCAGCATCTATTTGAAGCGCTGATACGATGGCATTAGTAGTAGGCTTAGCGATAAAGTCATTTTCGGTGCGGTCGTCTAGCACAGAAATAATAGTTCGTTCTTCGTCTTGTTGCGTACAGGACATCACTAGAAGTCCTATCGCGAGAGTATATAAGTATCTCATCATTATAGTTTTAAATCGTTATAAAAAATGGGTAGCTCAGGAATTTCATTAGAAAAACATTGCGGAGTTTTTCCGTCTGAGCGGTGAATAAGGTTTGTGGAGTAGAACGTCCGCAGGGACTGCTCGTAGTAACTCTGAATTAAGGTTTGAACATCCTGAGCATAGATAAGTAGTTGCTTACGAGTAAGTTCTGCTTCAGCATTTTGAGTGCGTATGCTCTGCATCTTGGACTTGATATCCCGTATCTGCTTTTCCAAAGACTCAGCTTCTTCCTTTTTAAGCTTCCACTCGTCTAACTGCTGACGTTCCGCCTTGCTCAACTTGTTAAAGTACACGGCCATTGTCGAGACGATAACAAAGAACATATTCAGGCAAGCAAAGTAGATAGGCTTTATGCCTTCTGAATCTGCTATTTCGGCGCCAGTAATGCTGGCAGTTCGAAATATCCCAAGTACATAAAACAGGACACCGAGTATGGCAAAGGAGATACCTCCGATGAGGCGTTGCTGAGCGATAGTCCTTCCCTTTTTGATAATCTGCGGGAGGTGTTCACTGATAACAAAGATGCCGATACCAATTGCTGTACCAACCACATAAGAAGCCAACAGCGAATACTGCATGGCTTGAAGTGCAGTCGCTGATAAGAAAGTATCTACCAAAATAATAAAGAGCAAAAACCATCGAATGCCCTTATACCGCAAATAGCGTTTTAGAAGCGTGTTATCCTCCTTATCGAGTTCACGCTGTTTAAGACGGAGGTCATTTTCCTTGCCGTGGAGCTGTTTCTCCAAGTCCGCTAGTTCTAAATCTGCTTCGGCTTTGTCAGAGGTAATACTGTGACTCTCGATATCAACTTGCAGTTCCTTCTTAGCTTGGATACCCATTTTGCGATACGCACTATAGATAGGGTCGCTGTAATGGTCTTCGGTCTTATCAGCTTCTGGTTTATTAAGCTGAGCGAGGTCTCTTGCTAAATTGATAGAGACTTCTTCCATGATGACCTGATGCTCTTTTAAGAGTGCTTCCTCTAGGTCTTTTTGTTGGTATCTAAAGATGGTTACTTTACCATCAGATACACTGTTTTTTGTTTGTTTTTTCATCTTTCAGTAGTATTAAATTCAACATTGATTTAATGCTACTTCGAGCTTGACATTTTTGTAGTATTTGTTATGATTCCTTCTAGCTTAATTTTGAGATTGCAGTCTCTAATTAGGTTAGCAGGTACGCCAAACTTGAAGTGCGTTTGTCGTTTTCTGCGGTCACCTAGTCTTTGCTAGGTGGTTTTTTGCTTAACAACAGTACAAATCAAACTCAGCAGGGATTTACACGCGTCGACACACGTTTACACAGGAAAATTAACTGTATATTTAACAAAAATTAACATTTGAAACTGCTTAGATGGCATTTAAAAACATAAAGGAAAAAGAACGTTTGAAGGAAAGACTAATCAACTCCTTTATGTTGATTTATGAAAAGGAACCAAAAAAAAAGGTTTATCTGGAGAGTGAGTATACATCCGAAAAGAACCCATTCTTACAACTTCTCAGTACGCTTTTAATAAATAGGTTTGAAGAAGGGCCTCATAATGTCGATAGCGATGACACAAAAAAGAGAATAACAGGCTTTTCGCCAACTTCATTAGCAAGAATATTCTTTAAAGATGATTACCTTGATACGGGAGATGAAGTTATAAAAAAGTTGAATATTTTCTGTGCAGAAATCGAGAAGGAATATAAAAAACCCAATAAGCTAAGTAAAAAAGCAATAAGAATTTTTTCGCTAATTGCTTTTATACTATTTACCCTATTAGGACTAAAAAAATGTTCGAATTCAGATGCTATACCAAATTCAACTAAAACAAATTTTAAAGCAAATGATGATTGCAGATTCATCTCCGATAGTTTAAAGGAGCAAGTACTCGTTCTTCCATTTAAACTAATAGACAAAAAGCTAGGCAGAGGTGATGTTGGCTACTACATCAAAGAACGTTTAGATGATTTAAATCGCAAGGACAGTTTGAATATGTCTATTATATTTTGTCAAGAATTTGTTCCTACCAAGGATTCTCTAGAATATTTCGAGTCAATCAAAGCAAAGTACAATGCAAACCATATGATTTATGGTTTTTCTAATAATGCAATCTCTGAGCAAGGAAAGTTTTCATTCAATTACCTTACTGAATTCACGCAATATGAAAGCATAGAACCAAACTTTGTAGGTAATAGCTATAAAGACCTACATCCAACAGACTTAAAACAATTGAGTGAAGGTTACTTACAAGAAGATTTAGACTTTCTCATTTATTGGAACGCAATGCTGGTAGCATATAATGCAGGTAAATTTGATAAGGCTCTTAACTATTCTAACAAGCTATTAAATCCATCTTCCAAAGAGTTTGCTCTAATATACTTATACAGAGGTTTGTGCTATGAGAGGATATCTAAAGACGATTTAGCAATTGATTCTTATCGTTATGCACTTAAAACTCCTTCAAAATATGATTCATACTTAAGTCAAAGAATAGGGTATTTATCAACTTTATATAATAATAACCAACAAGCAAAAATTTATCTCAAAAGAGCCTTAAAATCTCCGAGACAATTTGAGTTTGTGGTTAATTCACTTTATGTGGTAAATGACAGATTGGGAGCACATGATGATAATCTTCTCCTTTTAGAGGAAGCCTCTAGGCGCTTACCAAATTTGGATAGTCATTATAAATATTTACGTTTTCTAACATATAAAGCGATTGGAAATCAGAAAGAATATGTAAGAGATTCTATCAAACTTCGCCAAAGAGTTTCAGAAGATGAGTTCAGTACCATCTCGATACATATAAATGAACTTAAAATGTCATTTGACATCAATAGAAATATTAAAATTGATGCAATTAATGAAAGAATTCAATTTGAATTGATTCAGCCATTAAAAGAGCAAAAATTGGATAGCGTTTTTACTGATTATCAAAGAATAAAAAAATTGTATCCTACTTACTATTCAGACAACAAAAAAAACATTGAATTCCAATATAAAGGTGTTCTTTACCGAGAAGGAAATATGTATGAACTCCTTGAAAAATATCGCTAACAGGAAATCATAAATATTTCCTTCTCAGTATTTATTATGATATGACCTCATTATATCGTCATACATACTTTTATCTGGAACTTGTTTGTCTGCTATACTCTCTTTAATAGCAATTACAGCAGTCCTACCGTATTGTATTGTACTGGTTATCATTTGCTCTAAAACTTCAGATTGCTTTATATGGGTTCCTATCCAACCTTGCTCAACAATTGTCTTAAAAGAAGTGTTATTAAAATATCTACTAACGTTATCATAAGAAATAAAACGCCCTCCTTTGGGCCCCATTGTAGAATGGTCTTTTTGTAATAACTTAAGATATTCAAGTGGAAGATACATCCCCGTACTCAAACCTACATCATCAGGATTAAATTCAATTCTAGGGCACATTTTTATGAAAAAAGGGTCTTTCGAAATCCTAAAATCAAGAATCTCATCTTCATTAGAAATTCCATTTAATAACAATGAAATATCGTCCATTCTCTTTAACTCGTCTGAAAATTGGGAATTTGGAAGTCTAAACAAAAAATCACCTCCTTCTTTTTCCATTACCTTATACTGAACCATTACGAAACATTTGAAATCTTCGTTATAATAGATTAAATCTGTACCCAATAACTCCTCTAGAGGCAATCTATTGGCAAGTAGAATTGTAAGCTTCGATTTGTCATTTTTAAAAACTGTAGAGGAGTGTTTGTGATTTTTGACAGCATCAAAGCCCGGCAAGGTTGTTAGGTCATTTATAATCTGAGAATCTTCTCGCAAATGCACGCTTTCTAAACCATCCAAATATGAATCAACAACACCGTCGGCACTAACGTCCCAACCAAGTGTCTGTTCTCTATCAATTCCCGCTATATTCATAGCAGTTAGAATAGCTTCTTGTTGCTGTGCTAAAGAACTACCCAGTTTAGAATGAGCTAAGTGCTTAATTTTCTCTCTTCTTTCTTTTGAATATTTATTTAAAAGTAGTGAGGCTTCTTTTTCAACTATTTTAATAAAAATATCTAAAAACTCTTCAAAACTTTTAATAGTTAATAAACCGCCATTCTTAGCTTTTTCGGCTAAATATTTTTTGAATCTCGGATTAACTTCTTTGATAATGGTTGTGGGTTTTATTGGGTTTTCTAGTCTATAAATACTAGAAATATTTAATCGACGTAAATTTGTGCCTGCTCTCATACCGCGTTTAGCAAGTCCTATATCTGTAATACTACCCCTAGTTATTACAAAACAAATCAAAGGAACATTGCTTGAGTGTGTGAAATCTGTTACAGGCTCTGCGAATTCTTCCTCATACCTTTCGTCAAAGACTTCATATCTATTAGAACTTAACTTTAGAAAATAACCTGTGACTTTGGACATAATTTGAATTTAACGTTGCACTGTTCTTATCAATGAATTACAAATTTGTTTTAAAATACAAAGTTAAATAATTTGATTGCCCTAGCTATTCCAAATAATAATGGGTCAATGCTAAACTCACAGCATCAAAAATCCCTGTGTTTGGTTTGTCTGGCATCCAGTTTTTACGTTTGTTGATTTCGTATTTTTTAAGTTTGTCATACCATTTTAGAATGCATTTCATTACTTGATATTTGGTGCGTGCCTGAAACTGATTAAAAACATTCATAATTTGGCTACGGGTATAACAATAAACTTCTAAGTTTTGTTTTTCAGCCTCTTTACAGATATTGACTAATAGAGCCTCAATTCGTTTACTACGACTGCCTCCTTTCAAATCATCTAAAGCTCTTGTGATAATCACATTGGGTTTGTAATAGTTGAGATATTTAATAGCACGTTCAAGTGCTTTTTTATTACACGTAGGACGTATGTAGCCGTTACCAACTTCCACAAGGTCTTGTGGGTTGTCAAAGACAGCGTAACTAATTCCAAAACGGTTAGGATAGAGGGCAAGCACGGTTTGCGATTTGTTACTGTCCATCATTACTAAGTTCCATAAGATGAGTAATAACAGTATCTAAACCCTCGAGACGGTTTCTGTTTTTAAGAGTGTTTGGACTCTGCTCGTCAATTTTTTCTGCTAACTGAAAGCATCGGTCAAGATAAGGTTTGCATCCAGCATTAAAAACTTGCGGAATGATAGATTGTGTTGATAAATTAAATAGGATGTGATAGCCTGTGAGGGCTTTGGGGTGTGGTATCTTACCTGCTTCAAAGCTGGACAGATTACCCTGGTCGATGTTAAGGATGTACGCAAGGTCGTTAAGTAAAAGATGATGTTCCTTACGTGCTTGTTTGCAATGTTGATGTATTGATTTGTTCATAATGTGAAATAAGCAATGTGGTTACGCATTGCTTTTCGCATACTACAATCCAATAAGGGGAAGTAACTAGCAGTACAGCATTTTAAAATCTTACATATTTTTTTGCTGTCACTCGAAACTTCGTGGATAAAGTGTGGACGGGGTAGGTGTTTTTATGCTCGTGGTTTTTAGGCTTTTCTTTATTTGTAAGTAACGTTCGGTATCTGAAAGCCTTTTGACACACTGTGACCTATTGTAACAAGATTCTTTTATCTCGTTTAGTTTAATAGTGTGACCTTTTTTCACAGCATTATGGTAAGAAAGGTCACAAGGCTGAGGAGTAGCCTCCTCAGACAACAACCTACTTGCATAATACAGAGCAGAAGCACCTCGCCTTTTTGATTTGGTAGTAAGAGGTGTCCCATCTTTTGCAGTAACCAAGATATATCCTTGTGAAGATAAATAATCAATAGCACTGGATACTGCCCGTGCAGACTTGCCTGTACAGATACAGAAAAGACGTTGGGAAATCCAAGCTCGTTGTACCCTTTTCTTTGGGTTAATTATGTCCACTTGCCCTATGGTTTTACGAATAATGGTAAGCAGTACCTTAAGTTGAGTCTCTGAAAGTACTTTGATTAGATGGTCAAAAAGGATGTTAGGTGTTTGGGTGGTGTGTTTATAGTTCATAGATTGCAGATAATTGATAAAATACTGATTATGAATAGAGAAGAACTTTTTATTGAAAGAATGGATGAGTTAAGAACGAGATTAGACAGCCAAAAAGAATACGACATTTTATGTGCCGGAAATTTGATATTTCAATTGATACTAGATAGGAATAAAGAGCTTGCCAATCTGGTTAATACAAATGAAATTGATATCACATACCAAATCGCAGATAGTAGTGAATATTCTAACCACTTGAAAGAAATGGGATTCAACCAAAATAGCTGGGTTTTAGATGGTCTGTATCCCAAACATGCTCTGGTAAAACATAAATTAGTTAACCTTTCGCTCCAGGAGTTTTTAGATAAGGAAGTCATAATGAGAGAAGGAAATTCTTATACCATACATCAAGTAATTGAAACGGTAACAAAGGTTATGGGTGCCAGACACGCTGGAGAACCTTGGAATGAGCATGAAACTATTCTCTCAGAAGAAACAGCCAAGTTTGGTGGAGCACACGCTACAACTAGGCAAATTCTTGGTATTGGAAATGTGGTCTATGATGCACTTCTACCACTTTATGAAGATGTTATTTCTAGATAGGCACTATTAAATAATGTTATTCAAAGGATGCTTGGATATTTGGTGACGCAAGTGTTCTGCTGTTGTTGAAAGATATATAGTGGTTGTTTTAATGTCACTATGCCCCATCATTTTTGATAAGCTAAAAATATCACATCCTCCTTCAATCATCATCGTTGCGTAGGTATGGCGTAATCTGTGCGAGGTAAAATAAACTCCCGATGCTTTTCGTATTTTTTGGATTAAGAGTTTTAGTCCTGTATCGCTGAGCCCCTTATTTCTGTTAGAGCAAGTAAAAAACTCAGGACAGGTTTTCTTCCATTTTTTACGCTCCACAAGATACCTATGAAGTGACTGTGTTAGGGAATGTCCCATTGGAACAATGCGGTCTTTATTACCCTTTCCTCTGCGTACAAAAATAGTTCTGTTTTCCATATCTACATCCGACAAAGTAAGATTGAGAAGTTCTGATTTTCTAAGTCCTGTAAATAAGAATGTAGAGAACATAGCGTGATTTCTATCTCGTTGGTATTTCTGAGTATATGGATAGTTATACACGACCTCCAAGAGTTTAAGTGCATCTTTTTTACTAAGTCTTTTTGGAAGGCTTTTTTCCATTTTTGGAAGTTCTATCTCATCACAATAATTCTTCTCAAGATGACCTTGCGAGATACACCATCTAAAGAAAACAATAAGGGTCATATAGTAAGTGCGATAGGTTGCTGTAGTCCAGTTTTTTTCTACTCGGCCTTTTAAGAAGAAAGATTGGACTTTCTTTTGGTCTAAGTCATCAATGCTTGTAATTTCTAGCGACCTTGAAAAAGCTCCAATTTTTTGTCGGTAGCGTTTAGTAGTATTGAGAGATACTCCTCGCATATATTGAGAATAATAACAAAAATCCTCTAGTAATAATTCGATGTTCATAGTGATTGGTATCGATAGTACAAGAGGATTTTTAGACCACGTGCCACCACCTATTGGAGAGATGACGTTACACGACCACTAATATTGAGATGTAGACATCTCTAAAGTGCTGGTTTTATTGGGGGTATGGTGGACCTGACAGGACTCGAACCTGCCACCTCGTCAGTGCAAGATAGATGCTGGCTGTCCATTTCCATATAGGCCTTATATAGTAGGCTTATAGAGGGATTGAGTGACTTTTTAGGTTGTTTTTCTACCACCACATCTCTGCACTATGTTCCTGTTGTAAAATCGATTATTTAAGGTAAATAATATGTCGATTTATAGCTGATATAAAATGAATACAACTAGTAAATCGATAGTATAATTTTATCACTATTTTAAACATATCAAAAGGAGATATTATCAATATAACTTCGAGTATCTTCTATTGGTATGGAACGTAGGTAACGCTCTGTCATTCTTGTTGTGGTATGCCCAAGGGCATTTCTAATACTTATGATATCAGCCTTCCCTGTTGCTAGTGTGCAAGCGAAAGTGTGGCGAAACTGATGCAGATGAAATTTTACTCCTGATAATCTGTTAAATTTAGCTACCCAACATTTGAGACCTCCTTGAGATAGACCATTATCACTTTTAGTGGAAACGATAAGAGCTTCCGTAGTATAGTTTCTGAATTTTCGATATTCTAAATATGCAATTAAATGATTCTTTAATATTGGGTTCATCGGAATGTTTCTGCTCTTCTTTGACTTTGAAGTTTCTCCGCGGATGTAAATAAATCCTTTTTCGAAATTCAAATCTTGTATTCTCAGTCCTAAAAGCTCTCCTCGCCTTATCCCTGTATAAAGTAGCAGGCTTACTAAAGACAAATCTCTCTTTAGGCGAAAGACATCATCCATTGAGTCTAGCACAATGGAGGCAATTATTTTAGAAACCTCTGATTTATTTAAGTTCTTGGCATTGTCATAGACGGGGTCTGGAGGTTTTCTTATTTTTTCAACCAATGATTTTTTGGGGACATATTCGTGTTCTTCTAGCCATTTGAAAAATGCAATGAGTTTATTGTAGTAGGTCTTAATAGTTGAAGGTTTGACACCTACACGGACAGTGTTTTTTCCAACAATGCGTTTTCTTGTACTTACCCTTTCAAAAAAAATGTTCAATACATGGGGATGTAAGTCTTTGGCATCTTGTGTCTCAGGCATTATTTTTCTAAAAGTTTCATAGACCTGACTGTAGCTTTTAATAGTCTCTGGACGAAGTTGACTGCTATAGGTGCATTCAGATAAGTACCTTTTAAAAAGTTCATCTAAGTGTGAGTCTAAATTATAAGGTTGTACATAAGGATGCATAAAATTAATTAATGGGTGTAAAAAATGCCATTTTGATAATGGCATTACGGGCGGTTAAATTGTGGTGTTACTTAAGCCAAATTTCTTCGGCAGTATCGAAACCAACCCACTTAAAATTCTCATCATATCCGCGACTAGCTAGTTCATAACGAATGAATTTTTCAAATGGAATGTTAGCTTTAAGAATAAACCGCAGGGTTTCTCCATGTACGGTTGAAATCATACCCCGAATCTCCTCCCAATGAGGTAGTGGGTCATCATCCATTGTAATTTGAGCAATGTCTTTGTACTTCATTTTTGAATAATCAACTGGAATTTTCTCAAAATCACTGTTTTCAAAAGAAGGATGATCGGTCTCCAATACCATATAATCACCCTTGCTACTGAGTACAACACCATAAGTATCATTAAATCTATAGTTGTTGTTTTGCCAAATAGCAAGGTCAATGGCTTTAGACTTACTTGGAAACCTTTTCATCGGATTTCTTTTTAGCTGGTGCCTTTGGAGTTTCTTTTTGAATTGGAACTACCACTTTTTTTATTGTTTCTAGCGACTCGCTAGACCACTTCTCGGTCATAAATGAGATAATTAGCATTTCATTTTTGACAAGACCAAGGAGTTCTGACTTTTCCATTTCCATGAGGTTATGTTCTTTTGGAATTGTCCCTCCAAATTGTTTTTTAAGAATTTGGATTAAGTCTTTTCTTGAAAGACAATGTGCAACATTGGAATCAATGGTTTTAGGTTTGTCCTTTCCTAAGGCAAGTCCTCGTAAAATGGAGGCGAAATGTTTTAATAAGTATTCTTGTTCTTTTTTCATTGTTAAAAGATTTGTGTGGCAGATTACCACGGATTAGTAATTATTTGTGGCGTATCTCCACTGATTATAATTTTTTAATTGACATCGGCTTCTAGTCGATAATTGGCGGTTAGCACTTCAATTTTTCGAGCACGGGGTTTACCTTTTACAGCTTTTTGAGCAGACAGTGGTTTTTCAAAACGGATGGTATGCCATCCATTAGCTTCAGCATACTTCGATAAAATTTCAGAAGGATATGAACTCAAGAGAAATTTTCCCTTTGCCTCAGAGAGGCAGTCAAGAAGTCTTTTGTAATCTGCCTCAGAGTATCCATCATAGTGTCCTTGATTAGAATCTATATAGGGCGGATCGACATAGTGAAATGCATCTTGGGCATCTCTGCTTTGAATTACTCGGCACGCATCCACATTTTCAATTTGTGTGTTTTCCAATCGTTTATAAACAGACTCATCAAATAAGATTTTCTTGTTCTGAAATGCTTTTACTCTCTTAGAATATTTATCATACCCCCAAGAACCAATCTGACATGAAAATCCCATATTCGTTCCCACATAGAATGCCCAAGCTTGTTGTAATTTGTTAAACAAATGAGGCATTCTATAAATGGTAAGTGCAACGGTATAGGTTGCTCTGGAGAATAGGGTGCTTTCAATTTTTGCTTTTAACGAATCAAAATCCGTTTTAACAACTTCGTAGAAATTAATAGCGAGGTTGTTGGTGTCATTTATGACTTCTGCCTCTGATGGAGACTTGGCAAAAAAGACAGCGCCCCCGCCAAAGAAGGCTTCTGTGTAGAGACGGTGTTTAGGTATTAGAGGGAGTATGGCAGAGAGCATATTTAGCTTTCCACCGTAATAGGTGATTGGGGTTTTAGGCATAGGTAGGCAAGGCCTACAGCTAATAAAAAATCAGAGTAGGTCGTTATCAACGAAGGAGTAATATCCTTCAGAAGTAATAATAAGATGGTCGAGTAATTCTATATCAAGAAGTTTTAGCGTTGCTTTAAGTTTTCGAGTGAGTTCTCTATCTGAATTTGAAGGTTCTAACTTTCCTGATGGATGGTTGTGTGCAATCAAAATACCAGAGACATTACTAAGGAGGGCTAACTGACATATCTCTTTAAAATTTACAGTAACCCCTGTTGTACATCCAGCACCTATTTCACTTACCCCAATTACTTGATTAGCATTGGTGGTAAGCAGTACCCAAAAGAATTCTTTATGATCTATTCTATTGGCATCGACATAGTCCCTTAGAATAGCTTCAGCAGTATGAGAATCTTTAATCTTTCTTGTCTTATCAAATAATGGTCGTTTATAATGAATCTGAACTTCATGGCAAGCTTGTAGTTGAAGCTTGGCTTTTTTTGTTGGTTTCATAATCTATTAAGTTAAAGGTGAATCTTTACTTGTAGTATCAGACCAACATTGGGGATGAAAACAGGAGCGTGAATATGTAACTATGTGGAAAAGGAAGTAACGTTAGGCGAAATGGTAGTTGCAGAAAAGGCTTTGGAAGGAGCACCGTGAATCATTAGTTTTAAATAGATGTCATAGTTGGCAAGATTTACAAAGTCAAAGGCCTTGAATTCTGGATGAAATTCTTTTTCCATAAAACGTGCATCGCCTTGTCCTAATCGAAAACAAACCATTGTTCCAACATTCCCTAAAACAGCATCACGAATTTTACCATCGAGTTGAGCGATATATTGATGCGCCATAATAAGTCCAAGCTTAAACTTACGAAGCTCGGAGAGCATTTCAACAAGCGATGCCGTAGTGTAATTTTGAAACTCATCGAGGTAACAGAAAAACACTTCCCTTTTTTCTTCAGGAGTATCAATACGCGAAAAAGCCGATGAGGCGATAGAGGTAAGAAGAAGTGACCCTAAAATATAGGAAGCATCATTTCCTAGACTTCCCTTTGATAGATTGACCAGTAGTATTTTCTTGTTGTCCATAATTGAGCGAAGTGATATTTGCTCTTTATTAGAAACTAAAATTCGCTTTACGGATGGATAGGATAGAATGCCTCCAAGCTTATTGTAGATTGGCACCAAATCATTTTTTGTGTATTGCTTGAATTCTTTTTCCCAGAAGCGTTTTACATCCTCGTTCTCAATATTAATTAAACAACTGTCACGATATTCTTGGTCTTGGAGTAATTTGAGAATATCGGAAAATGAACATTGCTCTTGGTCGAGTAGTGTAAGTAAGACATTTCTTAAAATGTGAGAAAGCTTAATTCCCCAACTTTGACTTCCCCATAAGTGCTGAAATATTTCTAAAATGTTTGAGGTTACTAAAGGGCGTTTCTCGAAGGAAACTTTTCTTAAGGGGTTGTAGCCAAGTGATAAATTTGGATTGGTAGCATCTAAATAGATAATGTCCTTTTGTCTGTGTTTTGGGATTTCAGATTTTACTTTTTGAACAAGGTCTCCGTGAATGTCGATAAGACAAATACCCCTTCCTTGATGTATGTCTTGGGTTATTTTAGTTTTTAAAAGCGTGGTCTTCCCTGTTCCTGTTTTACCTAGAATATAGAAATGATGAAGTCGGTCTTTTTGAAGAATGCCAAAAACATCTCGTTGTTCTCTAAAGTTAGTTTTAGCAAAATAACAGATGGAGTTGTTTTGAAGAAATGACACAACATCATTTTCTCGTACCTTTTTAGGTTTGGGAAGGAGTGGGGTTTTCATCAACTAATTTGAACCACTAAGATTAAAAAAATGCATCTTAAGACCTATAAATGAATTCAAAAAGAAAAGGATGGACATTATGTTCATCCTTTTTTAATTAAAATTGTATTTTAAATTATTGTCTTACAATCATTTGCTTTTAAAAACTAATTCATCAACTAATGTGTACCATTACCCGTAGTTTCAGAAACTGAACCAAGTCAAAAAATAAATGACTCGCTCGGATTAGATTTGATGAAGTCGTGGGGATTTAAAATGTACAATCCTAATAACTGTGGTTGCTCTTCTAATGATGGAACTGCCAATCAAAAAAGCAACCCAATACATTGAGTTGCTTTTTCATCAATGCTAATTTTAATTTAATATTCTGATCCTTCAGAAATAATTTTGTTATCAGAATTTACCTCTATTTTATATACTCCATGGTACATTGGATAAGATTGTTTACCAAAACTGTCCCAAGTCTCAGGTTTTGTAATCTTATGTTGTAAAAATTCTTCTGCATCTGTTACAACTCCATATTTAATATCTAATTGTGGAAAAGATATAGGGTAGTATTTTTCGCCTATAAGTGCACGATACGAAGTGTTCTTATGATAATAGCTATATCCATCAACTAAAGTAAATGAAGTCGTATTATTTTTTAACTCAATCAAAATACCGTATTCATTCTTTTGATTTTTAGATATTTCCTCAGAGAGTAATTGTTCAACTTTAAAAGGAAGTTTGTATGCAATTATATTTGGTTCTAATTCTATGTTCTTTTGAGCTGTACAACTGAATAATAGAAAAAATAAAAAAGGTACGATTAAGGTTTTCATAATGTTTTAGTTGTTAATACCCGCATGTTTTTTTAATGCATCCAAGCCTATATTATTACTATTTGTAGTTCCTACGTTATTAGTTGGCGTTCCATCAGCCGTTACTCTATGAATAGCGGGACCTGAAGTTGGTGTTGAGCTTGTCCCAGTATATGAATCAACAGCATAAATAGTAACTCCAAAACCAGTTGCGACAGATTTATCGGCTGCTGAAGTTGTGGGTTGATTTACGAGTCCCGCTGGTGCCTTATTGTGCGTATGAACACCACCCAATTGAATTGCTCCATTCGACACTCTTACACCATCAGCATTTGCAGGCGAAGCTTCAAAATCGGCAGTACCATTTGTTCCTGGGGTTCCAATTGTGGAGGTAACTTCCTGGATATAATTACCATTACTATCTTTTGCAGTAAAGCCTTCACTGTCTTTTGCATAACCCAAATTTAAGCTTAATTGTCTTTCCCCTGACTGATCTGCTACAGTTTGATTGTTAATTGTAGAAATATCTGCATCTATCCCAGCTTGATCAATTTGCACGATCGCTCCATTTGATTGTAATTCTGAAGTAGCTGTAGCAGATGTTGTTCCTCCATTTGCAGTACTAATACTGTTGAAAGTTGATGCATCAATGCTTCTAATATTATTTGTGGCAGCACCGTCCTGACCAAGTAATTTACCTGTTGCTGAATCTATATAGTAATCTTGTGGTGCCATCCCATCTGGGTCAATAAAATAGATAGGATTGTTAAAAGCATAATTATATGGGCTATGTCTTCTCATCTGTTCGGCAAGTGGGTCTATATTCATCCAACGTCCTAAGCTAGCATCATAATTTCTTGCTCCAAAATCATACCATTCTAAACCGAGCTCTTGGTTTATTTCCTTTCCATTATATCTAAAATTTTGGGCAACGGCATTTCCGTTTGAGGAAACTGTGTTATTGTACCCTTTATGTTCAAGCCCGAAAGCGTAGAAATTGTTTTCCTCTAAAATTTCAGCTCCTATTCCTGTGGGAGTAATACTCCCATTACCATCTAGGTCTTTGTAAGTAAGACGCACGTTCCCTAAGTGGTCTACAAAATTATACCCATAGGTGTAGGTGCCTCCTGTTTTCTCCACATAGCCTTCAGGATGGCTAAACATCCCTAAGGTTCCTTGCTCGTAGATATACATCCCAGCATATTCCTTGGTAGAAGCGGCTCCTGTGGTAGGAGTGACTACTTTTTTAAGTTTCGCTCCTACAGCATCGTAGGTGTAGTTAATCGTACCTTCATCTGTAGTGATGGTGGTAGGTAAGTTTAGGTGGTTGTAGGCTATACTACTTATTCCTTTGTTAAGGTCTTGTGTGAGG
>JAHDGD010000160.1 GCA_020627825.1 Saprospiraceae bacterium
TGATGAAATAACGACAATTGTTTTTCATCATTTAAGTTTTTTAGTTTTTGCTTTTCAAGTGCAGCCTCTTTCTTGTGAATAGACGACCTTAATTCATTGTATGTAATATTTAACGCTGTAATCTCTTTCTCAATTGCCATGTGCTCATCACGAAGAAATGACCGTTTTGCGAAATGAAATACAAGGCTTAGATCTTTATATTTTTGCTTGATGTCAAGATATCGCTTTGCACGTTTAGCTTGTTTTTCAAGCCCCTTTAGATTCGACTTTATTTCAAAAAGCAAATCCTCTACTCGATCTAAATCTGTCTGTGTAAGCGAGAGTTTGGAAAGTGTCTCTTTCTTACGTGTTTTATATTTTGAAATTCCAGCTGCTTGTTCAAACATTTTTCGTCTCGCATGTTCTT
This sequence comes from Saprospiraceae bacterium, assembly GCA_020627825.1. Lineage (GTDB taxonomy): Bacteria > Bacteroidota > Bacteroidia > Chitinophagales > Saprospiraceae > JAHDFB01. The sequence goes on from JAHDGD010000160.1 coordinate 407, forward strand.
TATCCTGCAAGATGGCATCTACCATTCCGAGCTCTATAATGGCATAAGAATTTGACCCAATCCCCGTATCAACAAGTAGATTTTTGATATCTTTTAAACGGCACACAACATCATTAAGCTTATATTCGGACTCTCCACTGCGGAAGAGTGTCCGTGTAACCTTTACGATATTATATTCAGAAGGCAATATACCTTTACTGTTTTCAAAGAGAATAGAAACTTCAGCAGTACCAGCTTTTTTCCTTTTCTTCGTACCATTAAAAATGACATCTTGCATTTTTTCAAGTCGAAGCTCTCTTGATTTTTGCTCGCCCAAAACCCATCGTATGGCATCAATGATATTGGACTTTCCTGATCCATTGGGACCCACGATACCAGTAACGTCTTCGTTAAAATGAATGACGGTCTCACGAGCGAAGGATTTGAATCCTTTTATTTCAAGGGATAGTAAACGCATAGCCCGCAAATTTACAGCCTCATAAAGACATTACTAAAAAAAGTTTTCCACATTACACATTAGTACATATCAATTTCCAACAAGTGTGTGGAAAAATATTTAACAATGTGCAAAACTAACGCTGGGATTTAAATCAACATAACTATTCCTATGAACATGTGTTGCCTTTAGATTCAGTCTGAAATATTCTATTAGCTTTACAGCATGAAATTATGCATAGCAGAAAAACCTTCAGTAGCCAGAGAAATCGCGTCTATCTTGCAAATAAGAAAAAGAAAAGATGGATACTTTGAAGGTGAAAATTATTGTGTTACATGGACATTTGGGCACTTATGTTCTTTACAAGAGCCTGGAGATTACAAACAAGAATGGAGCAAGTGGAAACTTGAAGATCTCCCCATGTTACCAGAGAAATTCCTTACTAAAGTTAAAAATGATAAAGGAATTAAAAAACAATTCAACATAATAAAGAAACTAATAAAACAAGCGGATGTTATCATAAATTGTGGTGATGCAGGTCAAGAAGGAGAACTTATACAACGGTGGGTACTTAAAGAAGCTCATAATACGAAACCTGTAAAAAGACTGTGGATATCTAGTCTTACTTCTGAAGCAATGAAGAAAGGTTTTAAAAACTTAAAAGATGGCTCGGAGTATGATTATTTATATTATGCTGGAATGTGTAGAGCTGTTGGAGATTGGATATTAGGCATGAATGCGACACGATTATATACGATGAAATTTGGTACATATGGTACTATTTTATCAGTAGGCAGAGTTCAAACACCTACATTAGCCATGATTGTTAAACGTCATTTTGAGATCGAAAAATTCGTTTCTCAGCCTTTCTGGGAACTAGAAACGACCTTTCAAAAAACGATGTTTAAATACAAAAAAGGGAGATTCGACTCCCTTGAAAAAGCAGAACAAATTTATAATCTGATTTTGGGTAAACCAATAGAGATAGTAGAATTCAATCGTAAACCAGGAAAAGAATATGCTCCGAAACTTTTTGACCTAACCAGTTTACAAGTATTTTGTAATAAAAGCTTTGGGCTCAAAGCCGAGACAACTTTAAAAATTGCACAAAGTCTTTATGAAAAAAAAGTAATCAGTTACCCTAGAGTTGACACCACATATTTACCACAAGATCTATACAAAGAAATACCTTCCATTTTAAAAGGGTTAACTGCATATGAAACATTAATTCAACCTCTTTGGGCGAAAGCCCTAAAAAAGAACTCGAGAGTTTTTAATGACAACAAAGTAACGGATCATCATGCCATTATTCCTACAGGAAAAAAAAGTGGCTATTCTAGTAGTATAAGCAAGAACTCATCATTGGAAGAAAAAGTTTACGATGCCATATCCAGAAGATTTATTGCCAATTTTTACCCGGATTGTATCGTATCCAAGACCAACGTTCAGGCAAAAATTCTTACTGAATTATTCTATGCAAATGGGAAAGAAATTATAGAAGAAGGCTGGCGATTAGTCTTGCCGCAAAAGAATACAAAGTCTAAAGATGAAGTTACTATTCCGAGTTTTAAAAAGGGTGAAAAAGGCCCGCATGTACCCAAAATTTTAACAAAGAAGACACAGCCACCTAAACCCTTTACAGAAGCAACTTTATTGCGATCAATGGAAACCGCTGGGAAACAAGTAGACAAGGAAGAATTGCGCGAAATGATGAAAGAAAATGGAATCGGTAGACCGTCAACAAGAGCTGCAATTATAGAAATATTGTTCAAACGAAAATACCTAACACGAAAGTCTAAAAATATTCATCCCACAGAAACAGGCATAAAATTAATTCAAGTAATAAAAAGTGATCTTTTAAAGTCACCAGAACTTACAGGAATATGGGAAAAAAAGCTACGAGATATTGCAAAAGAAAATTACAATCCAGTCGTCTTTATTAATGAAATGAAATCAATGGTGACAGAACTAATTTCCCAAGTAAGAATGCAAGCCTCTACTATAAAAATAGATGCTCCTATACGAAAAAAATCATATAAAAAAACTAAGCGGAAATAGGTTGCAGCGTCTGTTTCCAGTTGAATCCAAACATGTAATAAATGGAGAAAAACATAATCAATATCCAATAAAATACTTCTGTCCCCCATGCCATTTTAAGCCCATAAGAAGTATATTCTACGATATAATACAATAAACATAAATAAGTGACAGAAGTAACCAATTTTACATAAAAGCCCCATCTTGATTTTCCCATGCCAATCACACTGTCAAAGTAAATAGAACCTAAAGAAAACAGAAACATAATAAGGATCAACATGTAAAAGATAGGTTGAGAATCTTGAATCAAAGACATATCTTGTTTACCAAATAATGGGTATAAAAGTTGCTCAGGAAAAACCAACAGCGGAACAGCTATAAACATTGTTAAAGCAACATTTAGAAAAGCAACTCTATGGGTAACAGGAATGATTTCATCCAAGTTTTCAGCTCCACATAAATTACTACTTATCGTATTCATAGCTGAAGCGAATCCCCATGTAGGGACTGAAAGCATTAAATAAAGAATCCGGATGACATTCGATACACCAAGTTCGTATCTTCCTAAATTTTCGATCAATCCGAAAAAGATCAACCAGGAACCCATTCCAACAATTACTTGTAAAACTATATTTACCGAAATTTTATAAATCTCTTTGAAGTAGGATGTCTCAAGAATAGGATTTGAAAAGATATTAGGAACTTCAGGATTTTTTTCAAACAACATATACAATAGGAAAACAACAAATGCGACTCCTTCTGCAACTGAACTTGCTAAACCAGCGCCTGCAATCCCCATAGATTCAAAGCCCCAATTTCCAAAAATCAAAGCATAATTTAAAATGAGATTTACCGCTAATAATATAAGTGTATCGACAATAATAAAGATGGGCTTTGCAATTCCTGTATAATAGGCAATCATAGCAACACCTAAATAACTAAAGAAGATACCATAACTTCTTGTAACAATATATTGTGAAGCTTTATCTAGTAAAGTGGGGTCATCAATAAACAATGATAGGATATCAGAAGGAAAAAGCTGAAGTGCTATAAAAAGTATAGTCGCTAAAAATAACTCAAATACTAAAAGCGAATAAAAAGCTTTCTTTATTCCCAATATATTTTGTGCGCCTTTGTACCGTGCAATGATTATTTGTCCCCCTCTTGAAAAACCAAATCCTATAGCTGATATAATCAAATACAAGACACTAGCAATACTAATTGCTTGAAAATCAATCTCTTTATAATGATATAGAAAAACAGAATCAGATACAGCAATTACATTCTGAACTGCACTACCTAGTATAATGGGTAATGCCAATTTAAATATGTAACTGTATGAGATTCTGTTTTTCAATGGATTATTCCTTCCTTAGTCTAATTCTTGATCGACTTTTCCTGCAAGATCGCATAAAAATGCATATTCTGTGGCAATTTCCTTAAAACGCTGGAATCGACCACTTGCACCTCCATGACCGGCACCCATATTGGTTTTGAATAACAAAGGATTTTGATCCGTTTTATTTGCTCTAAGTTTAGCAACCCATTTCGCTGGTTCCCAATATTGAACTTGTGAATCAAAATAACCAGTCGTAACCAATAATGCTGGATAATCTTTTGCTTCTATATTGTCATAAGGTGAATAAGATTTCATGTAGTGATAATATTGCTCTTCATTCGGATTCCCCCATTCATCATATTCTCCAGTGGTCAATGGTATACTTTCATCAAGCATTGTTGTAACGACATCTACGAAAGGTACTTGAGCAACGGCTCCTTTCCACAAATCTGGTGCTTGGTTAATTACTGCTCCCATCAAAAGACCTCCTGCACTTCCTCCCATTGCAAATAGATTATCCTGATGACTATACTTCTTTTCTACTAAATACTTTCCACAATCAACAAAATCATTAAAAGTATTCATTTTGTTCAACAATTTACCATCTTCATACCAATGTCTTCCCATTTCCTCACCTCCACGTATATGAGCAATTGCATAAACAAATCCCCTATCCAACAAACTCAATCTAACACTAGAAAAATAAGGATCCATGGAGCTTCCATAAGAACCATAACCGTATAATAAACAAGGAGCACTACCATCTAATTTTGTATCCTTGTGATATACAATACTTACAGGGACCTCAGCTCCATCTCTTACTTTGACTTTTACTCTTTCGGATCGATAATCCGAAGGCGCGAAATCACCAATAACCTCTTGTTGTTTTAGCAACTCTTTCTGTTCAGTTGACATATTAAAATCAAAGGTTGAATTAGGAGTTGTTAAGCTCGTATAACCTAATCGCAAAATATCTGTATCAAAATCAGGATTAACAGAAGTATACATCAAGCATGCATCTTCACCAAAATCTATATATCGGTCAATATCTTTGGACTCTGATAAGACACGCAACTTTGTAATACCGTCAATACGCTCACTTAATACCATATAATCTTTAAACATCTCTACTCCCTCCAATAAAACATTATTTCTGTGCTTTATGGCATCAACCCAATTATCCTTGTTAGTCGACGAAACAGGTGTTGTCATAAGTTTAAAGTTCTTAGCTCCGTCTTTATTGGTTTTAACATACCATTTATCTTTATAATGAGAAATACTATACTCAAGACCTCTTTCTCTAGGGGTAAATACTTTAAAGTCCTCCTCTGGATTATTAGCATTTAGAACTCTATATTCTTGAGAAACAGTAGCATAAGAGCCTGCTACAATGAATTCCTTGGACTTCGTTTTATAAACAAAAGCTATATATGTATCATCAGCTTCATGAAATACTTCTTTATCATCAGATGATGGTGTTCCTAAAACATGTTTAAAGATTTTGTAAGACCTAAGAGATACTGGATCTTTTACTGCATAAAATATGGTTTTATTATCATTAGCCCATACAGCTGATCCTGATGTTCCTGCAATTTCATCTTTAAGCATTTTGCCTGTTTCAAGGTCTTTGAACTTTATAGTATAAATTCTTCTACTTACATTATCTTCTCCGTAAGCTAAAATTTTATTGTTTGGACTTATTGATCTCCCACCTACATTATAATATTCATATCCTTCCGCCATTTCATTTACATTGAGCATGATTTCTTCATCTGCATCAAGACTTTCTTTTTTACGGCTATAGATTGGGTATTCTTTACCTTCTTCAAATCTTGTCAGATAATAGTATCCATTTTCCCGAAAAGGGACACTCATGTCTGTTTCTTTAATACGCCCTTTTATTTCACTATACAAATCATTTTCGAATTTTTCTAAATGCGACATTGCTTTTTCTGTATAGTCATTTTCAGCCTCTAAATAAGCTACAACTTCTTTCGTAGCGTTATCAGGATTTTCAGCATTCTTTTGTTCATCTGATAATTTCATCCAGTAATATTGATCCACTCTTTCATCACCGTGAATCTTATGTACATACTTTTCTTTTTTTGCAATGGGGGCTTGAATATCAACCACTTTAGATTGTAATTCTGACATTTGATTTGAGTTTTGTTTACAGCTAGCAATCAGTAGAAGGATAACTAGCAGTGAAATAAATTGTTTCATAATTAAAGATTGAGCAAAGAAATATAGTTCTTCGAAGAATGTATAGCAACGAGGTTACTTTATATCAAGAGCTAAAGTTGCATAGAATTATACGAATAACATAAGAAAAATCTACCTATTCCCTATGAATACAGATAGAATGCATAAAAAAAGGGGCTATTTCAGTAATGAAATCAGCCCCTTTTTCAAATCTAAAGCTCTTATCTTGGAATTAAGTTGAATTCGACCCTTCTATTTAAGGCCTTACCTCTTAATGTATTATTATCTGCTATTGGTCTAGATTCACCATATCCAGAGTAATTCATTCTGCTTACGGAAACTCCAGCCTTTGATAAAAATTCATAACACGATTGTGCTCTGCGTTCTGACAACCTTTGATTATTTGTTGCAGAACCTGTATTATCAGTATGTCCACTTATCGAAAGATTGAAATCAGGATATCTTTTCATGATATCTGCAATTTGATTCAAAATTTTTGCAGATTCAGACTTCAGTGTTGCTTTTCCTGTTTCAAACTGAACAGCTCGCATTGCTAATTCAAGTGTTTCTCGATCTTCTGCTGAAATTTCTGGACAACCATTATTTGCAACAGAACCTGGACTATTCGGGCATCTATCTCTCGTATCATCAATTCCATCACCATCACTATCAGGACAACCGCCATAAGCTGCAATTCCTGGACGATTCGGACACTTATCAGCAAAATCCGCAACACCATCTCGATCAGCATCCGGACACCCTTGAGTAGAAGCTGGCCCAGCAGAATTTGGACACTTGTCATCAGCATCTGCAATACCATCATTATCAGCATCCAACAATGGACATCCATCATTGCTTACAGCACCAGCCAAATCTGGACATTTATCTTTTGAATCCACTACTCCATCGTTGTCTCTATCAGAATCAGGACATCCTTTATTGTCTATCGTTCCTGCAAGATTGGGACATTCATCATCTTTATCACTAACGCCATCCCCATCGCTATCAGGGCATCCATTTAAATTGGCTAAACCTGCATATGATGGACAAGCATCTTCATAATCAGCTATCCCATCACCATCGCTATCAGGACATCCTTTCAAGTCAATAGGACCCGCTACTTGAGGGCATAAATCCAATTCATCAATTAAGCCATCCATGTCGCTATCATTTTCCACTTTTGCCATATCATTCTGAACACCATCTTTCCCTAGTAAATAAATGAACCCCAATCCATGTTGTAAATTATCTCTGTTAGCACTAAAAGACTTACGATAAGTCGTTTCCCAATTAATCAACCCCCTTGGAAAAACTTTAAAGTTCAATCCAAACCCTATAGGTGCTTGTAAATTGAAACTTCCTTCTGTTTCAGTCACTCCACTAAGTCCACCAACAACATAAGGAACAATTCTGCTGTCGTTTTTGAAAAATTGATATTGAAAATGAGCACCCAATCCAAAGATAGTCTTGTGATAATCCTCTACTCCTAAATGGCTAGAAGGAACGCCTACATGAAAAGGAACGACTAAATTTAAATTTGGACTTAAGTTATAGTTAACTCCAATTTCATACCCTGAATGATATTTTCGAAGGGCAGATAACGACCCACCATTTTGAGATTGATAATCAAGGAATAGTTTTTTAAAGGTCAGCCCTACTTTGTAATTTGGGTTTTGGGCTTGAAGCCCAAAAATTATAAAAAGGGATACGAAAATGGTCAGAATAGATGTTCTCATTTTTTTACTCTTTTTCATTTAAACGTCCAGAGATTCAGCAAAGTTAATATTAATTATTTAAATAATATGAGACTTTACTCATATTATGATAAATTAACATATGAAATAAAGTTAAATTCAATTAATTTTCATTTAAACAAGCGTGCATCTCAATATATTTCTGTTGATGTCATTCTGCAAAGTTCAAGTAGAAATACCAAATTCAAAGATCTTTTTCACATAGCTTCCTGAGATCTTGTAGATTCATTGAGCATTCTATACATTTGCCAAACAAATTGACAGTAATGGCCAAATTTATTCAACTATATGTAACAGGTGGCACCTTTGATAAAGACTACAACTTTATAACAGGTGAATTATACTTTAAAGACACCCATCTTAGTAAAATGTTCGAAAGAGGAAGATCAACACTTGACATTGATATAAAGACCCTTATGATGGTAGATTCGCTGGAAATGACAGAAGCTGATCGTGAGATTATTGTGCATAATTGCAAATTATCCAAAACTCACAAAATCATTATTACGCATGGAACAGATCGAATTGTTGAAACAGCAAAAGAACTAGCAAAAGAAAAGGGATTAAGTGATAAAACCATCATACTGACTGGAGCAATGATACCTTATGCATTTGGTACATCTTCTGATGGATTTTTCAATCTAGGTGCTTCTTTAGCTTTTGTCCAAAGTCTTTCACCTGGCATTTATGTATGTATGAATGGGCGATATTTTCATTGGGATAATGTGCGCAAAAATCTCGATACTGGATATTTCGAAGAATTGGATTAAACCCGAAATATGCTCTGTCAACTGATTTTATTCCTTATCCATTATTCTATCTAACTAGAACTTTCTTTGAATTAATCAGTAGTTCAAATTATTTTCATGTCAACAGAAAAAGAAAGTTCGGCCTTAAGTCCAATTGCGTTAAAAAATGTCGAAATTTTGTCGTACATAAAAGCAAGTGTATGAGCATACACCATATCAAAACAAAACGAAAAAATCAACTTACCGAAACTCATGCTACAAAAAA
>JAHDGD010000013.1 GCA_020627825.1 Saprospiraceae bacterium
ACTTTCGTCATTTTATATGTGTTAGCTCTTTTTTAAAGATTGACAAATCAACTGGAATTCACTTTAAAATAGGGGTTCCAAGATTTTTCTCTGGAGAAGAAATTGATATTTCTACGTTTTTAGAATGGAGAATTTACAGAACTGAGCGATTATATGTATCACCTGGCTACACTTTTGGTTATTCTAATGCTGAAACTGAGACAATTAATAATATAAAAAGGCTTAATGTAGGTAGATTTGGATACAATTTTGTAAGCGGTGTCAGACTTTCAAATCACATTAGAGGAGGAACATATGTAAACTCATTTGTTTCGATAAGTGCTGAAGAAGTAACAACGAGTCATGGAAGATTGTTATACCATTTAAACTCTAAAATGTCGGATAAATTCTTCTTAAAATACGTGATTTCTTCCTTAGAAAATTTCGAAATAGCTCAGGCTATTCCTCAATTTTATAAGTCGAACTCATCTATTTATAATTTGAATTTATTGTCGACATTCTAAAATTTAAATGGTATTATTTGGGTTATTAACCAATGTTTATTTCGCCTTTCGATTTTTAAAAATAAGGTTATATCCCATTAAAGTGTTACAAAACAAAGGATAGTATACCCATATACGTTAAGATTGATTTAAAATCTGTTAAGAAGGAATTAATTTGCAAACCTCTTCATCAATAGGTTCGTCATTACAGTAAATAAAAAACCTAATTGTTATGAAGAATACTATTTTAATTTTCGCCCTTTTTATGTTTGCTTTCGGTCTTACAGCACAAACTGTAGAATACGGAAAAGAGGAATCACTTTCAATTTTAAAGAATACAAAAGAAAAGAAAGATCTTTCAAAGTTTGAATTACAATTGAATCGAGATGGCTTGCTGCCAAGCGTGTCAGCAAATATTTATCTTAAAGAAAATACATTGCTAAGAGTGTCTTCTCCTAGTTTGTCATACAGAAATATGAGAGGCCTGATTTCAGGAGACGATATTGAACTGAATACGTTCCTTGAGTTCAGAAAATATAAAACAGATCGTCTTTTTATAAGCCATGGTCCAGCAATAGGATTTTCAAGTGAACGATATTCAAGTATAGAAGGCCCTGTACGAGAAAATGAAGCAAGGGTAGGATATAACTTCGGTGGAGGTGTCAGACTATCGAATCACTTTACAGGAGGAACATACATTAATCCCTACGTATCATTTGGAGACAATGGAATTTCTTTACGTCACGGAAGACTTTTTGCAGGAGCAATAGGAAATATTTACCTAGCGTATAGATTTTAATCATACGGCTAAAACGCCACATTATAAAATTTACAAACAATGAGATTCATTCTACTTTGCAGGAATGAATCTCATTGATATTGAATTCACACAATGTCGTGTATTCTTTTCAGTAAAACGTTCTCCCACAAATACATGTCCTAAATGACCATTGCAATTAGCACATAGAATTTCAGTTCTTCTGCCATCAGCATCTGTCTCTTTTCGAATGGCACCTTCTATTTCATCATCGAATGATGGCCAACCACAACCTGAATTGAATTTATCTTCACTTTTATATAATGGAGCATCACATTGTCTACAGATATATGTTCCTTTTTCATAGAATTTATCATACGCTCCAGTAAAAGGTCGTTCTGTTCCTTTTTGCTGAATCACATAAGCTTCTTCAGGTGTAAGTTTGTTAAAATTTCCTTTCTCCTTCACTATATTCTTTTTTAATAAGATTTGAAAATCCAGTTCTTAATTTAGCTAATTTAGGATTTATTACAATTTGACAATATCCTGCATAGTCGTTCCGGTTATAATAGTTATGATGGTATTGTTCAGCTGGGTAAAAAGTAGAAGCAGGTTTCACCTCTGTAACTATAGGATTATCCCAAAGTTTAGCGGCCACATCAATAATTGATTGTTGAATGATACCTTGATCTTCCTCTGAATCGAAATAGATCCCACTCCTATATTGTGTTCCTTTATCTGCACCCTGTCTATTCAAAGTTGTAGGATCATGAACAGACCAGAAAACTTCCAGTAGTTGATCGAGCGATATTAAACTGGAGTCATATTGGATAGCAACAACTTCATTATGCCCAGTTGTACCCGTGCATACTTCTCGGTATGTAGGATGCTGCACATGACCATCGATGTATCCAGAAGTGGCACTTTGAACTCCTTTTAATCGCTGAAAAACTGCTTCTATACACCAAAAACATCCTCCTCCTAAAATGATTCTTTTTTCCATGTCATGATAACACAAAAAAGTCAAGAAAGGTTATTCTACGATTTAAAAATTTAAATAGAATTAAATCAACTCAATTATTAAATCATCATCTGTTTTAGTAACTTTTGTAAGTCCGTGCTTTGCAAGTCCTTTAACCGATTTATCCCATTGTTTATTACTTAGACCCGCAGCTTCCTTTAAAACAGGTAAAGACATACTTTTTTCTTTAGACAACAGGTCATATATAAGTTGTTCGTTTTCTGAAAGAGTGACGGTTTTCTTTTTAGCTTCCGGCTTCATTTGAGGAAAAAATAAGACATCTTGAATCGAATTACTATTTGTCATGATCATTGCTAATCGATCCATGCCTATTCCAAGTCCTGCTGTTGGTGGCATACCATATTCCAATGCTCTTAAGAAATCTTCATCAAGAACCATTGCTTCATCGTCTCCTCTCTTACCAAGCTCAAGTTGCCCTTCAAATCTTTCTCTTTGATCTATAGGATCATTTAATTCCGAAAATGAATTGCATAATTCTTTGCCATTAACAATTGCTTCGAATCGCTCGACTAAACCTTCTTTTGATCTGTGTTTTTTAGCTAAAGGAGACATCTCTACTGGATAGTCTGTTATGAAAGTAGGCTGAATTAATTGAGCTTCACACTTTTCCCCGAATATTTCATCTATTAATTTACCTTTCCCCATACTTTCGTCAATTGGAACATCAAGATCTCGAGCTGTTGATCTTAGTTGACTTTCATCCATTTCTGATATATCAATCCCTGTGAAATGTTCAATTGCCTCAAACATCGTAAATCGCTTCCATGGCCTCTTAAAGTCTATTATATGTTCACCAACTTGAACTTTTGTAGTTCCATTTGTATCCATTGCCACTTTTTCAATCATTTCTTCAACTAAATTCATCATCCACTCATAGTCTTTGTATGCAACGTATAACTCAATCTGTGTAAATTCAGGATTATGGAATCTGCTCATCCCTTCATTTCTGAAATCCTTCGAAAACTCATACACTCCTTCGAATCCTCCTACAATTAATCTCTTAAGATATAACTCATTTGCTATTCTCAAGTAAAGGGTCATATCCAAAGTATTGTGATGCGTCTTAAATGGTCGAGCCGCAGCACCTCCATACAAAGGCTGTAAAATCGGTGTTTCTACTTCTAGATATCCTTTCTCATTTAAATAAGAACGCATAGAGTTATACATCATCGTACGTTTTCTAAACGTCTCGCGGACTTCAGGATTTACGATTAAATCAACATATCGCATTCGATAACGTTGTTCAGGGTCAGTAAATGCATCATACACATTCCCCTCATCATCACGCTTCACTATAGGAAGAGGACGTAGTGACTTCGAAAGTACAATAAGCTCCTTGACATGAATAGAAAGCTCTCCAACTTGCGTGATAAAGGCATCTCCTTTAATTCCTATAAAATCACCTATATCCAGTAGTTTTTTAAATACTGTATTGTACAGATCTTTATTTTCCCCTGGCGCAATATCATCTCTACTTATATACACTTGGATTCTTCCATCACTTGTCATCAATTCAGCAAACGAAGCTTTTCCCATAATCCTGCGACTCATCAATCGGCCCGCTAAGCTAATATCCTTATACCGATCTTCTCCATCAACAAAATTTTGACGCAATTCAGTTATCGTAATGGTATTTTCAAACTCTTCCGATGGAAATGGATTTATACCAAGTTCTTGCATTTTTTGAAGGTTCTCCCTTCTTATTATTTCTTGTTCGCTTCTTTGCATGTGATTTTTCTTAAGTCCCCCAAAGGTATCAATACACTTTTTAAATCCTAATTTTTTATGGTAGATATTTTTGAGTGATGGAGTGTAAAAGAAAAATAATCTGCCAAAATTTTTGGATGATTTTTGCAGCAATCAATAAATTAAAGCTGTCTTTACATTGAATTCGTATATATGTTATACTTTTAACCTACATTACATATAAGCAATCATAATATAATTCGTTTTTAATTATGTACTGTACCCTTAACCTTTTTGACTAAGATATATTGACCTAAATTATTCTGAGTGAACCTAAGATTATTCAATCGTTGTCTATTTCTTTTTTTGGCTTGCGCCCAAATGTCTTTATTGCATGCTCAGGTAGATCTTTTTACGGAGACCTTTGATGAATTTAATGGAGCAACTACTGGAGTAAGTGATGAAGGTATTCCATGGACTGCTGACTGCTCAGCATGTTCCCCCTCTGGTTCTTACAGCGTGATGAATGGAACTTTGGAGAATAATAATACCGATGGAGTTGCTGTATGGTTTACAGATCCTATTGATATCTCTAGTTGTTCTCGCATTACCTTGACCATTGATTATTCAGGAGAACCTTTTGATAGCCCTGCTGATTGTGGAGCTAATGTACTTGATGGTAGTTTATGCTGTACAGGATGTTCTGGTGATCCAGAAGATGCAGGTTCACCAGATTGCGAATTTTGTTGGGATTTTATGGATTTTAGGTTGAATATAGACGGGGTATATTCTGATCTTGGTATTATAGGGACAACTAATACACCTACTTCTTTTCAAATTGATTATGATGAAACCAATTGTCCCAATCTAGGGAATTCAGCGTTTATCGAAGTTAGAAGTCAGACATGGGCGGCGGATGAATTTATGCGTTTCGACAACGTCATGATGGTCTGTTACGAAGATGGCCCTGAAGGCACTTTAACTGGAACTGGAGATTTATGTCCTGGTCAATGTGTAGATCTCGACTGGGATGTATCAGGTGGAGAAGCGCCCTACAATCTTTCATTTGAAGTTTCTGCAGGTGGATTTAGTTTGACACAAGGTCTTCCAGGTTTACCCAATATGGGGAGTTTGACCGTTTGCTATGATGATGGAGGAGGCCTTCCAAGTTTTGATGTACCTTCTAATACCTTAAATCTTACAGACTTTTTTGGGACATCTTATCAGATAGAATTACTTAATATAACAGATAATGCCGGTTGTACCACGATGCTCTCAGGACAAGTAATTGATATAACTTTGGGCTCGAGCCCAACAATTAACTCTATACCACCAATCGAGATATGTGAGTCGGCTAGTGGAACTACAGAACTAGATCTTACTGATTTTGATGCAGCAATAGGAGGTGGTCAGACAGTCGAGTATTATAGTGATATGGGCTTGACTAATCCCATAGGGCCTATAATCATTGTATCTGGGAATACAACAATTTTTGCTGTAGTTAATGCAGGTGCTGGATGTGTTTCTGATCCCATTTCGATCGATATTGAATTCCAACAAGGACCTCAAATTGAAGACCCTGGTCCAATTGAGAGTTGTGGAGAGTATATTTTGCCTGAAATTGATGGAACGAACTTAACAGGCTCTGTTGGGTATTGGACAGGTCCCAATCAAGGTGGAGCTCCTTTGACAGTAGGTACCATCATAACAACTGATATTGTGGTTTTTATTTATGATGAAGGTAATGGTTGTCCTTCGGAGGTGTCATTCTCTATTGACATTCTTCCTCAACCTGAATTGGTAGATGTGCCAACAGTTGTAGCTTGTGGTTCCTATGAATTACCGCAAATCTTCGGAAATAACTTAAGCGGGAATGAAAATTATTATACGCAGCCCAATGGTGGAGGTATGCAATTTTCAGAAGGAGATATGATTTCTGATGACATCGTATTATATATTTATGACGAAATAGGCATGTGTTCTGATGAAGTTATCCTAATCATTAGCATAACTGATGGACCTGAAATTATAATGCCAGATACATTGATTGCTTGTGATGTATTATTGCTTCCATCTGTAGAAGGAAATGACTTGAGTGATGACGCATCTTACTTCACTGGTCAGAGCGGAACAGGGAATCAGATCAATCCTGGAACAGGAATAGCTTCGTCAACAACTATTTATGCTTATGATGGTGAAGAGAATTGTTTCGATGAACAGGAAATCGAAGTTATTATTCCTATGACACCAGACCTAGATCAACCTGCCGATGTTACAGAATGTAATTTTTATATTTTTCCTACTATTGGTGGAAATGACCTTCAGAGCCCAGGTATTTTAGTAAATGGGATGTCATTTTTCCCTGGAGATACTCTTTTTGCATCTGAAGAAGTCTTGATATGTGATTCTATTGTAAATGATCCCATATCCTTCAATGGAGAAGAGTTTAATTGCGCTGTATGTATTTCCTATCAAGTTACTATTATGGAAAGTGCAGACGCAGGAAGTGATGTTGCCTTCAATGATTGTGGTGGATCTGTTTTGAATTTAGAAGATATAATTGATGTGGATGCTGATGAAGGAGGTCTATTTATTGATACGTCATCAACTGGAGCAATAACTGGAAATATGCTGGATGCATCATTGATAAATGGAAATACATTCAGTTTTTTCTATGAAGTAGAAAACATGTGTGGGATTGATACTGCAGTTTACACTTTATCGATAACTGATGTAGCTAACGCCGGTGGAAATACGTCTACAAGTGTATGTGAGGACGAGGAACTAGATCTTATAGATTATACCAATGGGGATATAGGTGGGGTTTTTGTTAATACTAACGATAATTCTATGCCTACTACCATCAATAGTAATATCATTGTCGATGCAGGAGGGAGTTTATTATTCTACTATATTGTAGGACAAGGAGGTACTTGTGAACCGGATACCGCAGAAGTAAATTTTGTCATTGTAAATACACCTACCGTCAATCTAGGTGAAGATCAACTGGACTGCGATGCAGTAGAACTTCCTGACATTAATGGAACTGGGTTAGCAGGGAACGAGTCGTACAATACCGAGCCTGATGGTAGTGGAACCACTTTCGAGGTAGGAGATACACTATTTAATTCAGATATTTTATATGTACTATCAGGGAGTGGGTTGTGCGCAACAAGTGATACGATAGAATATACAATAATTAATGTACCACCTACAATTATCCAAGAGACCATTTGCTTGAGTGATACATTGGAAGTCAATGGAGAGCAGTTCTATGAAGGGAATGAAATGGGGAGCCAACTGTTTACTTCTGTAGATGGTTGCGATTCAATCGTAGAAGTTACCATTGACTTTTTCGAATTGGATACTAATTTCATAAACGAAGAAGTTTGTTGGGGTGGGGAATTTGAAATATTTGGAGTGACACTTGACGCTGATCAACCTTCCGTACAGTTGAATATTCCACTTATTGGTCAGAATGGATGTGATAGTATCATTTTTGTTAACCTTACGTTTGAAGAACCTCTTACAAGATCTATCGAAGAATCACTTTGTGAGAATGATTCTATTGAAATAAATGGAGTATTTTATTCTATAAATAATCCTTCAGGAACGGATACGGTTTTTGTAGAAGGTACATGTGATACCATATTGTTCATTGACATAAGTTTTGATGAATCCGTTTCGATTTTGGTAGACGATTTCCTATGTCCTGGTAGTTCTATTATGGTTGGTGGACAGACTTTTGATGAAGATAATCCAAGTGGAGAATTTACAATTCCTGGTCCTTCAGGTTGTGATACAACAGTGACTGTTGATTTAAGTTTTTACGAAGAAGCTGTCGGTTCCTTGACTGGTTCTTTTTGTGAAGATGAAATTATAGATACACTTGGGCAGCAGTTTGATATCAATAATCCTGAAATGGAAATTATCTTACCGGGGGCTTCCGCCCAAAATTGTGACAGTACAGTTTTTGTCAGTTTTACTTTCGGATCAAGCATTGAAAGCTTTTTAGATACCATTTTATGTACGGATGATGGGATTATGGTTGGTGATCAACTTTTTGATAGCTCCAATCCTGAGGGTCAAGTAGTTTTTACTAGTCAAAGTGGATGTGATAGTATCGTCAATGTAACCTACGGACTGGCAAGTTCTGATGCTGATCTGTCTGTTATTCAACCTACCTGTGACATGGCAGGGGCTTATATTGTTTTCAATGGATATAGTGAAACATCAGATGAATATTTTTACACTTTTGATACAGGTATTCCTGCTACTCAGATAAATATAGGAGATACCATTTATAATATTCTTCCAGGAGAATATGAAATCATCTTTTTTACGATTGAAAATCCGGAATGCCCTTCCTTGGATTCCATATTTGCCGATGAGCCAACAGAACTTGAGTTTATGCTACCAGTTGATACGGTATACATTTCGGAAGGAGAATCGTTTGATTTGGATATTTCTGAAGTTGATGAATATAGTATCACATGGGAACCTCCATTTGATATATCTTGTACAGATTGTGCAACGCCTACCTTTACACCACCGAATACGACGAATTATTCTGTAACCATTACGGATAGCATTGACTGCTTTGCAATGGATAATTTTGTATTGATTGTAGAGCAAGTGTTTGATTATTATGTTCCGAATACCTTTACGCCAAATGATGATGGTTTAAATGATGTGTTTTATATCTTTTCAGAAACTGACATACCTTATTCTATGTCTATTTTCGATAGATGGGGTAATAGAGTTTTTGAAGGAGTTGATTTAACAACGAATGATTTTACCCAAGGGTGGGATGGAAGATTTAATGGAAGACTTGTTTCTCAAGGAGTATATTCGTTCAAGGTTTTATTGCAAATAGAGGAAGATAAAGATCCAGTGCTACAATATGGTACTATAACAATTGTTCGATAACGGATATAAGCCATAAACAATTTACCTCTTTTAGTTTTTACTTGATATGATTCGGATCGCATATAGTCCCGTTTACAAGTATACGTTGCCTGAAGGACATCGTTTCCCGATGGAGAAATATGAATTGATACCTGAACAATTGTTGTATGAAGGGACAATTGAAAAAGAACAATTCTTTCATCCGCAGGCACTGTCTGAAGAAGATATTTTAAGAACACATACTAAAGAATATTGGCACAAATTAAAAACTCAAACATTATCTCGGAAAGAAGAAAGAGCCATTGGTTTTCCTATGCGAAAAGATCTCATCTCAAGAGGTCGATTCATAGCTCAAGGAACACTTGATTGTGCACGCTTTGCGATGAATGGTGGTAAATGTGCACTTAATATTGCAGGAGGAACACATCATTCTTTTGCTGATAGAGGAGAAGGTTTCTGTGTCTATAATGATATAGCCATTGCTTCAAACGTCTTGTTATCCAATAACGAAGTTTCTAAAATTCTGATCATTGACTTGGATGTTCATCAAGGGAATGGTACAGCTAAAATATTTGAAAACAATAGTCAAGTGTTCACTTTTAGTGTACATGGTGCTAAAAACTACCCAGCTCGAAAACAAAAAAGTGATCTGGATATTGGATTACCAGATAAAACGGAAGATAATGTCTTTTTGAAAGTGGTACAAGAACATGTGCCCAACTTAATTGAACAAGTAAGACCTGATTTAATTTTTTATTTAAGTGGTGTGGATATTCTCGAAACCGACAAGCTTGGTCGCTTATCCTGCACCATTCAAGGATGTAAATCAAGAGATGAAATCGTATTCGAAGAAGCAATGAAGAGAGAAATACCTGTAGCTGTGAGTATGGGCGGAGGGTACAGCGAGCGTATTGCGGACATAGTAGAAGCTCATGCCAATACCTATCGGACAGCAATGGATGTATTTGGATAAGGAAGTTTACTTTAAACCCGCATGAAGGTTAATGAGGCTTTCGCCCAAAAACAATACCATTTCAGGATAATACACGGTAGTTGAACGCACTAATTCAGTGCATTTAATTCTTTTTCTACTTTTTTATTGAGATCTTTAAATTCCGAAATAATCTCCTTCTCATTAGAAAGGTAGGTGTCTAAATCAGTGAAAATTAGTTCTATTTTCGATTGAATCGCTTTAATGTAATTGTTAAGCTTTTCTTGCACTTCTTTTTCAAGACGTACTCTTCCGGCTTTAATTTCTTTTCGAAAACTTCTTGTCAATTTATTTCTTTGCCAGCCTAAACTAACACCTGCAAATAAAACACCAATGGTGGTTAGTATGCCTCCAGTAATATCAAATACCGCACCATTAGTTACTGCAGTAAGAATAACACCTACAATAGCAATCCCGCCACCAGCAGCTAGATTTGGTGCCAAACTACCTGTACTATCCTGAGTGTTCTCATCGTAAAAATTTTCACTTTTTTGGACAAAATCTTTGAAGCTATTTTGAAGATCTTTAAGAATGGTTGATCGTTCTTTTGCCACTTCTGCAAACAACTCATTATTATCTGTAAGGATGGTTTTACTTGTTTGGATTTTCATATCGATCATCCGAACCATATTTTGGATTTGGTCTGCAAGGTCAACAATTCCTGTATTTAACTTGTCTTTTAATTCAATGTTTAATTGGTGTTCAAGGTCTTTTGCTTCTTTTGATAACCACTCTTTTAAGCTTACTTCACTCGTCATAATGGCACGAAAACTTCTTTTCAATACTTTTCCAAAACTCAATTCCTGATTGATGGTTTCAATTTTCTCATTGGTGATCCTTTGGTAAGATGCCGATAAAATATCGACTAAACTTCTAGCTTGTGCAAAAGAACGTTCCGATTGATTTTCTAGTTCGGTTTTGATCTCTTTTCGAAATTCAAGATCTGCTTCGTATTGTTGGTATCGAATATTGATGTTGGTAGCAATTTGATCATTTATGTTTCGTGCAGTTTCTATATTGTTGTCAAGTTTCAATTTTGGGGCCTGACCCCCAGTAATATTATTGTTTAAATATTCCCTTAACTCCAGAAACCCACTATTGTCTTTGTCTCCATCCAATTCCAGCTTTGCTGATACGGCAAATACATTGGGTTCCGAAATGCCTTTTTCTTTAGCGTGTTTCGTTACACCTTCTATGTTTGTTTCTAAGTCAGCAGGTTCCATTAAGTCTTTTTGCTGTAAAACAAAAATGATCTTACGTCTCCATTCTTCATTGATGTAATCAAAGAAATCCCACGCAGATTGTCGATATGGGTTTTTAGCTTCGAAAACAAAAACGATTAAGTCACTAAATGGAATAAAACGTTCGGTGATTTCTTGGTGGTGATCCACAATAGCATTGGTCCCTGGTGTATCTACAATGGAAATTTCTTTCAGAATCTCTACGTCAAGAAATATCTTTTTGAACACATCGTTCACCATCACCGTTTTTTCTTGTTCCCCATGTAAGATTTGTTGTATCGTATCGGTCATAGGTGAAGCAGCTACTTTGCACACCTCCTTGTTCGCATCTAACAACGCATTAACAAAACTACTTTTACCTGTTTTAACTTCTCCCACAATAACAAATGTGAAAGGCGTATGAACACGTTCTTGCAATTCCTCTATGATGCGTGCATACTCTTGATGATGTATCTTATCGGTTAATTGTTTAAGGCTTGATAAAGTTTCCTTAAATGAATTAGTGTTTGCTACTAATCGACGATTAATTTTTGACTTCAATGCAAAACATTTTTTTCAAAGGTAAATCTTTCACCTGAATTTTATTAAAGAATACATGAAAGACCTATAAATTAAGAACTTTTGAAAGTCAAAATTAACATTCATTGGATTAACTAAGTAATGTAAAATAAGTCTCTGTTCTAAATAAGATTTAGGGGTGTTTTTAATTTATTTGTTCATATGAAGCTCTACTAATTTGTTTCTTTTATCTTGCATAAAAAATAATTAAATGGAAAACGATTTACCTCCTGAATTACCCAAAATGAATGAGATATCGGAAGAAACTCAGACTTCCTTTCAAGAAATGCCTGAAATATGGGATAATTCAAAGAGAGCCAGAGATGTAAAAGTTGTGTTTTGGGTTTATATAGGCATTTCAGTTGTTTCTATTTGCGCTACTATTTTCGAATATATTTTATTGAAACGAATCAATGATGGGGTTATAGTAGACGAGAAGTTGGCAACTGCAAGTGACACGATTCAATTAATTGTTGGCTTAGTCAATACGGGAGTTCTTATTGTTACTATCGTTTTGTTTATCAATTGGTTTCGAAGAGCATACGGAAATCTACATCGGATGGAAGTGCGTGATTTGCAGCAAGAAGAACACATGGCACTTTGGGTATGGTTTATTCCTATCATTAGTCTTTTTAAACCTGTTATGATCATGAATGAAATATGGAAAGAAACCCAATTGAAATTAAAGAGTTTGAAGTCTTCCTATGTCTTTCAATCCGGTACATTGATTATTGGTTTTTGGTGGGCCTTGTTTGTTTTTTCAAATTTTATAGGAAATTATGTGACACGAACGGTATGGAACGCAGAGACTGTAGATGAATTAATGCATTCGTCTCAAGTATATATAATGAGTGATCTGATCAGAATCCCAGAAGCCTTATTGGTGATTTTAATTGTACATCGACTTTCTAAGATCGAATTAGAGCTGGCAGAATCTTATGAAGATGCAGGTGGAACCATAGTTTATAAATAATATATATTCTTTCCTTTTTAACCAAAGCACATTTTCTAAGTGCCTTTTACATGGCAATTAATTCTATATTTACGGGCTCAAATTAAAGGCTTGAAAAGATTCGAACACATAGTTGACGTTGTACTCCCTTTGGCTTTGCCAAAGACGATGTCCTATAGAGTAGGTGAAGATTTTAGAAGTCAGTTAGAATTTGGTAAACGTGTAGAAGTCCCTTTAAAAAATAAGCTATATTCAGGCATTGTAGTAGGACCAGTTTATTCGAAAGAAATCGATTATCCCATCAAGCCTATTGTTAGTATCCTGGATGAACAACCTATTGTGACTAAAAAGCAATATGATTTATGGAAATGGATTGCATCCTATTATTGTTGTACACTAGGGGAGATCATGTCAGTTGCTTTACCTGGAAATTTGAAATTATACAGTGAGACAAAAATAACAGGAGTAGAAGATTATGAGGATCATATTGCAGATCTTACAGATGATGAGTATATGATCATGGAAGCTGTTTCAATACAAGGAGAACTTTCTATCTTCAATGTGCAAGAAATACTTAATAAAAAAAGCGTTTATCCTGCAATTCACACCTTGATTGACAAAAGATTGTTATTTGTTAAAGAAGAACTAGTAGAAAAATTTAAACCCAAAAAACATGCTTTTATTCGATTTCCTACTCAGTATGCAGAACAGGAAGCTTGGTTGACGGAAGTATTTGATAAGGTTGATAAAAGCGATCATCAAAGACGTGCATTGTTGGCTTTTATTCAACATAAGAATAAAAATAATGAAGCATTAAAATCATTGGTTGTTAAGACTGCTGCTGTAACAGGATCTGTTATAAAAGCAATGGTTAAGAAAGGTATTTTCGAGGAAGAAAAGAAGATTGTAAGTCGTTTGGAAGCTGAAGAGATGGACCTAGAAATGTTATCGCCGCTGAGTGTTCTTCAGCAAACCAAACTTACAGAACTCAAACAAGCATATGAAAATCATGATACCGTTTTACTGCATGGAATAACTGGTAGTGGTAAAACAAGATTGTATATTGAATTCATTGAAGAAATATTAGAAAATGGAAGACAAGTACTGTACTTGTTGCCAGAAATAGCCTTAACAACCCAGATTGTTGAACGATTGAGAAAAGTTTTTGGCGATAAGATATTGGTTTATCATTCTAAGCTTAATGCACACGAACGTGTTGAATTGTATAAAGCTGCAAAGACTGGAGGTAAATTGATTTTGGGAGCGCGATCTTCTATTTTTATGCCCTTTAGCGCATTGGACTTCATCATTGTGGATGAGGAACATGATGCATCTTATAAACAACAAGATCCCGCACCTCGATACAATGCAAGAGATACTGCCATAGTATTAGCCAATATATTTCAAGCTAAGGTTCTTTTGGGCTCAGCCACACCATCTTTGGAATCATGGATTAACGCGAAAGAAGGGAAGTATGGCTTTGTTTCAATATTGCAACGTTATGGTGAAACGTTGTTGCCAGAAATTCAGCTGGTCAATCTAAAAGATGCCTACAAGAAGAATAAAATGCGATCGTATTTTAGTAAGGATCTACTGACCGCAATGTCTGATGAAATAGTAATGGGTCGACAAATTATCCTTTTTCAGAATAGACGTGGCTTTGCGCCTGTATTACAGTGTGATGTTTGCGCTTGGAAAGCCGAATGTAGAAACTGTGATACGACATTAACTATTCATAAATATTTCGATGAGGTACGTTGTCATTATTGTGGCTTTCGCCAAAATTTACCACCCTCATGTCCTTCATGTGGGAATGAACATCTTCGTGAAGCAGGTTTTGGAACTGAAAAGCTTGAAGTTGAATTGAAAAAACTAATGCCAGAAGCTCGTATTGGTAGAATGGATTATGATACGGCAAAAACTAAGAATCAATATGAGAAAATAATCTATGAATTTAGCTCCCATCAACTCGATATCCTTATTGGTACCCAAATGGTTACTAAAGGTCTTGATTTTGAAAAAGTGTCATTAGTAGGGATCTTAAATGCTGATAAGTTATTGGCTTTTCCTGACTTCAGAGCTACAGAAAGGGCGTTTCAGTTAATGACTCAGGTTAGCGGAAGAGCTGGAAGAAGACATAAGAGAGGTAAGGTGATAGTTCAAACTTTCAGTCCCGCTCATCCTATTTTTACAGATGTCATCAATACCGATTATGAAGGGTTTTACAAACGGGAATATGAGGAACGAAATAAAACCGTATTTCCACCTATTATACGAGCAATAGAAATTACAATCAAACATAAAAAGCAACACATTGCTCAAGAAGCTGGTATGTTGTATAGAGAATTGCTATACAAAGAAATTGGACAACGAGTTTCAGCTCTATTTACACCTTCTATTCCTAGATTACGTACTTATTATATGCAAAAAGTATTTATAAAAATGGAGCGAGACGCAAAAGTCAATGCTGCAGTGAAAAAGTGGGTTCAATATTTTAGACTAAAAATCCAAAACAGTAAAGGCTTTAAATCCGTTAGAATTAATATAGACGTAGATCCATATTAAGACGGTGATATGGTATGAGTTTTGGTTTGGAATACTGGAGCCATTTTAAATTGTCACGCTAAGCAAGTGTACAAAAAGGAGATAGGAAAGTAATCGATCTTAATAAAAAGAGATCGTCTGTCTTACATAAAACAGTTTGTTCAAATTCTTTATAATCAATCGATAATATATCTGAAATGAAATATGTGATTCTTGATTTTGTTAAAGCTCCAATTTGCCAAATGAAAGGCACTAACCACGAATTGCTGCGGAATTAAATACCGAATAAATTCATAATAAAGAATAAAAGATTGAAATAATTAAATAATCAATATTTTATAGGGAAAAATTACGTAATTCCTAATTTTATTTTAATTTTGCATCTCTGTTATAAGGTAAAACGACAACTAGACCAACTGCTACCTTCATTTTTAAACCAAATTGAGTGAATATGAGTTCATCTGAGTTAATGGGAACAACGGGTAAGAAATCTAAGAATAACAAATTTGTTCAACAAGCGATCGAAGATCTTAGAATATGCCTTATATCTAGAGAAGCAAGTTTGTTGGCTCGTAAAGAAGTTTTAACAGGAAAGGCGAAGTTTGGTATATTAGGAGATGGAAAGGAAGTGCCTCAAGTTGCCATGGCACGTGCATTCAAGAATGGAGATTTTAGAACAGGGTACTATCGCGATCAGACATTTATGATGGCTACTGGACTACTGAGTATAAAGCAATTTTTTGCTCAGTTATATGCCGATACAGAAAATGATCCACATTCAGGTGGTCGTCAAATGAATAGTCATTACGCCACTAAATTCATAGACAAGTCTGGTAATTGGTTAAATCATACGGATAAAAAGAATGTATCAGCAGATATTTCATGTACTGCAGGACAGATGGGAAGAGGGCTAGGATTAGCTATGGCTTCCAAGAAATATCGTGAACTAGATCTTAAAGACTCCAAGAATTTTTCCAAGAATGGAAATGAAGTTGTTTTTGTGACAATAGGAGATGCTTCTACTTCTGAAGGTATTTTTTGGGAAACAATGAATGCTGCTGCTGTACGTCAAGTTCCTATGCTTGTTTCAGTGTGGGATGATGGATATGGTATTTCAGTGCCTAAAGCGTTTCAAACTGTAAAAAGTTCTATTTCTAAAGCATTGGAAGGAATGTTGCTTAATGAAGAAGGTGAGGGAATTTACATCGAAGTAGTGAAAGGGTATGAATACGATAGTTTACTTAAAGCATACATGAACGTCAGTGAAAAAGTGAGAAAAAATCATATTCCCGCTTTATTGCATGTTACAGATCTCACCCAGCCACAAGGCCATTCAACTTCTGGATCTCATGAACGATACAAGTCAAAAGAAAGACTAGAATGGGAAGCGAATCACGATTGCATCGAAATGATGATCAAGTGGATGAAAGCAAATCATTTGCTTACCGATCAAGATGTTGAAGATCTGAGAATAGAAGCAAAACAACTTGTTAAAGAAGAAGCGGCAAAAGCTTGGGCTGATTTCCAAAATCCTTTTAAAGATCTGCTACAAGAGTTGAAAGCTATCGCTTT
Organism: Saprospiraceae bacterium; assembly: GCA_020627825.1. Taxonomy (GTDB): domain Bacteria; phylum Bacteroidota; class Bacteroidia; order Chitinophagales; family Saprospiraceae; genus JAHDFB01. The sequence goes on from JAHDGD010000013.1 coordinate 16,734, forward strand.
ACAAATCTCTGAAATTCCGCAAGCTAGTTCTTTAATAGAGGCATTCAATAAAGAAATTGATTTAAATTTTGGGATTAATTTAGGTGCCTTATCAAAACTATCAAGGAATCTAAGAGCGAATTTAATGCTACTTAGTATACAGGATGATGACTTGAATGCTTTTATTCATAAAACAAATAAGATCGGTCACGATAAATACCATACTCATTTATATGCAGAAGGCGAGAAATCAGCTCTGAATATACCAGTCGTACATCCACAATATGATGAGAATCCAGAGAAAGCTGTTGGTTATCAAATCTTAAATTCGTATTTTGATTCTTTATTTCAAAGAGATGATAGTGTCGTAGCTTTTGGTGAAGATGTGGGAAATATAGGTGATGTAAATCAAGGATTTGCTGGACTTCAGGAAAAATATGGTGAAGAACGTATATGGGATGAAGGTATTCGAGAATGGTCTATTATGGGACAGAGTATAGGCCTTGCACAGCGTGGTTTCCGACCAATAGCAGAAATTCAATATCTTGATTACATTGTATATGGACTGGAGCCATTAGTGGATGATTTAACAACCGTACGTTATCGAAGTAATGGAATTCAAAAAGCACCTGCTATAATAAGAACAAGAGGACATAGACTAGAAGGGATATGGCATGCTGGATCTCCACTAGGTATGCTGACACATGCATTGCGCGGCATGTACCTTGCAGTTCCTCGAAATATGGTACAAGCTGCTGGAATGTACAATACCTTGATTCAATCTGATGATCCAGCCCTTGTCATAGAACCTTTAAACAGTTACAGATACCGAGAAAATTTGCCATCAAATATAGGGGAATATACAGTACCTCTTGGTCAACCTGATGTTCTTGTTGAAGGGGCTGATTTGACTATGGTAACTTACGGATCGATGGTACGTATTGCTGAAAAAGCTGTGCTGGAATTGAAAAAACATGATATTGAAGTCGAATTAATTGATATTCAAACTCTTTTACCTTTTGATACGGAGCATAGTATAGTTGAAAGTCTTAAGAAAACGAATAAAATTATTTTTGTCGATGAAGATATTCCAGGAGGAGCGACAAGTTTCATGATGCAACAAGTTCTTGAAGTCCAAAATGGATACAATTATTTAGATTCAGCTCCAGCTACACTCACAGCTCACGAACATAGAACACCTTTCGGGTCTGATGGTGATTATTTCACGAAACCCAATGAACAGGATGTGTTTGAAGCAGCTTATAAAATTATGCATCAGTACAATCCATCTGCATTTCCTATAGATTTAGGCTAAAAAACTGAGTTCGAGATTACTAGCTCGCAATTAATTTTATTGTTTGTACTAGATTTTCAATATATTAATTTATCTCCTGAACATTTTATTTTCATGATCTTCAATCTTTGGTCAACAAATTTTATAGAAAAATCAAAGCATTCCACTTTCTTCTGCATTGTTTTATTTCGATGTGACTCGCCACATTTTCAACAAAACGCTTTGAATAAAGCGTTTTCTTTGATTTTTGCTTTCGCAATTAATCCCGAACTCAGGTTTAAAGATTTTTTGGGCTCGAGCCCAAAATAAAATTGGTGTAGAATTTAATGGAATAATAAGTGATGTAAATAAGCGTTAATTCGTTAGATTGCTTACTTTTGGAGCTTGTTTATCATACAAAAGAACAAATCATTTTGTCAAAAAACCTCGTCATTATTCCTACTTTCAATGAGAAAGAAAACATTGAAAAGATCATCAGTGCGGTCTTGAATCTTGACATGCCTTTCCATATACTTATTGTTGATGACGGTTCACCTGATGGAACTGCTGATATTGTAAAACGGATGCAAAAAGGGAATGAAGGGAAACTTCATTTGATTGAAAGAAAAGGTAAAATGGGACTAGGAACTGCTTATATTACAGGTTTTCGGTTTGGCTTAAATCATTCCTACGACTATATATGTGAAATGGATGCTGATTTTAGTCATAATCCACAAGATTTACCGAGATTGGTTGAAGCTTGCAAGGACGGTGCGGATATGTCAGTAGGTTCTAGGTATGTTCCAGGAGGAAAAACGGAAAATTGGCCTTTCGATCGACTTGTTTTATCCAAAGGTGCTTCATTTTACGTACGAGCTATTACCTGGATGAATGTAAAAGATCCTACAGCAGGTTTTGTTTGCTATTCGCATAGAGTGCTTGCCGCTATCGATTTAAGTAAAATTAAATTCATTGGTTATGCATTTCAAATCGAGATGAAATACGCGACAAAAACACTTGGTTTTTCTGTAAAAGAGGTACCAATTACTTTTGTTGACCGTATTGAAGGTGTAAGTAAAATGTCGAGAGGCATAATCAAAGAAGCGGTATTTGGGGTTTTATCAATGCGAATCAAAAGCTTTTTTTCAAGCTACTCGAATTAAGCAGTTTTCTTCTTCTTTCCCAATATGCGATTCAACATTTTCTTTTCAAATTCCCAGAAAAACTTGAACTGGCCAAATATAGCTCCGTAAATTAAAAGGATGAGATTATAGACTGGAAGTATGAGGATGTAATATATGATAGAAAAAAGCAATGACTTCTCTCCACCTTCGGTAAAGAACGAAACAATAGGCTTTTTAAGGAACATGACTGTGAACCCAGTACAAGCAAAAACGAGTAAAATAATAAATACTTGTGATGCTGAAACACCCCATCTTTTTTGTAATTTCGCAACCCAATTGGGTGTTTTTGAATTCGTCATATTGTTTATTAGAATTGGCACAAATTAACGAAATATATTTCAAGCTGCACCGTGAACTATATAATAATCCTTGTAATCTTTTTGTAAAAAATTGTAACATGAAAATTGGTATTTCTGTTTTACTTTCTATTGTATTAATTTCTTGTTCTGCTCTTAAAAAAACGAATACATCTGTGTATTCATCTCAGATCTTTGCAGATGTTGAAACCTTAAGTAGTGATGAAATGGAAGGTAGAGAAACTGGTAAAAAAGGGGAGCGAATGGCTGCAAAGTATATAGCTGAACGATTCGAAAAACTCGGATTAAAGCCAATGGGTAACACGGAAAGAAACGATTTGAACGCTTATTTTCAGGACTTCACTGCATATGAATCTACTGATCCTCATGGAATGTCTGATATGCCAGATGATAAAATACCTGTTAAGGCTCGTAATGTTGTAGGATTTATAGACCATGGTGCTGCTTATACTGTAGTAATTGGTGGACATTACGATCATTTAGGTTATGGTGGATTTGGCTCATTGTATACAGGAGATGCTGAAATCCACAATGGTGCTGATGATAATGCTAGTGGGATCGCTGGAATGCTTTATATGGCTGAAGTATTGAAAGGAGCAAAATATGATGATTCAAACTATTTGTTCATCGCGTTTTCAGGAGAAGAGAAAGGCTTGTGGGGAAGTAATTACTGGACAAAAAATCCCACTTTTCCTATCGAGCAATTAAATTTTATGATCAATTTCGATATGATTGGTCGACTAGAAGATAATAAATTAGCTGTTAATGGCGTAGGAACATCGCCCGCATGGAGTATCTTAGATCAAGTAGGGAAGAAGTATAATCTTGTGAAATCTGAAAGTGGAATTGGGCCTTCGGATCATAGCAGTTTTTATTTGATTGATGTGCCTGCGATTCATTTTTTCACCGGGCAACATGAAGATTATCATCGTCCTTCTGATGACGCAGAGTTAGTGAATGTACAAGGTATAATGGAAGTTTCGGATTTAAGCCTTACGCTAATCGAAAAGTTAAACAAAGAAAAAATATCTTTTGCAAAAACCAAGAATGAAGAACGCACAACTACCACTTTCAAGGTTACATTAGGTGTTATTCCAGATTACTTATACAATGAAAGAGGCATGAGAATAGATGGAGTAAGAGAAGGTAAAACAGCTGATGCAGCCGGATTAGAAAAAGGGGATATTGTGATTAAAATGGGAGAATATCCTGTCGATGATATGCAAAGCTACATGAAATCCTTATCTAAATTCGAAAAAGGCGAGTCTATTAAAGTAGTTGTTTTGAGAAATGGGAAAGAAGTAGAAAAAGAGGTAACTTTTTTGTAACAAGGAGTATGAGTGTCATATGATTTTTGGGCTTAAAGCCCAAAATAAAAATAATGTCAAATGAAACTTTTGAGTTTATAGAACAGTTATTGTAGTGTAAAGTTTGTTAATTTTTATTAAAACTTATGGCAAATCACTAAGATTATACATTGCTTTTTAAAATATGTGATATCTTAGTGGAAATTTCAAAAAATTATAATTTCAAATGAAGAATATTACACTTTTATTTCTTTTGATGTTTTCTTTTAGCATTGCTAGTATTGCACAAACTACTCCAGACGAAGTAGTTACAGAAGAAACAGTTGATGGACCGATAATGACTTTTGAATCACTTAAGTGTGACTATGGTGAAATCGAGCAAAATTCAGAACGTGATCGGTATGTTAAATTTACCAACACAGGTACTGAACCACTCGTTATAACAAATGCAAGAGGATCTTGTGGGTGTACAGTTCCAATATGGCCTAAAGAACCAATCATGCCAGGAGAAGAAAGTGAAATTAAAATTTCATATGCAACAAATCGTCTTGGGAAAATAAATAAGACGGTTACAATTACGACGAATGAAGGTGGAAAACCTCACGTTATTAAAGTAATTGGGAATGTTAGTAAAAAAGAAGAAGCTGTTCCTGAAGCTCCTCAATCAGTAATAGGGGGAGGGAACTAGTCTCTAAAAAAAAACATATTATCAAAATCCTTGTTCTTTATGGAGCAAGGATTTTTTTATATAACCAAGTAGCATAATAAACGAATGATTATTCTATTATCGCCAGCAAAATCACTGGATTTTAAACCTCACGAAAAGAAAGTTTCTTCAAGCGCAACTCGTTTTGATGATAAATCTCAACAATTGATTAACAAGTTGTCTAGATCAAGTATAAAAGGTTTGCAAGCTTTAATGAAGATCAGCAAAGATCTTGCGTTGCAAAATAAAGAACGGTATGAATCTTATGATATAGATAAAATTGATGAAAGAGGTAAAGAAGCTATCTTGGCATTCAATGGTGGGGTTTATCAAGGATTAGATGCCAAAAGCCTTTCGGATAATGCATTTGATTATGCTCAAGATCATGTACGTATTTTATCGGGATTATATGGTGTTTTAAGACCATTGGATAAAATTCAAGAATATCGCTTGGAAATGGGGACCAAGTTGCCGATTAGACGGAAAAAAAACTTATACGAATTTTGGGCAGATGTACCAACCAAAGCTTTAAATGATGACCTGGAGCAAACAGCGTCTGAGGTTATTTTGAATGCAGCTTCTCAAGAGTATTTTAAAGTTATCAATAAATCCAAGTTAAAGGCAAAAGTCATAGATGTAGATTTCAAGGAAATGCATAATGGAGAGCTAAAATTTATTTCCTTTAATGCAAAAAAAGCGAGAGGATTAATAACCAGATATGCAATAGATCATAATATTTTAGATTATAAGGATATCCGTGCATTTGATTATGAAGATTACGCTTTTAATAGTTCATTAAGCACGGACACAAAATTTGTTTTTACAAGGTAGTGTGTAGGATAATGCTTTACTTTGCATTCCTATAATACTATATGCAAGAAATTCTTCAGCAAATAAAATCAGGTCAGCTTTCTCCCATTTATTTCTTACATGGAGAAGAATCCTATTTTATAGACGTGATTACAGAAGCTATTGAAAATGGCATTCTCCAAGAAACTGAAAAATCATTTAACCAGGATTTATTTTACGGGAAAGAGGTAACTGTAAAGCAGATAGTTGACGCATGCACCCAATATCCAATGATGGCTCCCAAACGTGTTGTCATTGTTAAAGAAGCTCAAAATATACGAGACATAAAGTTACTTGATAAATACGTTGCTAATCCTGTGCCTTCTACAGTTTTATGCATCGCATATAAAAATAAGAAACTAGATAATCGATCGGCTTTTGCCAAAAGTCTAAAGAAAAACTCAGTCGTCTTTGAGTCAAAGAAAATGTATGATAATCAATTGCCATCATATGTAAGTCAATTGGTAAAAAAGGCAGGTCGTACGATTGATGCACAGGCAGCTAATCTTGTTGCCGAATATATAGGGTCAGATCTGAGCACGTTGCACAATGAAATGGAGAAAGTTTTTTTAGAAGTAGAAAAAGGAGCATCTATTTCAGGAGATGTCATACAGAAGCAGATTGGAATCAGCAAAGATTTTAATGTTTTTGAGTTACAATCAGCATTGGCTTCAAAAAATCATTCGAAAGTATTTCGAATCGGTCGATATTTTCAAGAAAATCCGAAAAAGAATCCTATGGTCATGATTGTAGGGACTCTTTTTCGATTTTTTAGCAAGGTCTGGGTAGTTAGTCAGAATCAAGGCATGAATGATACTGTACTGGGTAAATCTATAGGAGTGTACAACTCATTTTTTATGCGTGAATATCGAACAGCAGCGCGTAATTTTTCCTCCGTAAGTGTTGAAAAAGTGCTTCAATTATTAAAAGAGTATGATCTCAAATCTAAAGGAGTTGATAATAGAAGTTTCAATGAAAATAAACTTTTAATCGAATTGCTGGGTAAAATTTTAATTTCCTAAGATTTTTTCACAAAAACGAATATTGAGGTTTTTAAACTGTTCTTATAGCATTAATATTCTCAATTATTAATAATACATATTGCGGGTTAAAGTCTATATGCTTCATTGAAAATCAAGTGCATACAATACAATCAATTGCGAGCTAGTAATCCCGAACTCATGTTAATTGGTATTACAACGCAATTAGTTTCTTACGTACAATGATATCATTTTGACCATTCAAAATGTATAAATAGTAAAGTCCTTTAGATTCTGCAGGGATGTTATCAACGATAAAAACATTCTGGTTTCCAATCAACACTCTGTTGTAAACAACTTGCCCTAAACTATTGAATAAAGTGACTCTTAATGGTTCGGTAGAATTATAATGAATCGTTATATTATCTGTAAACGGATTCGGATAAATTCTTGTTTCTTCAAATAGATCAATTCCGCTACAATCTTCATCAATTCCATTGTCGCTTATTTCGATTGCACCTGGAAATATAGAAGAATCATAATCATTACAATCAATATTGTTTAGCACATATCCTGACGGAGTCACATCATAACAAATCGAAATACTGCTATTGGGGTCTCCGAAACCATCGTTATCGTTGTCAAGATAATAAAAATACAATGGTAAATCTTCATCAATTACTCCATTGCAATTGTTGTCGATGTCATCACATATTTCTTCAGAGGCTGGATGGATGGATGCATCAAGATCGTTGCAGTCAGTGTCAAGAGTACTATATCCACTAGGTGGTGAAGCCGAACATATCTGGATAAAGTCTATCGAATTTCCATATCCATCGTTATCTTCATCAACGTAATAGGTAAACAATGGAAGGTTTTCATCAATAGAACCGTCGCAATTGTTGTCGATGTTATCGCATATTTCAGTAGCTCCTGGATTTATTGCTGCGTTTGTATCATCACAATCATCTGATAAGGTAGAATACCCTTCAGGAGAAATAGTCTGACATATTTCAATAAATTCATCACTCTGGCCATATCCGTCACCATCTTCATCTTTAAAATATATAAACAATGGTAAATCTTCATCAATTTCCATATTACAATTATTGTCCTTGTCATCACATAGTTCAGGTGCTGATGGGTAAATGGTATTGTCTAGGTCATCACAATCCTCATAACTATAATAACCATCTTCATCTAGATCTTCAAAAAAATAGGTTTCAGCTAAGTCAAACACATTTTCTGCAACTTGAATCCCCATTATTCTGCCTGGTATGTCATCAGCAGGAGGATGTATTCCACCCCATATTCTACTTAAACTTGTTTCGTCACTTGCATCTCTATACGTCGCCCATTGAAGGGTGAAGCTTTGTGTTGGGCCATCTTCAAACACTAAAAACTCATTTGCTTCTACTTCAAATTCTCCCATCCCCCCAGGAAAGTATGCATCACCAGTAAATGCGGTTAAAATCTCTGCTGCCGCTCTTGAAAAGGTGCTATGACCTGAAACATAACCAGCAAAAGGTGGAGTTACAAATGTAGGACGCTGATAAGGCCACCAATTTTCTATTAATATCCATCCTACATCAGCTGTACTTGTTTCTGGTGAGCCTATATAATCAGGTCCTCTCCACACTCTAGCTTTTAATTTATGTAAATGCTCCATATTATCTCCTACTAATGGGTCATCTTCATAAACGAGCTCAATAAAATTTTCTTCAAGTTCAAATCCAAATGGAGAATAACTAGGGAGGTTTTCGTCGGACCTTTGTCCTAAACTTGCAATATATCGAATTGCACTGACTGGTCTTATGTAATCGTAGTATCCTTTCACGCTCCAGGCGCTTATTGCTGCGTCATGCATTGCGGCACCCAGCATAAAATAACTCTTTATATCCCATTCTATATCGCTATAGGTTTCACCGATTCCCCTATATTTTTTCTCATTATCTGGATGGTCGTTTACATAATTTAAGATACTGAACCAATGACCAGGAGGTGTCTCACTATCAGGTCCATCAGCCCAAAATTCTGCTAGAACTCTTGTATAATCACCAAAAGGGACAAGTTGTTCTTCGTACGCTAATTCTGTTGAAGGGTTTACATCATGCCCATTACTAAAGTCTCCACCATTTTCATAATCATAGTAACTAAGAATATCTTCTACACTTTGCGGTAAAGCCGGGTTGTTGCCATTGGATGCAGGAGAAATGTCTACCATTACTCCATCCGATGGATCTAGCTGACTTGACCATTTTAGAACCAATTCAAACCCTCGAATATAGTCGTAGCTATCTGCAGGATCGCTGCCAAGATTGATATAGGGTGGTGGACCAGGGTCAAGATATACATTGTATGTGTCTTCGTCTTTCGTGTACACAGTTTTATCTTCATCAGTTAACGCAAAGCAGTCCACATTTCCCCATTCTGGTGATAAAAAATCAGGAACAGTTGAAATAGGGTTTCCGCTTTGATCAACAAATAATTCCAATGCTAATTGCTGCCAATTATTGGGAAAGTCAATGGAAGGGTTGCCAGGTTTGTCTACCTCAAGTGGAGGATTTATACTTTCGTAATAGGCATTATCATAGCCAGTTCCTTCTCTTGAACCATCTTGTAAACCATAGGCTATCATTTGATTGGCAATATAAATACCTAGTGCTGCTGCATTCCCATTGGAATAATCTTCATTGGTTATATTCGTACTGTAACCTAGTTCGCTCATTTTCTGAAATAATGAAACTATAGTACCAAATGCTGATGGTGATTGAGCAAATCGATGCCTTATTAAAGTATACATTGCATAACTAATTGCTTGTTCAAATTTTGCTTCAGTGTCGCCGCTTGTATCAAAGCCATCAAATTCGAACATATACCCGTTCACTTCATTTCCCAAAAAGTACGGTTTTGCTTCATCATTAAATATAGTCCATATGTCATACATCATGGCCGAAGTATGCCATAGATTTCTTGCATGAACTGTAGGTCTTGCTAAATCTCCTCGTATTGCTTCAAGTAATTCTTCGTTCCATTCTCTTGCAATTGTATGTTGTCCATATGAAGGAGTAACTTGAAAAATGCAAAGAAAAATAGCTACGTAAAGACTTATTTTTTTGAACATGTGTATAGATTTTAGGCAAAGTTACAGTAGATTAGTCCAATTGCGGACATTTTAACATGGCAAATTTTATACATATATAAAATTATATCCTTTAACAGGATATGTGTGATCATCACAAGGAATAATCCTTTTCATTTTTTGGGCTCGAGCCCAAAATAAAGAATGAGATTACAAATGTAAGATGATAATAGTGATTCAAATGATGCGCCAACTATTATAAATGATGATTAAGTATGATATCTACATATTGCGTGTCATAGAATATTTTTAGACTTTGATACTTGTAGTTGTCAGAAATGGTATCGTCCACATTGAGGATATGGAGATTATCTTCATAAATCTTCCATACGAGTTCAGAACAATAAAATGCAGTTGTATCGTGATAATCAAATGCATGGTCAAAAGGAATATGCTGTGTTAAGTAATAGCTTAATTGGGTTGCAATATCTTCTTGCTGTTGCTTGCGGATGTTTTTTACTCTAGTAACAAGTAAAGTAGAATCGATGGAATGAAAAACAAAAGAATCAAGTTCTTGGAACCTTAATCCATCTTGTTCGGACACCTTACTTGATAAACTGTGCGCAACTCGAATTGAATCCTTATTTTTAATAATTACCCCTATGTGTGTGACCTCGTAATCTTCATCCATTAATTTGTAGATCATATTACTTACAAAGCCATAGCCCTTTCTTAGTATGAGATCTCCAGTTTCGAGTTGGGACTTTTCAATTTCTGATAAACGATAAACTGTTTTGCGGTCATCTTTTACATTTTGTTCTTTAGTACACCCGAAAAACAAAATAGTAACAATGCAAAAAAATACAAAAATCGGTTTTTTCACTCAACTAGTTCCCCTCGTCTTCCGAATCAAATGAAGGATTTCCATCCTCTTTTTCTAGACCATCCATATTCATATCTTCTTTATCCATGTCTTCTTTGTCCATATCAACTAGCCATTCGCCTTCTTTCTTAATCAAATTAATAGGCATTTCCTCTTTTTCACCATCTTCATTCATTTCAAGTGTACAAATAGCTCGATCATCTTTAATTTCAGTTTTTATCACTTTAAAGGAAAGATCGTCACTCATATCTTCAAATTGATCTTTGACGCCAAATGATTCCATCATAGAAAGCATGGATTTTGTATCAGTTGAAGCATATTCCTTAGCTTTTTCAAAGTCTCCATCAAACATTGCCTCCATAAAACGTATAGCTGCTGTTTCTGGTTTATTGTTGCTGCAAGAAGCAAGTGAAAAGAATAGAATAGCAGCTAGACATAGGTTCAATACGTATTTCATTTTATTATTTTTAAAGGTGTTCATATACATTCAAATCTGAAAATTCTTATTTCTTAGATCCTGCTAAAATCCAACCCAAATAACCCATTGGAATGTAACATAAGATAAGATCTACAGGGGGGAACCAGCTGGGACCAGGTATCATAGCTATATTTGCTATCCCACCTAACAAAAATAATACAGCAATTCCTAAAGCGAACCACAGGTTTTTAGTTGTTGCAAACTTGGCAACAATAAAGGCCCCAACAAGTGTTCCTAAACCATGGGCCAATAGAGCTAGAATGTAGGCGGAATTTGGAATACTATCTTTAAATTGTTCATAGCTGTTCTGATCCATAGGATCAAATCCATCAGGAAAATCAATTAATAAAGGTGAAAGGCTGACAATGCCGCCATTGACTAGCATGCCCACAATTAAAGCTCCTATGAAGATTAAGATGTTTTTTAGAATTGGGTTCATTCGTTTTGATTTTACTTAAAGATAAGGCTTATTCCTTATACTATTTGAAATATAAATCATTAAAAATAAAGGTTGAAGAGAAAGCTGAAATTAAAATGGGGGGATAGAGCGGCTTTTTGTTTATAGGCTTAAAATTAAAATCAAAAGCTTTTACGGTGTAGTGTTATGTAAAAGATTAGTTGTAAAGACCTTTAGATGATGCTATATGTATATTCATATATCTTTTATGAATGTTTTTTTGACTTCCAAGGAAATATGATTAAAAGGTTCTTAAATTATCATAGATAATAAGTAGTTGTTTTATTTCTCAATATATTATATATAGTGATAAATTATTATATGATAAAATTGTAATTAGTATATTATTGGTATATATTTGATTATACATTAATTATATTTTACATATATAATATATGTAATTTGTAATGATCTCATTTGCAGATTGAATGATATACGCAGTTTTGTCATTATTTCATTTACATTATGTCACTATTTTAAGAACATATTAACACATAATGAAAAAAATTAATATGTTTTGTGTAAAAAAGTGGGAAAAAGTGGGAATATATTCTAAAAGTGCTCTAATTTTGAATTGTCAACAAGAGATAGAGAATGGAAATCGCATTAACTGGCGAATATGATTGCAAGTTAGATGCCAAGGGGCGTCTGAAGTTGCCTGCAGGGTTGCTAAAGCAATTGTCTATTCTTGAAAGTGATGTTTTTGTAATTAATAGAGGTTATGAAAATCATCTCATGTTGTATCCCGAAACAGTTTGGGAGAAAAAGACGAAAGAAATTAATCAGCTTAATATTAATGTAAAAGATCATCGGAAAGCTATTCGATATTTTTTCAGAGGAGCTAATAAAGTGCAAATAGACGGAAGTGAGAGGATTTTACTCTCGAAAGCACTGCTTGATTATGCTGGTATTGAAAGAGAGATTGTTTTGTTTGCTTATCAAGAACAAATTGAGATTTGGGATAAGAAGGCTTATGAAGCAATGTTGGATGAAGAACCGGAAAATTTCAGTGAATTAGCTGAGAAGATCTGGGGAGGCGATTCTCTTTCGAAAGAACAATAAACTAATGGAGTATCATAATCCGGTAATGCTGGAGGAATGTATGGAGGCTCTTGCTATAAAGTCAAATGGAACATATGTAGATGTGACATTTGGTGGTGGCGGGCATTCTAAAGAGATTCTTCGAAGATTGAGCAACAATGGTTGTTTGGTTGCTTTTGATCAAGATAAAGATGCGTTTCGAAATGCGGGGCTTGAAGATTCAAGGTTTCATTTTGTTGCGTCCAACTTTAGGTTTATAAAGCGGTTTTTAGATTTTGAAAATCGTATGCCTGTAGATGGAATTCTTGCTGATCTAGGCGTTTCTTCTCATCAGTTTGATGATGTGGAGAGAGGGTTTAGTTTCAGGGATTCTGCAAAAAGATTGGATATGCGTATGAATCAGGGGCAGTTATTTAGTGCGGAGGATGTTTTGAATGAATATTCCGAAGAGCAATTGGCTGATGTGTTGTACATGTACGGTGAGTTGAGGAATAGTAGGCAATTAGCTGCAGCTTTAGTGAAAAGTAGGAAGTTGAAGTCGTTGAAGACTGTTGGGGATTTGTTGAGTGTGATTGAAGGGCAAGTGAAGGGGATGAGCAATAAATTTTTGGCTCAATTGTTTCAAGCGATTCGAATAGAAGTGAATGATGAGATGGGGGCTTTGAAGGAATTTTTGAATGCAACGTTCGATGTGTTAGCTCCAGGTGGTAGGTTGGTGGTGATGAGTTATCACTCTCTAGAAGATCGATTAGTGAAGAATTTTATAAAAAGTGGAAATGTCCACGGATTGATTAATAAAGATGAATTTGGCAACATATTTAGGCCCTTTCGACAGGTCAATAAGAAAACTACAGCTCCTAGCTCGGAGGAAATTTCGACAAATCCACGAGCTAGGAGTGCCAAATTAAGAATTGCTGAAAAAAATGAAAGCAAAGGTAAAAGCAAAAGGCGATAATAAACTGACGTTGGGTTCTAAGGTCTTGACTAAGAATCTTGGGTTTATTCTATTTCTTGCGCTCTTGGGGTTGCTTTATATTAATAATTCTCAAAGAGGGGAAAGGAAGCAGGTGAAGATCGATCGAATGGAGAAGTCTGTTCAAAAAGCAAGATGGGAATATTTGAGTTTGAAGCAGGAGTTGATGGAAAAGTCTTCTCCTTCTCAATTGGCTAAAGACTTGGAAGGTAAAGTGGTTTTTCCGGAAAAGGGACCAAGAATTTTAAAAGCTCCCAAAAGCTAGGTCTTATGGATAAGCGTAGGGAGTTATTGACGCGGGTGTATTTGGTGTTTGTGTGTTTTGCAGTTTTGGCTGTAGTGATCATGGCAAAAGTGGTGAAAGTGAATGTTGTGGAAGGGGAGTACTGGCGTGAAAAGGTAGTGAATAATCTAAAGTGGAAAAAGGTAGAGGCGGAACGAGGAGATATTTTTAGCGAGAATGGAAGCTCGATGGTTACTTCCATAACGCTCTTTGACATATATATGGATCTTACGGTTTCAAGAGAAAAAGATTTTCAGCAGCATGTTGATTCTTTGTGTTATTATCTTGAAAAGTATAGTGGCCAAGAAAAGACTAGGTGGCAGTGGGAAAGTGAATTGAAGAATGGAAGAAAGGCGGGATTGAATCATGGTAAAAAAGGAACGAAATATTATCCAATTGCTAAAAATTTAGATTATTTGGATAAGATGCGTTTTCAGGATTTTCCATTGTTTAGGCTTGGGCAAATGCGAGGTGGTATTATCATTAAGCCAAAAATTAGACGTGTAAAGCCTTTTGGTTCTATGGCTTCTTATTTGTTGGGTATTAATCGAAAAGAAGCTACCAATGTAGGTCTTGAAAATTCATATGATCAATTCTTGAAAGGGGAGACTAAGAAGAAGTTGATGAAAGAAATTGCGAATGGCGTATGGGTTCCTGTTCAAGAAGTTGAAGATCGTACTTCTACAAGAGGCTATGATTTAAACACAACTATTGATGTTGATATTCAAGATGTCGTGCATAACGAATTGCTGGCGGCTATGTATGAACATGATGCTGATCAGGGAACAATGATTGTGATGGATGTTGAAACAGGAGCGATTCGAGCGATGTCTAACTTTAATCGAACACAGGATTTTAAGTTTGCTGAAATGCAAAATGTAGCAGTGACACGGATGTTTGAGCCAGGTTCTACAATTAAATTGGCTACTGTGTTGGCTTTGCTAGAAAAAGGAAGCGTTTCTCCTGATACTAAAGTTAATTTGAATGGAGGGACCAAAAGTTTTTATGGACAATGGATGCACGATTCAAGTACTCCAACTGAGAATAATGTGGACTTAAATACAGCATTTGCTGTCAGTTCCAATGTGGGAATAGCAACTTTAGCAGATGAACAATTTAATCAAGATGTAGAAGGTCGAAGAGAATTTATAAGATACTTTAAATCTTTTGGGTTTGGTGATAAAAGTGGAATTGATCTCACAGGTGAACCGCATCAGTTTTTGAACGATCCGGATCGTCATGAGTCAAAGTTTTCATTAACCTCAGTGCCTTGGATGGCGCATGGATATGAAATGAAAATGACGCCACTTCAAGTGTTGTCTTTCTATAATGCTGTGGCCAATGATGGTAAAATGATGAAGCCTTATGTGGTCAAAAGTATAGTGAATGAGAGTCAGGTTGTTAAGACTTTTTCTCCTACTGTTTTAAATCAGTCGATTGCTTCATTAAGCACGATTCACGATGCCCAGTACATGTTGCGAGAGGTCGTGGTGTCAGGTACTGCTAAGAAATTGAATACTAGAAATTATGATATAAGTGGAAAAACAGGAACGTCAAAGGATTATGGATTAAAAGTAGAAGGGAAAAATCCTTTTAATGCTTCTTTTGCTGGTTATTTTCCGAGCGACAATCCGAAATACTCGATGATTGTTGTCTTGTACAATCCACGCAATAAAGGATATTATGGAGCTACAGTTGCAGGACCTGTGTTTAAGAAAGTAGCAGATAAAATATTTGCACTTAAGTTGGATTTGAAAAGTGAATACTATACAGAGTTTCGTGAAGGAAAACAAGATGTAGCCTTTAGTAAGCCTAGATTTACAGTAGGTAATCGCAATGATTTGGAGAAAATATTAAAACATTCCAAGGTGCCTGCACAAAAAGAAACAAAAGCGAATTGGGTTATTTTAAATCCATACGAAGATCGTTTGACATTGCAAAAACGCGCTATTAAGAAATCAACTGTACCAGATGTTGTAGGTATGGGGATAAGAGATGCCATATATATACTGGAGAATATTGGATTGAAAGTAAAATTTGACGGTTCTGGAAAAGTGCGTCATCAATCCTTAAGACCAGGAACAAAGAATGAAGGACAAGAAATATTTATCCAATTAGGATAGTATCTATAATCAAATCAAAAGTGTATTTGATCGAAAATTTTGAAATGAGAAAACTGAGCGAAATATTAAAAGAACTTCCTTTTGACTATGAACTCTACGGTAATAAAAGCGTACAGGTCAGAGATGTCTTTTTGGATTCACGAAAGTTGCATTCTTCTGATGCGTTTGTAGCCTTAAAAGGTTCGGCTTTTGATGGACATCGATTTATAGAGGCTGCAATAGAAAAAGGAGCATCAGTCATTTTTTGTGAAGATTTACCAACAAAAATTCGGGAGCATGTTGCTTATGTGCATCTTTCTGACTTGAAAGAAAAATTAACTCTTTTGGCGAAAGCCTTTTACGGAAGTGCTGGAGAATTAAAGCTGGTAGGTGTAACAGGGACGAATGGTAAAACTACTGTTTCTACTTTGTTTTATAACACGATGATGGAAATGGGGGTGCAGTGTGGGTTGATTAGCACTGTAAAAATAATGGTTGGAGCGAAAGAGTATCCGTCTGAATTGACAACTCCCGATGTACTTACTACCTATCGATTCATGAAAATGATGAGAGATTCAGGTTGTCAGACTTGTGTAATGGAGGTGAGTTCACATGCGATTGATCAGGGTAGAATAGATGGTTTGTCATACGACGTTGCTGCATTTACGAACCTTTCGCATGATCACTTAGATTATCACGGAAGTTTTAAGGAATATGCATATACTAAAAAGCGATTATTTGACGGGCTTTCGCCCAAAAGTGTTGCTGTGTATAATGTTGATGATAAGAATGGGGAAGTGATGGTGCAGAATTGTAAGGCTGAAAAGCAAAGCTATGGCCTTAGAATGCAGGCTGATTACAAAGCTAAAGTGATGGAGCATGACTTTAATGGAATGCATTTGCGGATAGGGGAGTATGAATTTTTTACTGGACTAGTTGGTAAATTTAATGCATACAATGTGTTGGCAGTCTTAGCAATAGCAGAAGCTGTAGGTTTTGAAAGGATTGAGATTTTACGTGTACTAAGTGCTGTTTCATCTGCTGATGGTAGATTTGACTTAGTTCGCAATGTGAAAAAAGGTATTACGGCAATAGTAGATTATGCGCATACTCCTGATGCCTTAGATAATGTATTGCAGACGATTTCTCATATCAATAAAAAGAAAGGAAAAATAATCACCCTCATCGGTTGCGGAGGAGATCGTGATAAAACAAAGCGACCATTGATGGCAAAAGTGGCGATCAATTATAGTGATGCTGTTATCTTAACTTCCGATAATCCAAGATCAGAAAATCCTGAAGATATTCTGGATGATATGGAAAAAGGAATTGAGAAAGCAGAAGAACATAAGGTTTTAAGGATTAGCGATAGAAAATCAGCAATTAAAACGGCTATTTCACTCGCTAATTCAACTGATGTGATTCTTGTGGCTGGAAAAGGTCACGAAACATATCAAGAAATAAAAGGGGTAAGATACCCTTTTGACGATAAGCAAATATTGCAGGAATTCCTGCTTCATAATATTTAAGATAGGTTCTATTATCATTCTCAGGTTGGTTTTAACAGACGCAGCAGGCACCGGAAAAAGTTTCAGTCCTGCTGCATTTTAAAAAAAACAGAGATGATGTAGATGTAATTTATGCGAAATGCTGTATTACTTATTTGAATTTTTAGAAAAACAATACGAGCTAAAAGGAGCTGGTTTGTTTCAATTTATATCTTTTCGTGCGGCAATGGCGATGGTGATGTCTTTATTGATAAGCCTTGTTTTTGGTAAACGAATCATACGTTCTTTGAGGAATTTACAAGTTGGAGAAAGTGTAAGAGATCTTGGTCTTGATGGGCAAAAAGAAAAAGAAGGAACCCCTACTATGGGTGGTCTGATGATCATTGCTTCTTTACTGATACCCGTTTTGTTATTCAATAAATTACACAATGTATATATTCAATTGTTGATCTTGTCGACTTTATGGATGTCAGCGATTGGGTTTCTTGATGATTACATTAAAGTTTTTAGAAAGAACAAAGAAGGTTTAGCTGGTCGATTCAAGGTTGTAGGTCAAGTTGGTCTGGGACTTATCGTTGCAGTAACGATGTTGATGCACGATGATATTGTTGTAAGAATGCCTGTGGCTGAAGCGCAAGAACAGGGCTTGCAAATTGTTGATCAATTTACGGTTGAAGTAAATACACTAACTAGTGGTAAGCAATCGATGGATATGGCTTATGTGAAAAGTAGTTTGACAAATGTTCCTTTTTTAAAGGGTAATGTTTTTTCCTATAGTTCTTTACTTGGTTTTCTAGGCGATAATGCTTCAAGTTTTCTATGGCTAATCTTTGTTCCAGTAGTAATATTTATTGTTACAGCAGTAAGTAATGCAGCAAATCTCACGGATGGAATAGATGGTTTAGCGACAGGAACTTCTGCGATCATAATGGTAACATTGGGGGCATTAGCTTATGTCTCAGGAAATACAATCATTTCGGACTATTTAGATATTTTATATATTCCATTTACTGGTGAAATGGCCGTTTTTGCTGCTGCTTTTTTAGGTTCTTGTATCGGCTTTTTATGGTTCAATACATATCCTGCTAAAGTGTTTATGGGAGATACTGGATCTTTGACAATTGGAGGAATTATTGCTGCGTTTGCAATACTAATCAGAAAAGAATTATTACTTCCTATATTGTGCGGTATCTTTTTTATTGAAACGTTAAGTGTGATTTTGCAAGTTACTTATTTTAAGTATACGAAAAGAAAAACGGGTGAAGGGAAGCGGATTTTTTTAATGTCACCTATTCACCATCATTATCAGAAGAAAGGGATTCATGAAGCTCAGATTGTTGTGCGATTCTGGATTGTTGGAATTTTATTGGCTGTCCTAGCTCTCATTACATTAAAGATACGATAATGAAAAAATGTGTTGTTCTTGGTGCAGGTGAAAGTGGAGTGGGAGCAGCATTGTTGGCTAACGTCCAAGGATACCAAGTTTTTGTTAGTGATTATTCTTCTATTGATGTTGCGCACCAGCAAGAACTTAAAAATGCCAACATCTCATTTGAGGAAAAAGGACATACTCTCGATGAAATTTATACTGCTGATATTATTGTAAAGAGTCCAGGTATTCCGGATCATTTACCACTGATTCAAAGTGCATTAGAGAAAGAAATAGAGGTTATTTCAGAAATTGAATTTGCATCGCGCTTTTGTTCCACGCCGATTATAGCCATTACAGGAAGTAATGGCAAAACAACAACTACTGCTCTTACTCATCATCTTTTTAAAGGGAGTGGACTTACGTCCAAAATAGGGGGGAATTATGGCATTAGCTTCGCTAGACTTTTGGTAGAAAAGGATGTTCCTGATGTATATGTATTGGAAATTTCAAGTTTTCAATTGGATGGAGTTGTATCTTTTAAACCTGTGGTTTCAATGGTGTTGAATATAAGTGCAGACCACTTGGATCGATATGAATATGATATAATGAAATATGCAGCTGCTAAGATGAAAATTACAGCTAATCAATCCTCGGATAATTGCTTTATTTACAATGCAAACGATGATATTATTCGAACACTTTTAACCAAACATCCTACTGCAGCAAAAGAAATAGCTGTGAAGGATGACACAGAAATATTAAAGACATTGGACGGAAGTCCAATAAAACATAATAATAGGTTGTTGCAATATGCGCACAATCGGTTCAATGCACAATGTAGCATATTTTCTGCCCTTACTTTTGGCGTAAAGCCAGAACATATTGAAAGACAATTGAACTCATTTCAAGGAGAAGCTCATAGAATGGAGTTTGTGAAGCAAATAAATGAAATAGAGTTTATAAATGATTCAAAAGCCACAAATGTAGATGCTGTAATAAAAGCATTTGAATCCATAGAAAAGCCAATTATTTGGTTGGCAGGCGGGACAGATAAAGGGAATGATTATGAAGAACTTAAAGAACTTGTAAAACTCAAAGTTAAAGCACTCCTATGCGTAGGAGTTGACAATACAGCATTAAAGGATGCTTTTCAGGATATCGTTCCTGAACTTGAAGAAACGACTAAAATAGAAGAAGCGGTGCAATCTGCTTTTCGACTGGCAGATAAGGGTGATATGATATTATTGAGCCCAGCTTGTGCAAGCTTCGATCTATTTAAAAACTATAAAGACAGAGGAGATCAATTCAAATCAGCTGTAGCTAAATTGAATTGAAGCTCTTAATTAAATAAGAAAACTACACAGTCTTAAATGACGAATCTTGTACAGACTATACGAGGTGACAAGGTAATTTGGATGATTGCCGTTGTTTTATGTATTGCCTCATTGATGGCCGTTTACAGTGCTACTAGCAGTATGGTCTATGAGCAAGTTAATGGCAGTTCACAACACTATCTTATCCAACAACTCATGTTTATTGGTTTGGGTGCAGTGGTTACTTACGTTTGTTACCGCTTTCATTATATGATCTATGCAAAATTGTCTTTAATCATTTTTATTGTCTCCGTAATCGCATTAGTGTATACTAAAATTTGGGGGCTTGAAATAAATGAAGCAAGACGATGGATAGGCATTCCTTGGATAAATAAAACAATCCAAACCTCTGATTTCGCGAAGCTGGGGATTATTATATTCTTAGCACACGCATTGTCAAGAAAACAAGATCATATCAAAAGCTTTAAGCAAGCATTTATGCCTTTAATTGCACCAGTTTTAGTTATATGCGGGTTGATTATTAGTGATGATTTATCTACAGCAGTCATTTTATTTGCAACCTGTATTACATTAATGTTTATAGGAAGGGTAAAAGTGCAATACATCTTGTTTATGTTACTTGCCGGATTCTTTTTATTCATGTTTATATTTATGTTGGGACAGTTTTTTCCAGAACATATCAGAGTAGAAACATGGATTTCTAGATTCAATGAATTTTTTACTCAGACAGGATATCAAGCGGATCAATCAAGAATTGCAATTGCGAATGGCGAATTTTTGGGAGTAGGCCCTGGAAATAGTATACAGAAGAATTATTTACCTTTTGCATATGCAGATTATATCTACGCTATAATATGTGAAGAATACGGTTTGATAGGTGGTATATTGATTATAGGTTTATACTTAGCTTTATTGTTTCGATGTACTATAATGGTCACTAAATGTCCAAAGACATTTGGTGCAATTCTTGCTTACGGTTTGTGCTTAAATATCGTTTTTCAAGCTTTTGCGAACATTGCAGTTTCAGTTCAGATGGTGCCAGCTACTGGGTTGACGTTGCCTTTAGTTAGTATGGGAGGGACAAGTATGTTATTTACATGTGTCTCGCTTGGCATTATATTGAGTGTGAGTAGGTTCGTTCAAGAAGCACGAATGAAGAAATTGGTTTTATCAGAAATAGAAGAATTAGATGAAAGCGATCATTAGCGGAGGTGGAACCGGAGGGCATATTTTCCCTGCAATTGCGATTGCTAATGCTTTAAAAGCAAAGCAACAAGATATGCAGCTTTTATTTGTTGGTGCAGAGGGGAGAATGGAGATGGAGAAAGTGCCTGCAGCTGGATTTGATATAGTAGGGTTACCCATTGCAGGCTTACAAAGGAAATTTACGTTAAAAAATTTAAGCCTACCATTTAAGATTGTTGCAAGCTTAAGAAAGGCAAATAAATTAATCAAAGATTTTAAGCCTGATGTTTGTATTGGTGTAGGAGGTTATGCAAGTGGACCTGTTTTAAGGATAGCTCAAAAAAGAGGTATTCCAACTGTAATTCAAGAGCAGAATTCTTATGCGGGAATGACGAATAAACTTTTAAGTCGAAACGCTGCGGCTATATGTGTAGCATATGATCGAATGGAACGTTTTTTTCCAGCAAATAGAATAGTCGAAACAGGAAATCCTATTCGAAAAGTTATTTTGGAATCTACTACATCGCTTGAAGAAGGAAGAACATACTTTGGGCTTGACCCACATAAAAAAACAGTACTTGTTTTCGGAGGAAGTTTAGGTGCTAGGACACTTAATGAAAGTGTGGCATCTCAGCTAGATTTACTTCGAAATCGAACTGATATTCAACTTATTTGGCAAGTAGGAAAATCACATTATAAAACCTATAGCCAGTCAGAAGCTGCTCAATTACCCAACGTAAAATGTTTAGAATTTATAAAAGAAATGGATCAAGCATATGCTGCAGCTGATGTGGTGGTTTGTAGAGCTGGTGCCTTGACGATTTCTGAATTATGTGTGGTAGGTAAAGCTTCAATATTAGTTCCTTCGCCTCATGTTGCAGAAGATCACCAAACAAAAAATGCTGAAGCTCTTGTTCGTTCACATGCTGCTCGAATGATAGCTGATAATGAAGCTGAAAATAAATTGTTACAAGAAGCTTTTGATTTGATTGATCAAGAGGGAAACATAGGACGTCTGGAAAAGCAGATAAAATTACTAGCTAAACCAGATGCAATAGAAAAAATAGTAGACGTAATTATACGAGTGAGTGGAAAGTAAAGCATTACATATTGACCATATAAATAGGGTGTATTTTCTAGGAGTAGGAGGTATAGGTATGAGTGCAATAGCTCGTTACTTTTTATTGCAAGGGGCTGAAGTGAGTGGGTATGATAAGACAAAAACTCCTTTAACAGAGCAGCTTGAAAAAGAGGGTGTTGAAATCCATTATGAAGAGAATCCAGATGCTATACCTGAACAATTGGACTTAATTGTTTATACACCGGCTATTCCTGAAGAACATGCGGAGTGGGAAAAAATAAGAACACTACAAGTACCTATAAAAAAGCGAGCAGAAGTGCTGGGACTTATCAGCCAAGGACGCAGAACTATTGCAGTTGCTGGTACACATGGAAAAACAAGCACAAGTAGTATGACAACTGCTTTTTTACGTTCTGCTGGAAAAGATGTGACTGGATTTTTAGGTGGAATTGTAAAAGATTTTAAAAGTAATTTTGTTCATGGTAAAAGTGATTGGGTAGTCGTTGAGGCAGATGAATTTGATCGTTCATTTATGCATTTGAATCCTGAGATCTGTGTACTATTATCGATGGATGCAGATCATCTAGATATCTATGGTGATCATACAGAAATGATGCATACATTTCGAGATTTTACTTTAAATATAAAAGATGGAGGAAGCTTGCTTATTGCAGCTTCTATTGTTCATATGCTTGATTTGGAATGGAAGAAAGCATTACTTGATAAGGATATTAAAATATTTTCATTTGGGAATAATGAAGGATGGTATAAGTCTTTAAATCTAGAACCTGCTCAACATACATTTCAATTTGAATTTCACAAACATGAAGCATTTCAATTTGCAAGTCATATAGCTATGCCAGGCAAACATAATGTTTCCAATGCAACTGGTGCATTAGGTGTGTGTGATATTTTAGAATGTGATCATCAAAAACTAGCAACAGCTGTCCAAGAATTTCAAGGCATTGCAAGAAGATTCGATTTTGGTAAAAAGTCGGAAAATCAAATTTATATTGATGATTATGCTCATCATCCAAGCGAGATAAAAGTAGCTATTCAAGCAGCTAAGGATTTATATCCACATAAGGAATTGACAGTAGTTTTTCAACCTCATTTATTCAGTAGAACTAAAGATTTTATAGATGAGTTTGCTGAAGAATTGTCAGAAGCAGACGAATTGATTTTGATGGATATCTATCCTGCTAGAGAAAAACCTATTCCAGGCGTCACTAGT
Organism: Saprospiraceae bacterium; assembly: GCA_020627825.1. Taxonomy (GTDB): domain Bacteria; phylum Bacteroidota; class Bacteroidia; order Chitinophagales; family Saprospiraceae; genus JAHDFB01. Next base: position 40,342 of record JAHDGD010000013.1, read on the forward strand.
GAAGTATTGAGTAGAAAAATTAAAAACAAGAAGGTACCAGTATGGAATGAACAACAGGTAATTGAATATGTAGAAAAAAGAAAGAATGACTTAGAAGTTTTTATGACAATGGGAGCAGGAAATATTGATCGTCTTGTTCAGCCAATTAAAACCATTTTAAATAATTGATTATGGGTGTATTAAAAGATAAAAATGGTATTAATTATAGACGGATTACTAGTTTGATATTGTTCCTCATTCTTTTTTTACTTGGTAATCAAGCCGTGAAATATAAAAAAGAAAGGTCATTTGAAAAACTTACCATTAAAATACATAAGATAGAAGGAAGTCAGTCCCTATTGAACAAGGCACAAGTCTTGAAAATGATGCGTGAACATTTGGGTTTTGACCCAGCTGTTTCTAGTATGGAAGATGTTAAGTTGCGTGCATTAGAAGAGAGCTTAGAAAAGAATTTATTTATAAAGGACGCGATCATTTATATCGATTCTAGAAATAAGTTAACTGTAGAGATTATACAAAGGAAGCCGATTGCCCGAGTAAAAGCGGGACGAATAGATTATTACATGGCAGCAGATGGAAAAAAGATACCAACAAGTAATTATAAGACTATGCGTGTGCCTTTGATTAGTGGATATGTAGGAAGTTTAACGAGTAAAACCAGCGAAGGGAGAAAGAATTACAAGGAGGTTTTAGAGTTAGCACTTAAAATTGAATCAAATGAATTCTTAAATGCTTTAATCGAGCAAATTGAAATCGAAAAAGATCAATCAATTGTAATGATTCCTAAAATTGGGTCTGAGAGGATAGTGTTAGGAAACACTGATGATTTAGATGAAAAACTATATAAATTAGAAAAATATTACGAGTGGGGAAAGAATCAAGATGGATGGGATAAATATGCGTATTTGAATCTAGAATATAAAGATCAAGTAACACTCGGAAAATAAAGTTGAATAAACCATTTCATAAATAATAAAAACATTCGGTTATGAATGAATTGAAATTTAAACCCTCTGAAATAGTAGTAGCCTTAGATATTGGTACTACTAAAGTTTGTGCTATTGCCGGACGAAAGAATCAGTATGGTTTGGTCGAAATTCTTGGTATGGGAAAAGTTAAAAGCGAGGGAGTTTCTCGTGGTGTTGTTTCCAATATCAGTAAAACAGTAAAGGCCATACAAGATGCTGTAGATATGGCAGAAAAGCAAGCTCAGACAAAATTTACTGATGTCTATGTCGGTATTGCCGGCCAGCACATTAAAAGTATTCATCATCGTGGTATTATTATGCGCGAAGATGGACTTGAAGAAATAACCCAGTCAGACGTTGATAAGTTGATTGGTGATATGTATAGGCTTGTACTTCCTGCAGGAGATAAGATTTTACATGTTATTCCTCAAGAATTTACTGTTGATGAGGAACAAGATATTATCGATCCAGTTGGAATGAGCGGTGTGCGACTCGAAGCGAATTTCCATATAATAACTGGACGGGTAACTGCATCAAGAAATATTCAAAGATGTGTCGAGAAAGTGGGTTTGGAAGTTGCTGACCTTACACTTGAACCAATTGCCTCGGCTGCAGCTGTCCTTAGTGACGAAGAAAAGGAAGCTGGTGTTGCTTTGGTAGATATAGGCGGCGGTACAACTGACATTACCATATTTAAAGATGGTATTATCAGGCATACTGCAGTAATACCTTTTGGTGGTGCGATCATTACTAATGATATAAAAGAAGGTTGTACAGTGATGCTAAATCAAGCTGAAAAGTTAAAAGTTAAGTTTGGTTCGGCATTAGCAGATGAAGTGCATAACAATCGAATTATTACGATTCCTGGATTGAAAGGAAGAGAGCATAAAGAGATAAGTGAAAGAAACCTTGCTAAAATTATTCAAGCTAGAGTTCAAGAAATTTTTGATTTTGTTTTATGGGAAATCAAGCGTTCTGGGTTTGATCGTAAACTAATTGGAGGCTTGGTATTAACAGGTGGAGGTTCATTATTGAATCATATTAATTTATTGGCAGAGTATCATACAGGTTTGAATACAAGAGTGGGATTGCCAACGGAACATCTTGCCCATAAGTATGATGGAATGGTTGATAGTCCTATTTATTCTACTTGTATCGGTTTATTGATTAATGCAATTAAGAATTTGCCTATAAAATCTGAAGAAGAATTAACGCAAAAAGTTGTGGAAGAGATTGTAGAGAAAACTAATATGGTAGAACAATCTGTAACTGAAATTGAAGAAGAATCTACACCACAAGAACAGCCGAAGAAAAAAAGCTGGATGAACAATATTTTTGAAAAAGCTAAAGAATTACTTGAGTCAACTCCTGATTCAGAATTCTAATTTTTATAAACGTTAAAATAAGAGATTATGACATTTGATATACCAAAAAAAGAAAAATCGATTATCAAGGTAATAGGAGTTGGCGGTGGAGGTGGAAACGCTGTTGAGTATATGTTTCACCAAGGTATTGCTGGAGTGGATTTTGCAATCTGTAATACAGATCGTCAAGCTTTACAGAAAAATCCTATTGGCACTAAAATAGGCTTAGGGCCTAATTTAACAGACGGTAGAGGAGCTGGTTCTCGTCCTGAAATAGGGAAACAAGCATGTATAGAATCAATGGAAGAAATAAAATCGTTCCTTGAAGATGGAACAAAAATGGCATTTATAACTGCTGGTATGGGTGGTGGTACCGGTACGGGTGCAGCACCAATCATTGCAAAAATTGCTAAAGAACTTGATATACTTACTGTAGGGATTGTAACACTACCTTTTAAATTTGAGGGTATGGTGCGTCAACGTCAAGCTCTTGAAGGACTGGAAGAATTGAAAAAGTATGTAGATTCTATATTGGTAATCTCCAATGAAAGACTGATCGAAAATTTCGCAACTGCGAAAATGTCTGATGCATTTTCTTCTGCCAACGAAATTTTATCGACTGCTGCAAAGGGTATTGCTGAAATTATTACAGTTCCAGGTAAAATAAATGTCGATTTCGAAGACGTAAATACAGTAATGAGAGAAAGTGGTGTAGCCATTATGGGATTTGCTGAAAATAATGGTGAAGATCGAGCAATGAGAACCATACAAGATGCGTTGAATTCACCTTTATTGAAAGACAGCGACATTCGAGGGGCACAACATATTTTACTTAATATTTCTACTTCCACAGAACATGAAATCAACATGAAAGAATTCTGTGAAATTACAGAATTTATTTCAGAGGAAGCAGGAAGAGGAACAAATGTGATTTGGGGCCAATGTATCGATGATAGTCTTGGAGAAAATTTGAGAATTACACTTATAGCTACTGGGTTTATGGAAGAAAATAGGGTAGCTAACGCTCCCAAAATTGATAAAGTTATTGTTCCATTGGATGGTCCAGTTGAGTCTAATGATGGATTCACTATTACCACAATTGATTCTCCAAGTGCGACAACAATTGAATTTGATGCTCCTACTCTTCCGTCAAGCCCAAAAGTTTTTGAGAAAGAGGAAACTATCATTTCGAAAGAACGTAATGTAGAACCTGTATACAAGCCATTGGCTACAGAACCTCGTGACATAAGATCACTTGATGATCCAAAAACAATTCAAGAATTTGAGAAACGTCCTGCTTATGATCGATTGAATGTCGTTCTTGACGAAGTAGCAGAATCCAATTCGTCTAATGATTTTCAAAATGTTATTTCTATAGATGATGATAGTTTTCCTACTTTCAATAGAAATAATTCGCATATTCATACAAAGCAAGATTAAGGACTGTAGCCATCTTAAATATTGGTTATATACAGTTTAAAATAAATTTCGTCTATTTAATTTCATATCCTTTATGAAATTGGTTTATTGTTGCCTCGGCGCTCGCCGGGGCATCTTTTTTTAGTCATATACTTAACATTAAAGCCCAACATAACTTGTGTCAAATGTTAAAATTTATATGTATTAACATTTAATATTCAGTTTTCCACATATCATAAAATATATAAATCGGGGTTCTAATTTTGTTTATATTCCGATTTTATAAATATTTATTATTTATATATGTAATAAAATTCATACATACCATCGTAATTTTCATTTTGTTTCATATTACGAATGAAATAATATGAGAAGTAATAGTTCATAAGGTAATATCACTTTGTTATCATTTGATTCCGTAATAACTTTGCTACTTAATTTTGATAATTAGTGGACATATTTTAAAAGGATAAATTGTTGATTACATCGATCTCTTTTTATTTTTCTGAAATATACTTAATTCAATGCTATCTCTATTCATTTGGTCTTCTTTGTTGAAGATACTATGGCTCTATTTATGCCCCATAGAAACACGTTGTATTGAGTTGTGTATATGTTATGTCTGCAAGCAAAGTGATAGACCTGTAGAATGAGCTTAGATTATAATTTCAAGCTTAACAATGTGTTATGTTCCTCCATAAGAAGATCCTTCTTAAAGGCACGATTTTTTTTATCCCTATTTCGCAGTGAAAATAATGTTCACACCTCTTTAACCAATGTCTTTCAATTCATATTCTATGCATGTCTCAACACTTTATTACTTAAGCACATGTTAATTGATATTCATGAATAATTCATACGATATAAGGCTTTGTTTTATGGTACTGAAAAACAATTTAGGAAATTGGAATAGGTTATCAGCATTATTTTTTTCACACTGTATTCTGATTGTTTTGGTATTAGGGCCACTTACAGTTTCTGCTCAATGTGATAATGTTGTTCCTATATCAACTTTAGATTTAACTTCTGCTCCTGATGCAACCGGTACAACAACGATTAATGGAAGCGGTAAATGTTGTACGAATCAAGCCAACAATTTGAATTGTGGAATTTTACAGATTGACTTAAATCCTTTGTCTGACGGTATATTGATTACATTCAATGGACCAAACCAATGTGGAATTGACGTCTGGTATGATGTGACATGTCCAGCTCCTACGCCTGATCAGCAGATATGTGATCCTATTTGTCAAGGTGGGGATCAGATAGAACTATTACTTTGTAAAACAGGGAATTTCAATCAATTATCTATAAATATTGAGGCTATTCCTGATATATTGGTACTTGGGTACTTAGGAATTGAAGATTGCTCACAACAAATTTCCGCTGCAGGTGCAGTCGAACCTGTGGATTGGTCCTGCTCTGGAGTTGATCCAGATACAGGCTTAAGTGTTCTAAACTATTTAGATTGTGGATCAGGTCCAGGAGTTGATATCACATGTACAGACCCAGTATTTTCCTATACAGGACCTCCTGTTACAGATTGTAATGGAAAAGTATTGGAGTTTTGTTTTTTAGGCCCTACTAATGAATGTAACTTAGTACCCCAGATGGCAATGGGTGAAGTTGTTCTTTTTCCTATAATTGATAACCCGACGATAAATAAAATTTGTAGTCCGGATGGGACAATGGTCACATTAGAAGCTGTTTCTGATACCCCATGTTCGTTCGAATATTTGTGGTCCAATGGGCAAACAGGATCCTCCATTACTGTTCCTAATGATAATACGAGTTATATGGTGGAATTTACATACACAGGTCAGACTGGTTGTACAGGAGTATTTGCTTCTGCAATTGCCAACTGTTTTGATGTGATTTGTCCTGATTTAGATGGTGGTTTAATTGATTGCGCGGATGGATTACCGCCACCAGCAACAACAATAGCAGAATTTGAAATGCTACCAGGTATGCCTAGTATAACAAGTGGTTGTCCTGATTTAATGATAACATCGTTTGACAGTATGCAAGTATGTGATATGGATTTGACTGTAACTAGAACATATACAATTATTTGTACTCCTGATACTTTTACATGTGATATTACGTATACATTTGATGATACAACACCACCTGTTCTTGACCCAACTCCAAATGATGTAACAGTAGAATGTATAGCAGATGTACCAGG
>JAHDGD010000161.1 GCA_020627825.1 Saprospiraceae bacterium
TTTAACGGTTATAAACGACTACAGAAATCTAAGATACGAAATAACAAGGTAAGTTAAGGTTCGAAAAGCCCCGTAATATTTAGGCTTCATCGTTGATCACTAATATCCAAAAGTTAATAACTAAATCACATCCACACCTTTTCTGTAAACTAGGTGTCCTTTTCTCCTTAAATATACCCATAAAAGACAAATTCAAAAAATAACGAACAACTTTGACACGCCCCTACTCTATCCTTCCTCGCAAATTCAAAAGCACTACCGTTTTTGGGCTCGAGCCCAAAAAAAACAAATCAGATCATCTTCACTAATAAATTAATAATCAAGGATTCGCTTTCACCACTTTTTAAAAACGCATCATAATGGATACATTCGGCGTAAAACCTAGACCTCGTCTGTCATAAAAGGCCATTTCAAATGGGGCTTTTGTATAGTCAATATAATACTGACGTTTGATGATGTTTCTTCGATTATATAGATTCTGAAGGTGCAAACCTATTTCCAGTTCTCTATTCTGCTCTTTCCCAAATGTCCAGGTATAACTAACCGAAGCATCCAAACTGTGATAAGCCGGAATCGTATTTTCAAGGATAGAATTGTATTCTATCACATATTGAAATTCGGGCTCTTCTATGGTGGTCAGCCTAGCTCCTTCCGAATACCGTCTTCCTGAATTATATCGCCATCGCGAAGAAAACAACCAGTTGCCTCTTTTATACGACTGCATCAGCGACACCCTATGCCGCTGGGTAAACGGACTGCTGATCTCATAGCTCGGCTCCGTCTTAATCGTCATCACTTCATCTGTCAACTCATATGTCCACAATAGATTCCACCTCTTGTTCTGATATTGACTCGAAAACTCTAGCCCCTGAACACGCAGATCAGCAAACGCAAATGGATCTTCTTCTATCGAAAAATCAAGCGCCGATGTCCATATATTTTCTGCTAACTTCGTATAGGCATCCACCGTAAATTTCCAATTATTCAGTACATACTTCAATCCTACACTTGTCTGACGATTCTGAACCACCCATATAAAATTCGATGACTCCGGCCGTTCATCCGATAAATACCACACGCCTTTCTCGACATCCAGATTCGAAAAGAACAACCGTCTATTCAGATTCTGATGAAACAATCCATAGTGTGCATGTAATGTAAGGCCTTTCCATACTGTATGGGAAACATGAATCCTGGGCTCTATAAACTTTCGATCCACTAAACTCAAACCAAAATCCGAATACCGAACTCCTGTTTCAATCAAAGTCCGTGGGATAAATCGCCACTTTACCTTTGCAAATGAACTGAGCTCAGAAGATGCTATCGCACTTTTATCATAAAAAAGACCTTGTTCGGGTATTCGAGTAGTGTCCACATACGCTACAGACCAATTTTCTTGCTGCACACCTACCTCTGCCTCAAAATACTGATGCGTATAGCGTGTTGTTGTATTCCACGTATTCTGCTGTACCGTATTCTCTTTAAACCGATCTTCATCGTTTTCAAATCCCACATTTTCAGTAAACGAATACGTGTTTCGAAAGCGACTTCCACTATAAGACATCTTGAGATCCCAAGATGAATTGATGCGGTATTCACCTGCGATATTCCAGCCTGAATTCCCCAGACTCAATTGATCTGCTTTTGTGTTTTCATTGAACAAGCCATCATAATAGATGTAATCAAATTGATTGCTTAAATTGACGTAAGAGGCTTTAAAAAAAAGATGCTTGGAAGGTGCCCACTTGAATGAAGTAGAGAGGTCGTCAAAGTTGAATCTCTTTGTAATATCCTCTTGTCCTCTGATATCAAAAAAGTCAAGATAAAACTGATCGTTTGTTAATTGACCAAATTGAAAGGTCTGATCAAAATATTGTTCATATAAAGGTGTATTCCCTAGAAAATTATGCGACTTGCGAAAGGCAACTTTTACTGAACACTTGTCTTTCCATAAGGGAATCGATAAGCCAACATTGGAATACAATAAGTCGGAAAAGAGTTGAACACTTCGTTTATTCTCGATTTTATGATTCGACTCTAGGATAATGGAACCTGATGCTTGTCCCGATTGATTGGCTGAACTTCCATTTCGTGTAACAACCACCTTATCCACCATAAATGGATTTACAGCACTTACCTGACCATAGAACAAACTGGTTTGCAACAAACGGATATCGTTCCACTTATAGCTCACTTGGTCGGGTGGACCACCACGTATTTGGAGATCGTTCAATGATTCACTGGAACTGTGTATTCCTGGCAACAGCTGACTTTTACGCAACATATCTTGGTCGGCTAATCCTGCAACTGGAATGTTCTGAATATTCGTTTCGTTTTCGATGTCATTGCTTTTGACGGAAGTCAAAAAATCGGTTAATACAATTTCGCCTAAAACATGACTCGATGGTTCTAGTTTCACAACTGCAGTAGTTCTTATGTCACCTATAGCTATTCGTTTTTGTTCATATCCTACATACCGAATGAGCAGTTGATCTTCATCGGCATACATTCCTTTCAGCATACATTTCCCCTCTTCATTACTTTCGAGCGCCTTGTTCCAATCTACTAAAATGACAGTTGCATAAGGTAAAATTTCACCGGAAGTGGATTGAATATGGAAGGATAAACTTGGTGTCATAATGGGCCGTGATTGATCACTTGCCAGCTTGATGGCATAAATGTTTTTCTCCAAAACAACACAATCAATCTTCATGATAAGTTGTAGCTTCTGTATAATGGAATCCTGATTTCCTGAAATAGAAAAACTGTAGAGTTCTTCAGAAAAAATTGCATCATTGTAATTAAACACTACATCCATGCTGTGTTCAACCTCTTCTATTATATCGACTGCAGATTTCTCTTGAAATACAAAATGATACTGAGACCAAGTAAAAAAGGGAGTAAACAGCAATAAGACGCAATATATAGGCTTACTTGCGCTTTTTAAATACAATTTTATCTGCTGTTGTACTTGATTCATACGATAAACTCGTCTCAATGTATTGAATGCATTTCGTTCGATCATTTATGGGTAAGACTCCAGAAAAAACATCATCCTTTATGTCCTCCTCTATTTCAAAATCTAGTGCATAAAATCTCTCTAGATCAGATAACACAACTCGGATAGGTGTTGTTTTGTAATTTCGAAAATCTGTTAACCAATCTTTTTCTTTACTTACATTCTGCTCGACATTTAAAATACGCTCATTGGCAATATACACATATTCTCCTACCGAGAGTACCTTTGATGTACCTGACTGATCAGAAACACGCACGCTTCCTTCTGTGCAAGAAACTCTCATATAGGCTTTATCGATAGACCATACATCGAATTCTGTTCCTAATACTTCTACTTTACCGGCGGTTGTTTCAACGATAAACGGCACTCCTTTCTCGACATTAAAAGAAGCCTGTCCTTTCAAATAAACCGTTCTTTCATTTTCCCACTTGCGTGTATCAAATCTCAGTGTCGAACGAGGTCCTATTGTCGCTGAAGACCCTTCAGCAAAAAGATACGGAGTTGTCTTTGCATCATCTGTCTCAATGTGCTGTGTAGAATTGTGTAAAAGTCCATATAGAATGGCAACAATAGCACAAATTAACAGTAAAACGACCATCCAGGCATACCTTACTTTTCGACGCTTTTTCACCTCTGTATTAGGGTCAAGTGAAGTCGTTTCCTCATGTTCTGCCTTTATCTTTACCCATATGTCCTGACTGTCCACAATCTCAGGCTCAAGTTGTTCTTGAGCTGACAAGATCTCTTTTAAAGAATCAAGATCATATTGATCCTTTAGAGCATTCATTTCTTCTTCTGAAAGTTCTCCAGCTAACCATTTCGCTAATAATATGTCGTTTCCTTCTTCCATTCTATATGCTAACGTTCAAGAGCTACAATACCCTACTTTTTTAAATTTATTTTATGTTGAAGTAGATGTTTAAGCGCAATTGACATTCTTTTTTCTACCGCTTTTACGGAAATATCTAAAGTCTCTGCAATCTGTTTATATGTCATGTTATCAAAACGATTCATAAAAAACACCTCTCTACTTTTCGGCTTCATTTTATCCAGTACTTCTTCAAAACGCGCTTTGAACTCTTTTCCCTCGAGCTCGTATTGTCCATCTTTTTTATCAACTAGAGCTTCCGTTTGTTGATTTCGAAATTGAAGTCTTGTTTTATTTTTTCTGAAGACATCGATTTGCAATCGACTAGCAGTTGTAAAAAGATAGGAAAGTGATTTTTCTTCGGTTACTTTATCGCAATTCTTCCACAATCGGACAAAACATTCTTGGACTTGATCGGCTACTGCATCCAGAACAACTCCTCTAGCCAAAAGGAAGTGTTGAAGCGGTTTCTGACACTTTTCATAAACTTTTTTAAAAACCGGTTCTGCACAAATATTCATAAAAGATAAAAAAAAGGTAGGGTATCATTTTACTTATCCGTTTCACTGCCGATAACCGTAAAATGAATCAGTATTAACTTCAAAATTAATAAAAATGAAAAATATCAAATGGACCTTGATTTTATTCGTATGCACTCCTATCCTACTCATTGCTCAAGGAGAATGGACGACGCTAAAAACTGGAGCTGGAGGATGGATTACAGGAATGGATATTCATCCCGATGGCACTTTATATGTTCGTTCCGACGTAGGCGGTGCTTATCGTCTTGACCCAGGAAATGACACCTGGAAACAAATCGTAACACATACTTCTATGCCCTCCCAAGATGTAGATTGGTCAACCTATAGCGGGGTGCTTAGTATTGCCACAGCTCCCTCTCAAGCTAGCAGAACCTACATGGCATATTACAACACTATCTATGCATCGGACAATAAGGGAGAGAACTGGTACCGAACCAATTTTGACAATATGGATATGGCTCCTAATGATGATGCATCAAAATTATTTGGTGAACGACTAGAAGTTGATCCTCAAAATGAGGATGTTGTGTATTTTGGAAGCATCAATGATGGTCTTTTCCGCACAGAAGATGGCATGAACTGGACAGCTGTTAACAGTCTACCAGCAGGTACTGCTGAACAAGGTGTTCGTTCGATAGCCTTTGACGAAAGTAGTACTGTGGCGAATGGTAAGACACAAATTCTTTACATCGCTATTGATGGAGAAGGGATTTTTCAATCAATGAATGGCGGTGTCACTTTCACGAATATTACCAATACCCTGTTTCCCAATAATGATGTTTGGATTTACGATATGGAAATAGATGCCAATGGACATCTTTACATATCAGGTCGTGATGGCTTCGATCCTTTCGGCGTGTATGTTTATCGGAATGAAGAATGGGAGCAGGTATTTACAGCAGACTTATCTATTCCTTATACGGAAATCGCACTTGATCCATTCAATGCAGATCGAGTAGTTGTTTTTTCAGAAGGATACAGCGAAACATATGTCACAGAAAATGCCAGTGCAGAAAACCCAACGTGGACCTATAAGGGTATTCAGCGTTCTGCAGAAAACATTCCATGGTTGGCGTGGACACAAACAGAATGGTTTACTTTAGGAGAAGCAGAATTTGATCCTATTGAAACAGGGCGGATATGGGTGACGTTTGGAACTGGAACATTTTATATAGATCTGAGCGACGAAGGGACCTATGTATGGAATGAATTTTCCAAAGGTCAAGAGCACTTGGTGTCGAATGATGTGCTCTCCTTTTCAAATGGGAACAAATTAACAGCGCACTGGGATTTTCCTATGTTCATGCATACCCCAGCCAATGAATATCCCACGCAACATCTTCCTTCGGCACGATTCAATTCGTGCTGGGATCTTAGTCAAAGTCCTACAGATGAGCAATTTGTTGTCGCTTTGATAGAAGATATTCGCTATTGTTGTTATGATGATGAAACTCGGAATAGCGGATACAGCGAAGATGGAGGACAAAGCTGGACAAGATTCCCCAGTATGCCAGGAGATGAATTCGATCTTATTTTTGGTCAATTGGAAGTCTCCGCTCAAGATAACAACAACATCATTTGGTTACCGGGGCAAAATAGAAACCCTTACTATACCTTGGACAAAGGAACCACGTGGACAGAAGTAGATTTACCGGGAGACTCGGATGCATGTTGCTTGGATGGCCCATGGTTTAAAAGAAAAGCACTTGCAGCAGATAAACAACTACAAGGAACATTCTACTTGTATGACTGGGGATCAGGTGATCTTTTTACGACAGAAGATGGTGGTGTATCATGGACTCGAAAAGCGGCTGTTTTACCGGCATGGTCATTTCATGGTAAGCTTTTATCCGTTCAAGGACAAGAAGGGCATATGTTTTTTAGCAATGGACCAGAAGAAGATGTTTCAGGAATTGAAGGACTTCTTCGTTCTACTGACTATGGTGAAAGTTGGATAGAGGTAGAAGGAACATCGAAAGTAATCAATGTAAGCATAGGTAAAGAAGCTCCAGGATCCGATTATCCGAGTGTTTTCATATGCGGAGAAGTAGATGGAGTATATGGCTATTACCTATCTACAGACAATTGCAACACATGGGAAATGATAGGAGACTATCCTATGGGAATTTATGACTGGCCCATTGCTTTTGAAGCGAATCCATACGAATACGGCAATGTCGTTGTTGGCTTTGCAGGAAATGGTTTTGCAACCTACAGTCTACCTGCTGCCCCTTCTGCGGAAATTACCGAACGCATACACATTGACCAGTTCGGATACCAACCAGCAATGACTAAAGTTGCTGTCTTTTCAGACCCGCAAATTGGGTATAACTCGGATGAATCCTATACGCCAGGAAATGTCATTCAAGTTATACAGACTGAAACGCAAGAGGTTGTTTTCTCAGGTTCACCCGAAATATGGAATGAAGGAAATACACATGATCAATCGGGCGATAAAGGATGGCAATTTGATTTTTCATCGGTAACGACAACAGGGACTTATTACATAATGGATGTAGAAAACAATGTACGATCATACGAATTTGAGATACAAGATGATGTATATAATGAAGTCCTGCAAGTTGCTACCAAGATGTTTTATTACAATCGATGCAATATGGCTAAAGAATTTCCTTTTGCTGAGATGAACTGGACAGATGGGACTAATTTCAACAATGATCTGCAGGATGGAAATGCAAGATACATCTATGACCAAGGGAATGCCAGTTTGGAACGAGATATGACAGGCGGATGGTTTGACGCAGGTGATTACAACAAATATGTGACCTTCGCCCATGGAGCGATTCACAACTTGTTAAGTGCGTACGATGAAAATCCTAGTGTATTTTCAGATGGCTGGAATCTACCAGAGTCTGGTAATGGCATTCCTGATCTGCTAGATGAGATCAACTGGGAGCTTCAGTGGTTGGAGAAAATGATGAATGAAGACGGATCAGTTCACATCAAGATAGGGAGTAAAAATTACAACGAAAATGTATCTTATCCACCTAGTGCGAATACAGACCAGCGGTACTATGGACCTGAATGTTCAGCTGGTTCGGTTGCCGTTGCATCCATGTTTGCCCACGCCGCATGGACGTATAATGAAGTAGCTGGTCTTGAAGCTTATGGAACAGAATTACAAGCAAAAGCCAGTTCAGCCTTTGCCTATTACCTTCAAAAACTAGAAGCAAACGATCTGGATACCGAATGCGACGATGGATCTATTGTTTCGGGAGATGCGGATTGGGATGAGGCCAAACAAAAAGAATCGGCTTTAATTGCTGCTGTATATTTATATGATCTTACAGGTGACGCCTTATATGGAGATTATATCATCGAACATGTAAATGATGCAACGCCTATAAACCAAGGATGGCTAGGGCCTTACACCAATGAAGCGATGGAAGCTTTATTTTTATATACTACATTTCCCACAGCAGATCAAACCACATCAACAACCATAACCAGTTCTATTTTTCCGCATGTATCTCAAGATTGGAATGGATTTTTTGGACAGAATGACTTGGATTTATATAGAGCGTACATGCCTGATTTTTCATATCACTGGGGAAGCAATCAGACAAAGGCAGATTATGCCAATCTGAATAAAATGGTGGAGCGATATGACATCCATCCTGAGCAGAATGAAAGTTATGCTCAAAAAGCGGAAGAGGTCATCCATTATTATCATGGAATCAATCCGTTAACCAAAGTGTATTTATCGAATATGTATGATTATGGTGCTGAAAATAGTGTAGATGAAATTTATCATGGATGGTTTGCTGACGGCTCGGAATTTGACAACGCATTGACCTCACTGTACGGCCCAGCTCCAGGTTATGTGCCAGGTGGACCGAATAACAGCTATACGTATCCAGACAATAATCCACCCTACGGTCAACCATCTCAAAAAGCATACGCAGACTTTAACGGGACAGTTGATGTGTCATGGGAAATAACGGAACCAGCGATTTATTATCAAGCGGCCTATGTTCGAATGTTGGCAAATTACGCGATTGAAGAAACAACATTGCCCGTCAATTTGCTGTCTTTCGATGTTATGAAAAAAGAAGAAGATGCTGAATTGATATGGACAACGGCAGGAACAGCGAATGCATCATATTATGAAGTGGAGTCCAGTACCGACGGCACCAATTTCTCCCTGATAGGTGACGTAGATGCGGTGCAGAATTCGACTTCCATAGAAACCTACACCTTTTTAGATATCGATCTTGCAGGAAAGTATGGCAACGTACCTTATGTGTATTATCGCTTGAAAATGTTTGATATGGATGGCGAGTATGAATATTCGGACATTCGCTCTCTTGGTATATCGTCTACCTTGGATACCGCACCTCCCTATTTTCTAAGTTACCCGAATCCTACATCTTCCTTTGTGACCATTGGTTCAAGAGATGGTAGTCAATTCATTGAATCGATTGTTGTGTATAATCAATTGGGGCAAGTGATGCAAAAAGTGGAGCTTCATGACACGAGGTATCTATTGGATTTGACGGCAATGAAAGCGGGAAGTTATGTTGTAGAGATCAAGTCCTCAGGTCAGCGAGAGGTGAAGCAGATCATTAAAATGTGATCCGTTGATTCCTAGATAAAATGAATAAGCAGTCTCTTTTCGAAAGAAGGGAGACTGTT
>JAHDGD010000162.1 GCA_020627825.1 Saprospiraceae bacterium
GATGAGACCTGAAATGCCTAAGAAATAACAACTTTTGTGAATGAATCATAGTTGCTACTATGGTGAGTGAGCAAAAGTTGGCGTAGCCTTTATTTCAAAGGCAGTTTAGGTTATAATAGATTTTCTATTGCATAATGTGGGTTTGATAAAGAAGGCATCCTATTGACCTATTCTTTTGCAATAACCTGAGTTCGGGATTACTAGCTCGCAATTGATTGTATTGTATACACTTGATTGTCAATGAATCATTTAGACTTTAAACGAAATAAAATTAGTGAATCAATCTTTGGCCTACAAATTTTAAGAGAAATCAAAGTATTCCACTTTCTTCTGCGTTGTTTTATTTCAATGTGGCTCGCCACATTTTCAACAAAACGCCTTGAATAAAGCGTTTCCTTTAATTTTTGCTTTCGCAATTAATCCCGAACTCAGGTTAATAAAAGAATGTAATACTATTTGCACTCGAAAATGCAAATAGTATAGTTAAGTGTTCAAAACACATTTCATCAGGTTTTGCTGTAACAGTCGCAGCAATTAATTCATATAATATTCGGAAAATAGAACTCCTTTTTTCGCATCGTATCCAGGAGTAATTCCGCTATGTATCAAACTTTGTTTGTATTGATTTTTCTTAGTGTCTATTATGAATACTTTACAAGCTATGGCTTTGGATAGTTCTGGATGTGCTTCTTTCCAACAATAAGCCAACTCATGAGCTGTAGCATTATAAGTTTTCTTCCACTTTCTCCCCATTGTAATTTCTATGAAAATAATCCCATTTTTAAAATCCAATAACTTGGACGAAAGCCCATAACCGACACGATAATACATGTCAGTTTCCATAAAATGTTTTCGGTTAATTTTCTCTAAATCCATAATGCATTTAGAAAATCATAAACCATGCCAAATTTTAGATTTTATTTGCTTTTAAAAGTGGATTTTCAAAAAGGGATACATTCTGTAGAAAAAAACATTTTTCTAAATTATTGATAGTTAATTGTTTGTAAATAATTTTTAAGCGGTTAATCTAACTAAAGAAATAGATAAATTTTGGGCGAAAGCCCCACTATTAAAATTTTTAAGTTGTTAATCCTGAATAAAGATCATGTATCCTTCTCGAATTATAATGATGACAACAACTACTACCAATACACGGTAAGCCCACACATTTGCATTTTTAATTTTAGGCGCAAACCTGGATGTTAAATATGCACCAAGACCTTGAGAAATCGCTAATGAGATTCCAGCTTTCCAATTGATAAGCCCGCTTATATGAAAGGTGAAAATTACAAAAAACGAGTACAAGAAAATAATAAAGACTTTCAATGCATTAGCCGCAAATAATTCTCTTTTTGCTAAAAGAACAAGACCTGCTAAAATAAAAAGTCCTGACCCAACTTGGATAAGTCCTCCATAAAATCCCAATACTAAAAATAGAGGCGAAAGGATGTACCAATTTAGATCAAGATCATCAGATTCATTTATTATCCATCGTTTGGGATTTAAAAACAGAAGAATGGCAACAAAGACGATAAGGACTCTTATGATGATTCGGAAATAGTCATCACTAATTTTTGTAGCTGTATATGCACCTATAATGGAACCTATAATGACGATAAGAATAAGAGGCCATATTTTACGTAAATTCAACTTTTTATTCTGTGCATATCCTACTGTTGAGGCAAAAGCATTTGCTAGAACATTAACACGGTTTGTCCCATTTGCAATACTAGGTGATAACCCTATAATTTCCATAAGAATGTACAAGGTAATAACCGAACCAAAACCTGCTAGGGAATTAATAGAGCCGGCTAAAAAGCCACCTAAAATGATGAATATAGTATCTATATCGAACATGCCGCGAAGTTACCGAATTCTGTAAGAATAGGTTCATTGAATAAAATATATAGATAATTAACTCTATTTTTGAGGTTTACGCTTGTTTTAAAAATGAAGTAAATCTGATGCCTGTATCTAATACTGCAATAAATACGGACGAACACAAAGAGCTAGTAGCAGTCTTTGATGAATTGAAAAGGATCGTGAATCCTTCTCTTACAGGAAATGATTTGGACTTACTTCAGAAAGCATTTGACATGGCTTATGATGGTCATGCTAAGCAAAGAAGAAAGTCTGGAGAGCCTTATCTTTTTCATCCTCTTGAAGTTGCTAGAATTTGCTTTCAAGAGATAGGACTAGGACCCACAGCTGTAATTTGTGCTATATTACATGATGTGGTGGAAGATACACCCTATACACTGGAACAAATTCGTGAAATTTTCGGTGAAAAGATAACGAAGATCGTCGATGGCCTGACAAAGCTAGATGGGATGTATAACAATTCTGAAAGTCCTCAAGCTGAAAATTTCAAAAAGGTTATCTCTACGTTAGTTGAAGATGTAAGAGTGGTTCTCATAAAAATGGCAGATCGCATACACAACATGAGAACTCTAGGAGCTATGCCGCGCCATAAACAACTTAAAATTGCTGCTGAAACAGAATATATTTACGCTCCTCTTGCACATCGACTTGGTTTATATAAGTTGAAAACAGAGTTCCAGGATATCATCATGCGTATTCAGGAGCCTGAATTTTATAAAGAGATTACTGAAAAACTTGCGAATACAGATAGTGAAAGACAGAAATACATAAAAGAATTTATAAATCCACTTGAACGACATTTCGAAGAAACAGGCATTGCATATCGCATCATGTATAGACCTAAAAGTATTTCTTCAATAGCGAATAAAATAAGGACTAAAAAAGTCCCATTCGAGCAGATTTACGATTTGTTCGCAGTTCGAGTCATCCTAGATGTAGAACCCGAGAAAGAAAAAACGGCTTGCTGGGCAATGTACTCCATCATAACAGATGTTTATCGTCCCATACCTGAACGTTTGAAGGATTGGATTACGACTCCGAAAGGGAATGGTTATGAATCTTTACACACTACAGTTGTAGGACCTGAAGGGACTTATGTTGAGGTGCAGATACGTACAGAAAGAATGGATGAGATTGCAGAACGAGGATTTGCAGCGCATTGGAAATATAAAGGTATAAAATCAAATAATTCTGTTTTTGATGTATGGTTGGATAATGTCCGAGATATTCTGGATACGTCGAATAGTGATGCGCTAGAATTTATCAATGATTTCAAGAAAAACTTATTCAACGAAGAAGTTTATGTTTTTACCCCAAAAGGTGATATGAGGATATTGCCCAAAGGGGCAACAGCATTGGATTTTGCTTTTGACATTCATTCTGAAGTAGGATATCATGCAACTGCATTAAAAGTAAACAGTAAGTTGGTCCCTATGGGATACAAACTTCAGAATGGAGATCAAGTAACTGTAACAACTAATAAGAATCAGAAACCAAATGAAGATTGGTTGAAAATTGTTGTGACAGGTAAGGCAAGAGCTAAGATTCGCAATGCGATGAAAGAAGAGAGGAGAAAGATTGGCGAACTCGGTAAAGAGGCCTTGATGAGAAAGTTGAAGAATATGAAAGTCAACTTCGAAGATAATGTTGACATGTTGGTTAAGTATTTCGGATTTGTTTCACGGCCAGACTTATATTTTGCCATATCGCAAGAGCATATTAATCTTTCTACTGAGATGAAAGTGTTTACAGTGGAAGGTCAACAATTGAAATTGCCAGAAATTGTTGAGACAGAGGATGATTTATCGAAGCAGGAAGACCCCAAAACCAAGAAAGAAGAAGAAAAGCGTGCTCAGAAATTAGCGAAAGCCAAAATCTTGGTCAATGGCGAACCGGCAGACACCTATGGATATAATTTCGCCACTTGCTGTAATCCAGTTGAAGGAGATAGTATATTCGCTTATTTAACTTCGGGGGCAGGCTTGA
Source organism: Saprospiraceae bacterium (assembly GCA_020627825.1). Classification (GTDB taxonomy): domain Bacteria; phylum Bacteroidota; class Bacteroidia; order Chitinophagales; family Saprospiraceae; genus JAHDFB01. The sequence continues at coordinate 3,868 of JAHDGD010000162.1, forward strand.
AAATTCATAGAACAAGTTGTAAAAATGCGACACATCTTATAGCGAACTATGGGTATCGAGTATTGAAAGCAGAGTGGGTAGGAGATAAGAAAAATAACTTTGTAGTCGATTTAGTTGTTACAGGTGTAGATTCTGGAATTGGTGTTATACAAACCATTTCTGATCTTATAAGTAATAAACTAGGTATTAATATTCGCAATTTTAGTATTGCGGGAGAAGAAGGATATTTTGAAGGTAATATTGGCATTGTAGTCATGAATACAGATCAGTTGAATGTTGCAATTAAAGCACTTTTAGAAATCGATGGAATCTCCAATGTGGTACGAAAACAGAAAGAATAATGGAATCTCAAGAAGTATTAAACGAAGAACTATTTCAAGAGGCAAAGGCTATTTTCACGAATTATATGGAGTCGAATAATTTGAGAAAAACGCCGGAGCGGTTCGCAATTCTTGAAGAAATCTACAAAAGAACAGATCACTTCGACGCAGAAGTGCTCTTTATTCACATGAAAACTCAGAATTACAGAGTCAGCAGAGCGACAGTATATAATACACTTGAATTATTAGTTGCTTGTGATCTTATTACGAAACATCAGTTTGGTAAGAATGTAACACAATATGAAAAGAGCTATGGATACAAACAGCATGATCACCTGATATGTGTTGATTGTGGCAAAGTTTTGGAATTTTGTGATCCACGCATTCAGAATATTAAAAACATGATGGGAGAAATGCTCGACTTTAAAATTACGCACCACAACCTGAACTTGTACGGAAAATGTCAAGGAAGTTGTGATAAAAAGAAATCTTAAGCGTTATCTTTTTGGGCTCGAGCCCAAAAAACATTCAATCGAAAAAACGAAACAATAAAAATTAATGACATTTGAAGAGCTAGGTCTCAATAATAAAATTCAAGATGCTCTATACTATATGGGGTTTGAAGAAGCGACACCCATTCAAGAAAAAGCAATTCCAGCTATACTAGATAACAAAGATTTATTGGCTTGCGCCCAAACTGGTACTGGAAAAACAGCAGCTTTCATTTTACCTGTATTAAATGAATTATCAGAGCGTTCATCCAATAAAACAAGATGTGTAGTCATTGCTCCCACACGTGAACTTGTTATCCAAATAGATCAACAAATTCAGGCTTTTTCATATTTTGCTGGTGTTGGAACAATTCCAGTTTATGGAGGAACTAGTGGACAAGAATTTGAAGCGGAAAAGAAAGCATTATCGCATGGTGCAGACATTGTGGTGGCAACGCCAGGCAAGTTGATCACACACTTGAATTTTAAGTACACAGATTTTTCACAAGTTGAATATCTTATTTTAGATGAGGCAGATCGGATGCTTGATATGGGATTTCATGATGACATCATGCGAATAGTAAGGCACATGCCTAAGGATAGAGTGAATCTATTGTTCAGCGCAACGATGCCACCTAAGATTAGAAAGCTGTCAAAAGCTATGTTGAAGGATCCAGTTGAAATTAGTATAGCGATTTCAAAACCTTCCAAAGGTATATTGCAAGCAGCATATCTTACACGCGATGAACAAAAAGCGAAATTGATTCGTAAATTGATCAATGATAAACCAGCATATAATTCCATAATAATTTTTTCTTCGACGAAGAAAAATGTGAGTACCATTGTTCGAGCAATTTCAAATCAAGGCTACGATGTGCAAGCAGTTTCTAGTGATTTAGTTCAAGCTGATCGAGAAGCAGCATTGAGAAAATTTAAATCAAAGCAAACTCGTGTGTTAGTAGCAACAGATGTTTTATCAAGAGGAATTGATGTGGCAGATATCAATTTAGTCATCAATTATGATGTTCCACGAGATGCGGAAGATTACGTCCATCGTATAGGAAGAACAGCACGGGCCGATACAACTGGTGTAGCAATCACACTTGTGAATGAAGAAGATATGTACAAATTTGCTAAGATTGAAAAGTTGATAGAGCAAGAAGTTATTAAATTAAAAGTACCTGAAGAGATGGGAAGTTCTCCAGAATGGAATCCTAAAAAACCTGGCGGAGGTAGAGGAAACAAAGGAAGGAGAAATAACCATCCAAGGCATAAAAAAAGAAGATAATGAAAGATGCATTTATAATAGATGGAGTACGGACTGCTTTTGGAAAATTTACAGGAACCTTGTCAACTGTAAGAACAGATGATCTAGGTGCAATTCCCATAAAAGCTATTATAGAGCGAAATGCTTCCATTCCACTAGATGCGTATGATGATGTGATCTTTGGGTGCGCGAATCAAGCAGGAGAAGATAATAGGAATGTTGCGAGAATGTGCGCATTATTAGCAGGATTGCCATGGAGTGTTCCTGGTGAGACGGTGAATCGATTGTGTTCAAGTGGGATGTCTGCTATTGTTCATGCCAATAGAGCTATTAAAGCGGGAGACGGGGATGTGTTTATAGCAGGAGGAGTAGAGCATATGACCAGAGGTCCATGGGTGATTTCAAAAGTTTCAAAACCATTCGGTAGAGATGCTCAGATGCATGATAGTAGTTTTGGATGGCGTTTTGTAAATAAGAAAATGAAAGAGTTGTATGGGACAGATGGCATGGGTGTGACTGCGGAAAATTTAGCCGAGATGTACAGTATTTCGAGAGAAGATCAGGATCAATTTGCTTTATGGTCACAGCAAAAAGCGACAGAAGCTCAGACAAGTGGTAGGTTAGCAAAAGAAATTGTTTCAGTATCTATTCCTCAACGAAAGTCTGATCCTATCCTTTTCGATCAAGATGAATTTATAAAACCGAATACTTCATTGGAGGTATTAGGGAAATTGAGAACAGCTTTTAAAAAAGAAGGGGGAACGGTAACTGCAGGTAATGCATCAGGGTTAAATGATGGTGCTGCAGCTGTTATCGTAGCATCTCAAGATGCAATAAATCAATACAACTTAAAGCCAATGGCTCGTATTGTAAGTTCTGCTGTTGTAGGAGTGGAGCCTAGAATAATGGGAATTGGCCCAGTGTATGCTTCACAGAAGGCATTGTCTAAAGCAGGATTAACTTTAGATGATATGGATGTAATTGAATTGAATGAAGCATTTGCAGCACAATCTCTTGCGTGTACAAGAGCTCTTGGTTTAACGGATGATGATCCTCGAATTAATCCGAATGGAGGGGCAATTGCTATAGGACACCCACTGGGGGTAAGTGGTACCAGGATTATGCATTCAGCAGCTCTTGAATTGCAACTTCGAAAAAAGAAATACGCGCTCGTTACAATGTGTGTTGGAGTGGGTCAAGGGTATGCTTGCGTGCTAGAGCATGTGTGATGAAAAATATAGTTGTATTCATCATGTTTATAATAACTTGCTTTGTGGTAGAAGGACAAGTTATGGTTAATGATTCTATTTCTTGGAAAGCTAATCTTACCGTAACTGGATTATTTCAAAGTGGGAATGTGCAAACAAGTATATTCAGAACAGCAGCGAACGTTTCTTATATTCCAGTTAAAGGGGTTCTATACGAAACAAGGAATTCTTACATTTATCAGGCTTTTGGTGGAGTAAAGGCAGATGAAGATATACTAAGTTTGAATTTTTTATCTTTTTTAACTTCAAAGAGAATCCATCCTATAGGGCTTGGAATAATTAGTACAAATTATCGACGTGAGATTAATTATCGGTATTTATTTGGTGGTGGGTTAACCTTTAATTTGATACAAAGAAAAAAGGAATCTTTAAACTTTTCATTGACAGGAGAATACGAACACACAACTTTTTTTAGGGGTGAATTTAATATTCCCTCTTATAATGGGAGTAGAGAATTAAATACCATTCGTTCAACTGTGTGGTTAAAAGGAAAGAATGCCTTATGGAATGAAAAATTTTTACTCAAGTATGAAAGTTATATTCAGCCGTCAGTTCTACATTTAAATAATTATCGGTTAAGAGCAGATGTAGGCTTCGAAATCCCTTTTCAAAAGTATTTTTCTTTTACAATTAGTTATTTATATTCTTTTGAGAGTCTTGTAATAGAAAGTCAAAGTCGTCAAGATCAATTTTTGACATTTGGTTTCACATTAAAGAATGATTAGCAGTTCAAGTTATTGGCATAACTTTAGACGTAAAGAAAAATAGAGAACGAGATTTGCTGGATTAATGCATCAAATTTTATACAAACATGTTTGAATATGGATTTAGTGGTCGATTTATTAATGTCTCATTACGGATTATGATTAAACATATTTTAGTTATTGTTATAGGGGTATTTTTTTCAAGTTGTATCAAATTTCCTACACCTTGTTTTCGGGAGCTTTTATTTGAATTTCCTGTTTCATTAACAGGAGTAAATGACACTCTTATGGTAGATAGTGCGATTACTATATCTTCTGAAATTCCGGATATACTTATGGATTTAAATAGTGAAGAACTTTTTGATTTTCGAGAGATACCGATAATAAACTCTATGTTAATTATGAGAATTAATGAAACCTCTCACGAATACGTTCCTGAATATATCGATATTATAAGTAAACAAGGAGATTATGAAATTAGAGCTTATGAAGATTTAACTATTGCATCATCAATAGGTTATGAATATGTTTTAGATTATGTTGATACTTTAGAGACAAGAAATTTTGAATGTATTATAAGAATAAAAGATCCAGGATTATATATTATATATTTTAATTCATTTTATTTGGATTTAGACCCTAATTTAGATCCTGATTGCCAAGAAATATTAAGACACAATTACATTCGATTAAACAATGGTATTGCTTTAGAAAATAATTACCAAATGATCAATGAAGTTTCAGAATCTCAGAGGCTTGATTGGATAAAAGAAGAAAATAACTATAGAAATGCTGGAGGTTACACATTATTCGTAAAGTGATTGATCTCAGACATTTTTTAGAGTTAAATGGTTACAGTTGTATAATACACCGATAGTCAAAAGAATTATGATTAACCCATATTAATTTTGTAATTAACTCTCAGTTATCGATAACTTTACATCGTTTTTGTTACTGTTTTGTCACTTTCTTTAGTTACTTTTTCAAAAACGATAAGATTTACAATAATCAAATTCGCAAAAGAAAAGCCCCAAACTTAATGAGTAAGGGACTTTCCGAAAGTAGCGTGAGGGAGACTTGAACTCCCGACCTCAGGATTATGAATCCTGCGCTCTAACCAGCTGAGCTACCACGCCAAGTGG
>JAHDGD010000163.1 GCA_020627825.1 Saprospiraceae bacterium
GGAATTAAATTTATTAACTAATCAAATAGTGTGAAGCTATTCCAGGACAAGACAGAGTTCGACAGACAAAAATTGATGAAAAAAGATATCAATTCTTAATAGTACTTTAGTTTCTAAACAGAAAGGCTGATTTTAGAATATCAAAAAATATAGCAGATTTCAAAATCATTTAGACAAAAGAAAGAATGACAGAAAATTTTAAAAAAACTATGGGCGAACTACTTTATTGTTATGTCCATTGTGTAAGTCTAGAATTAATGAATAATGGAGGAATTTTATTAAATCTTGATTGGATCAAGGCAAGGTCAGAATTAGAAATTAATCACAAGAAAGAATTGGAGTTATCAGTACAAGAGTACAGAATTGAAATAGAGAATGGCATCATAGACAAAATTAATTCGCTTTGGCTAGAGTTAATATATACGACAGGAAAACCTCAATCTGGGAAATATGAATTTGAGTTTGAACACTACGATTTGAAATTGAATCATTTAAATGGTAAAAAAATATTTTTTGTTCTTGAATTCAGCGAAAATACATTGTCTCTTGAAAGTCTCTTGGATGAAATAAATCCAAATTATAATTACTCGATTGAAGGAACAAGAAAATTAAAAAGAACGGATTAAATGAACATTTCAAAAAACACAATATTCAAAATAGTTGGACTAATTCTGGTTGTATATTTGCTTTTCTTTATTGGAATTTATTTTTCTTTTGATAATTGGGAAAATAGAGGTCAATTTGGAGACTTATTTGGTTCTGTGAATGGTCTTTTTTCCGCTTTTGCTTTTGCTGGTTTAATTGTTTCGCTCTTAATTCAAAATAATGATCTACAAAATCAAAATAAAACTCTCAACCTACAAATCGAAGCTTTAGAAAACCAACGAAAGGAACTTGAGCTTCAAAGAAAGGAACTTGAGATGACTAGAAAAGAAATGAAATTAACTAGAGAGCAGCATGAAATTGTGGCAGAATCAAATAAATATCAAGTCAAAGAGATTAAAAAACAATCCAAAATCAACTTACATTTAAACAAAATGAAAATTTTGCAATCTCGTTTTGATGTTTTAACAAGCATTCTTGATTTAAACGCCAAAGGAAGACATCGAATAAATAGTTCAAAAAAGTTATTTTATGAGGATGAACTAACTGAAGCATTTACAGAATATGAGATTCTAGGTCGAAAAAAACTTGAAGAACTCTATGAAGAAGAATAAATAAAAACTACACATAACAATAGATGATCACAGCATATCTGATCGTACCTCACAGAAACGCTGGATATCATGATCCGTTACCTACAAGCGAGGGACGGAAAAAACATTAAAAAGAGATAATCTAAACAATAAACAGAAGATTAATTTTGCCAACCCTTAAAAAGCAAAGAGTCTTTCAGACACATTGCTTTTTCTGCTTCCCGCATCTTTTCCCACCCACCACCCAATGGTGAGCAATAAACTATTTTACTATTCCTAAATGCAATATCCTCCCTCCAGTTTGATTGACTGGACTTACACTTTTGCCAATGACAACGCCATTTTCAGGTGATTCGTACTCCTTAACGATATCGCCAAAAATATTGCGAACAGTTGCTATTATATCTCCCTTTTTAACTAATTCTGCAACTTTAGGATGAACTGCAATAAGTCCGCCGACATCACTATAAATCCAATATGACTTCTTGCATATAATAGTTTCATCTGAAATCTCTTCAACTTCTGAATCATACATATCTAAATATCCTAGTAGATTATGTATGCCAGTCAAACCATCTCTTATCATTCCTTTCTGAAACAAGTTAGGATTCCCAACTTCTAAAGTTATAGCAGGAATCTCTAGTTCATCTGCTGTCCCTCGAAGTGTACCATCACTTGGAGGGTTGTGAACAATTATTTGAGCATTCTGGAGAAGTGCCATTTTTCTAACGGTTTCATCACTCATATCAGCTCTTATATAATAAGAATTAACTCTTCCATTACTTGCAGTATGGAGATCTAACAAATAATCAAAATGCTTAACAAGTTTATTGACAATCCGCCAAGCATAAACCTGACTTACTGTACCGTGTTTCTTCCCTGGCATAATATGATTGAGATCAACACCATCGAGAAATCTCCTTTTTTTCCTTAGATAAGATGGCACATTTACGATTGGGACACCTACTATAATACCAGACAAATTTTGAGGGTCAATTTCTTTGAACAACCTCTGAATTACTGGAATTCCGTTTAACTCGTTGCCATGAACAGCTGCAGTTAGACCTAGAACAGGTCCATTCTCTTTTCCTTTGGCAACCAATAAAGGGATTTTAACTGGTTCTCCCATTCCATCTTCTACGACATTCAAATAACATCGTGTAATAATACCACTTGGCAGTGTTTCAAGTTTTAACGCATCAATATTCAGTACCTCTTTCATTTTAACCTATTTAAAACATTGTTCACAATCAAATCAATCCCTCTTTTAACAAGTGGCTTACCATTTAATTCAGCAATCTGCGGTAATCCTCCGATACTTGTAGTATTTATCTCCGACAAAACCCTCTTCCCATCATCCCCTACCAATGTATCAATTCCATACATGATAATGCCTAGTGAATTGAGAAGTGGGTCTATGGTGTTAATCATTTCTACTTCTTCAATTGTAACCTCTGCCTCGTGTGATGAACCACCCATTGCAACATTGCAAATCCACGAACCTTCAGCTGGTAATCTTAAAGAGGCTCCAAGTATTTCTCCATTTATTACAATGATCCGTTTATCTCCCTTTCTCACGTTCTTGAGATATTTTACCGCAAGATAGTCAACTGGATTTTGTTGATACTGAGATTTGAATTCTTCGAGCGTCAAAGTATTTGATCCTTCACTAACAATTGAACCGTTTATTTTGACAATTCCCTTGCCTCCATACTCTCTAAAAGGCTTAAGTACTATAGGAAATTTTAAGCCAAATTTAATAATGTCTTTCAGTGAGTTGCATATCCTCATAGGTGGACAGACATCTGTGAAATTCATGAGAAATGCCTTACTACCAGTATCATAGATGGCACTTGGGCTATTGATAATAATACAATCAGAAAATATACTTTCAAGAAAGGTAAGAAACTCTTTGCTCAAAGGTGGTGGCAATCTAAGCCACACAAAGTCAAAACTGCCTAAAGTAATTGTTTCTGTCTGGGCATCTAAGGGATGTTTGGATTCGAAAAAACGAAAAGCCGTATCCACTTTTGTACAAGATATATCTCTAACCAATTTACCACTAAAGAAAGAAGCATTAGATTCAGTTTTACGACTCGCTATGTAGACATCTTTGACATTTTGATGAGATACGAGCTCCGTTGTCAGAGCATAAAGTGAATTCTCTGAAGAATGATTAGAATGATCGGTTAGAATTAGTGCCTTTAGCTTTTTCATTCTTCTGAAGTGTTATCTGCTAACTCATCTTCTAACCGCTCTTTTGCTTCTTCGGTTAGATTGCCATCTTCGTCATAGTCTTCGTCGTCCTCAACAATCTCCTTTGCTTCAGTTTTTGTCATTCTTATAAGATAGTAGTAATCATCAGTTTCGAACGGCAAAGCACTTACAAACTTTCCTTCTTTGTTTTGGAATGTGATCAATTTTTTTTGAAAACCCAAAGGATACTCAAGCTTAATCTGGGCTAAGATATCCTCACTAAGTTTCTCAAAGTCTTTGATAATTTTAGGTTTACTCATCTTTTTCGTTTAAATATACTTTTAGGTTTCTCGGAGCTTGACTTTCGTTTGGCCTGAGCTTAGCTTTTTTGGGTTTTGATATTCTATTCTCCTTTCTTTTAGAATCTTTTCTTGAAAATTCGTCTTTAATCTTTTTGACTTTTTTCATTATCACCAATTTAAAATGTAAGCAAATATGAGAGGAGCAACAATTGTTGCATCGGACTCTATCACAAACTTTGGGGTCTCAGGTAGGAGCTTTCCCCAGGTGATTTTCTCATTAGGTACGGCTCCAGAATAGGATCCATAACTGGTTGTACTATCGCTAATCTGACAGAAATAAGACCACATCGGCACATCTCTTTCAAGATCCTGATGTAACATGGGTACGACACAGATTGGAAAATCACCAGCAATACCACCTCCTATCTGAAAGAAGCCTACGCCATTCGACTTAGTGTTTTCTTCATACCACTTAGAAAGGTACATCATATACTGAATGCCTGACTTCATTGTGGAGGGTACCATATCTTCCTCTATACAATAGGAGGCGAAAAAGTTACCGCAGGTAGAATCTTCCCAACCAGGTACTATAATCGGGATATTCTTTTGGGCAGCAGCCAAAAGCCAACTGTCATTTGGATCTATTTGATACTTTCCCTCCAACTCACCACTTAGCAAAATCTTATAAAAATACTGATGTGGAAAATAGCTTTCGCCGACATTATCTGCATCTTTCCACACTTTGTAGAGATGTCCCTCTATAGCTCTCATAGCCTCTGCCTCAGGAATGCAAGTATCCGTTACACGGTTAAAGTGATTGTTCAATAGCTCTTTTTCATCTTGAGGCGACAGGTCTCTATAATGAGGTATTCGTTTATAGTGATTATGAGCCACTAAGTTGAATACATCTTCCTCAAGATTAGCACCTGTACAGGTGATGATATGGACCTTGTCTTCTCTAATCATTTCTGCAAGCGACTTTCCGAGCTCTGCGGTACTCATAGCACCCGCCAAGGTGATCATCATCTTATTACCTTGTTCTAATTGAGCTTCGTACTCTTTGGCCGCATCAACAAGAGAGGCGGCATTAAAGTGTTTGTAATGTTCGAGTATGAACTGACTTACTTTTCCTTTTTCCATTCTAACAAAATTTATAAGACAACATTTTATAATAGAGTTTGGCTGCCAGAAACTGTGGCGTTGTCATGCCTTCAATCGGAGCCAATTCGACAATATCAAATCCCACAACATTTTTTTCTTCAAACACTTTCTGTAGATAATTCGTGACCAAATACCAATCCAATCCGCCAGGCTCAGGCGTACCTGTTGCTGGCATAATCGATGGATCAAATGCATCTAGGTCAAAAGTGATGTAGACATTATCAGTCATTTGAGCAATGGATTCTTCAAACCAGTCTTCGTTATTGGCTATTCTATCAGCGAAGTAGACTTTATTATAATCCATGTGTTCCTTTTCAGAAATGTCCATACTCCGTATTGCCACTTGTATCAAATTGCAATTTTGGCTAGCATCGTATAAGGCACAGGCATGGTTAAATGGCGTCCCGTTGTATGTCGGTCTGAGATCAGCATGTGCATCTATTTGCAACACTGTGAGATTCTCATAAGCCTCATAATAGGCTTTTATAATTCCTATGCTGATAGAATGTTCTCCTCCAAAGAAAGTATTGAATTTATTGTAGCCCAAAAGCTCATTAGTCATTTTATAGGTCTTCTCAAACATTTCTTCGGGTGAAGAAAAACCAGACCATTCTTCCATCATATGAATACCCTGCTTGTACACTTCCGTATCTGTCTCTATATCATAGAGTTCCATATTCTCAGCTGCATCAAGAAAGGCATCGAATCCCTTGTCTGCACCTTTACCATAGGTACTTGTACCGTCATAAGGGATGGATTGCAGCAAGATTTTTGAATTATCAAACATGGAATATTGCCGCCCTATCCCTGCAAATGTTTTATTACTCATTATTGCCATTTTTATATCCAAGAATTGAAAGCATGTCTTCTACAGTTTGCTCATTGCGATAGACATAGTCTACAAAGTTTCCAGTCTCATCTCTATCAATAATGATCATTTTAGGGGATGGGATTAAGCAGTGCTTGATGCCTCCGTATCCACTTATAGAATCTTGATAAGCACCTGTATGAAAGAAACCTACATACAGTGGCTCACTTTCTTCATTTTCATATTTCGGCAAGACTAACTCTTGATTAAAGTCTTCTGAATTATAGTAATCAGAGTGATCGCAACTGATTCCGCCGATGTTAACCTTGGTGTATTCATTCTCCCATTTATTGATAGGAAGCAAGATGAATTTTTCAAGGATAGACCATGCATCTGGTATGGTGTTCATTAAACTATTATCAATCATGTACCAGGTCTCTCTATCATTTTGCTTTTTTTGTTCAAGAACAGAAAATACGATAGCACCACTTTCACCTACAGTGTATTTTCCAAACTCGGTGAAGATATCTGGCTCTTCTATTTCAGATTTTTCGCATGCTGTTTTGATATTTCTGACGATCTCATTAATGATATACTCATAGTCATAATTGAAACCCAGATTGTTTCGAATAGGAAATCCGCCTCCAAGGTTGATTGATTTCAATTCAGGTGCTTCGTTCTTAAGTTCAGCATAGAGTTTCAAGGCCTTTTGGAATTCTCCCCAGTAGTACAAGTTGTCCTTGATGCCAGAGTCAATAAAAAAGTGAAACATCTTAAGTGAAACAGATGGGTCATCTTTGATCTCTTCTTTATAAAAATCCAAGATTTCTGATGGACGTATACCTAGACGAGAAGTATAGTAAGATGATTGTGCCTCTTCATCTATGGCCATACGGATTCCAATTTTCAATGGATTCTGTAGGTTCTCAGCATATTTTTTGACTCGCTCAAGTTCGGTTTTAGAATCCAATACGAGGATCGAATTCTTGAATCCGATCTGGTTGAGCTTGACTATTTTCTCTAAATAGCTATCTGTCTTGTAACCATTATGCACTACAATCGTAGACTTTGACACCTGACCCTCTTCCAATAATTTGAGGATAAGATCAATGTCAAATGACGATGAAGTTTCTAGATGTACACCTTCATTCATTGCTGTTTTTACCACATGCGAAAAGTGGCAACACTTGGTACAGTAACAATAATGATACTTACCTTGATAGCTATTTTTTTTTATTGCACGGTTGAAGAGATTTCTTGCCCTTTTAATTTGTTCTCCTATTCTTGGGAGATACAAAAGCTTGAACGGGGTTCCGTATTTGTCGATAAGGTATTTGAGAGAAATACCATGGAATGAGAGGTACTTGTCCTTGAGGTCAAAACCCTCTTGAGGAAAGTAATAACTTTGATCGATAAGATCAAAATAAGTATTCTTCATCAGTAATAGTTTTCTTTTTTGCTTTTAACAATGCCTATGAAAGGTTCCCAATAAATCTGTTCACAAAAAATATTCATATCCATTTCTTTTATTTTGTTATCATGTTTTCTTAATCTATAAGTATTTCATCGAGCAAGGACTGATCATCATTAAGACTTTTGAAAAGCTTCATTCTGAATCTTCCTTGTTTGTTTACTAAAGTTTTTGCCATTTTATCAATCGCTACCATTGATAAAACAGTTTGTATATAAGCCTCGATTAAATCATCCAGTCCAACGCCTAGTTTGTTAAAATCCCTTCTGTCCATTAATACAAGTCTATTGGTATCGCTATCCCAAGTTCCGTCATCTTTCTTAATGGATAGGTTGGTTCCTAACATTGACCAACTATCAGTTCCAATTGTAATATTATCAACTAGAGGTTTTTCAGCTTTTCTAGCATAAGTACAGAGTGGTCTAATCCCTTTTTCTGTAGAACTTACCATCATCCTAATATCAGCTACAAACGTTTGATTCTTATTATTTGGGATAGTGCCGACATGATAGAGCTTTCCGGCTGAAGTCGTGCTGCTCCAGTTTGAGTTTCCGATTAAACTCTGGACGATGAAAAGATCATAATCAAAATCCATCTCCATAAAAGCATCCAACTCTGATTCCGTGACGATCGTATATACTCCTTGTCCAGCATTACTATATGGAACCTTTATAACGGCATGGCCGCCCATCTTCCGTACCCAGATAGGAATCTCGTTTTTACTTACATCCCAGATAGTCTCGGGGATGTTGATTTTCAGACCATACTGTTGTAACTCAGCATTAAAAATATCATATGCTTTGGCCGCGACCATTTTATTCCTTCCTCCCGCAAGGCAAGCGATCGTAGGATTAAGAATCTTGGTTTTGCAATTAACAGGAATCCTATTCCATGGTTTCTGAGTAACATATCTGAATGCTGCTCTTATGGGTATCCATTCTTCATCAGATAGTACATGTAATACGCCACCAATAAATTTTGCCGAAGGGTCCTTTTCGTCAGTATGAAATGAAACATAATGGACAGGCTCATTCATAACATCAGCTATAACCTCGGCATATCCAGATACTTCCATAGGGTTCTTATCGTAGAGTACAGCTAAGCCCCCTCTAATTTTGTTCCTTAGGTTTTTTAAGCTTGGCTTAAACGTTCTTTCGACCATTAGCCTATAACTACCTTGCTCTTGATTATCATCAATTAACGGCATAGACTTCTGACCAGATGGACAAGAGTTATTCTCAATCACAACCATCTGTCTCTTCCCTGATGCTGAAGTCACATTTAAAAGATCTGCACCAGCCCACAAAAAATACTTGGCCTTATGGTTAAGTACCTCAGTCAACTTCTCCTTGTTCACAGTAGGATGCATATGACAATATCGAGTGATAATTCTATCTTGGGTAAGATTCAAAAAGAAGTTTATCATAGGGTGAATGGTCGCATTCAGTGCCTTTGGATACCAATGGTTATGAGCCTCGAAACTATCAGGATAAACAACTTTACTATTTGCCATTAGATGAGCATGTTTTACAATTCCAATTGAGACGTGAAAGGTAAATGAATAGTCTCTATAAATATCAAATAATTACAAAAAAAATATAAATTTATTTTATTGGTAAAACAGAAATAACTGAAAATCAACAAGATAGAATTCCTTGCATTTACAGCACACTGCCGTCCTCGTCCCTGCGGGCGACAGAGAGCTGTAAGCTATACCAAAAAGAATGTGTAAATTGTAAGGAAAAGCGTAACCAACAAATGAACGCCAGTAGGTAACAATAGATATCAGATCATATCTCTTCGTACCTCAGAGAGACGATCGATATCATTATCCGTTAGGCGTAATTCCCCCTATTAGACCAGCCGAAAATTGATAAAAGAAGCTATCAATTTTCTCT
>JAHDGD010000014.1 GCA_020627825.1 Saprospiraceae bacterium
CTAGTTAGATAGAATAATGGATAAAGAATTTTTAAGCCTGTTTACTCATATCTTTCCATATCATAATAGAACTTATAAAATCGTCCTTTTTCATCCTCTCCTCTTTCAGCGCGATCCCTATCTCCATGAATATAGATACTGAAGTTTTTATCCAACTTCAATATCGATCGAAATATTTTCGACGTCTTCTTTACTGCTGGCTTTGAAATTTCAAAATTAGACGGGAACTGCAGATTTTGGGCTTGACCCATCCGCTCTTCATACGCCTGAAAACCCTCCACAATCTCTTGATTTCCAAAAACAGCTTCTTCAAAACTACCTCTTTCAAACTGATCATTCTTTTTAAAATAATCACTTGACTTGTTGAGCATGGCAATTTGATCAGCAAGGCTTATGTTCATTTCATCAGGCACAGACGAATCGACAAAACTCTTTGTCATCTCCATTGCTACTTTAGTTTGATAGTAATTATTTTCTATTGGCTTTAAGCCCAAAAAAGTTTCTTTCCAAAACATCGCCTCTTCTCCTCCTGCTTTCTTATCGCAGATAACAACATCGTAACCCTCTTCTTCATTTACATCAAAAATCAAGCACCCTTTATCCAATTTCCCAATCTCATACCCATAATCTGGCACCATCTTATAATAAGATCCTTGGTGATTATACTTAAAAAAAGTATGTAAGCTTTCACTTTTAAACAACCCTATTGCATTCACATATTGAGCTCCTATTTTAATATTTGTTATATAAGCGATGCTAAATTCACCATCTACAACCTTAGGGTGCACACTAGAGTCATATAATAATTGCGCTAAGTTTCCTGATTGTTCGATGAATTGTGATGGGTCCGTAAAAATAGCTTGCACACAATTCATTACCGGATGCACATCAAGGCTTTCTTTGTGGTAAAATGTAAAATATTCTTCGAGTTTCATTCCATCGAAGAAAAACTGTTGAATCAACTCTGTGTCCTCCACGGAATATTCTGTTAACCCTTGAGATATTTGGAGGGTTTGTCCTTTTGCCTTATTTCCCACAAAATGTGTAATAAGGTGACTCATGTTGCTTTCTGTAAAATCCATTTTATCCATGCCGCGAAGATACCAATAAGACCGTATTGAATGACAATTTTTGTAAATTTACCTCATGAAGTTTTCCATTTTTTCTCGCAATAAAACGAAATCCGACGAAGAGTTGGTCTCGTTGTATCAAGAAAATGGCGACATGGAAATACTGGGTGAGCTGTACAATCGATACCTAGAAATGCTCTTCGGTGTATGCATGAAATACTTCAAAGATCAAATCAAAAGTGAAGATGCAGTGATGCACATCTTCGAACTAGTTGCCAAAAAAATACCTCAACATAATATCGAGTTTTTTAAGTCTTGGCTTTATCGAGTTGCGAGTAATCATTGCTTGGATGTATTAAGAAAAGAGAGTCGGGATCAAGAGAAAAAAAATTCTTACATAAATATGCAATCTAGAACCTCTCATCGTCTTATTCATGAAGATGATACCTCCTGGATGTGGAAAGAAGAGAAATTGAATGCATTGGAAGCGTGTATAGAGCAACTAAAAGCAGAACAGAAAGAATGCATCAACTTGTTTTATTTACAAGGATTGAGTTATGCAGAACTTAGTGAAAAACTTCAAGTGAACTGGTCGAAAGTCCGTTCACTGATTCAGAATGGTAAAAGAAATCTTAAAAATTGCGTAGAACGTAGCTATGAAGCAGCACGAAATAAATAAATTACTAGAACAATATCGAACAGGTACGATTTCTCCGTCCGATCGACATCTACTGGAGCAATTGGCCACGGAAGATGATTTTGTTTTTGATTCGATTCAAGGCATAAAAAATGCCGATGCTTCATATGATATGGATGGGTTAAGAACTAGATTGATAAAGCGGGTTGAGCCCAAAAAGAAAAGAATATTACCTTTATGGGTTTCCAGTGCTGCCGCTGTTCTTCTTCTTTTATTAGGTGTTTTCTGGTTCATAAACCCTAGTCAACAGGAAAGCAATAAAAACGTATTGGCTGACGCAATTCCCACTACGACACATTCTGAAACAAGTAAAGAAGAAAACGTCCTTATAAATCAGCAAAAAGAGCGTGAAGTACTAGATCAAAAAAATCATGATATAGAAGAATCCGAAGAGGATATGGAGATTACTTCAACAGCAATAAAAAAAGAACAGAAAGATGAATCTATTCCTGTTGAAGTTACTCAAGAGTCATCCATTTCAACCATAGAGCCCGTATTAACTTCGATTCCTGAGAACGAAATAGCAGAAGGTTCAATTGAAAACGATGTTATGGATGATGATGAAGTGGTAGAAGTTTTAGCTGGAGACTTGAATACAGAATATAGTCCTGAAAGAAGTTCTCCTCCTCCTCCGGCTGCAAAAACAAGTTCCCCTACGAAAAAAAGAAAAGCAGCAGAATCTTTTAATAGCGCTATAGATGGTGTTGCGATAGGTAAAGGAAAAACATATTCCGGCATCGTTACTGACTTTTATGGCGATCCTTTAATCGGAGCTTCTGTTCATTTATTAGGAACTGATCAATATGCCAGTACGGATATTGATGGTACTGTCCAGTTCGTAAATGTTCATATTGAAAACCCGAGGGTACTTGTTGATTACACAGGTTTTATACCTGCAGAGGTTCCCATAAAAGAATCCTTTTCTATTCAATTAAAAGAAGGTGCAGTTCTAGAAGAAGTAGTAGTTGCAAACGTTGAAAATATGAATGAATCCATACCAGAGATAGGATGGGACACATTTCATAAAATGGTTGAAGATCAACTCCAACTTACTCCTCTTTTATCCAGAAATACAAAAGCGGACATTCATATTGAATTCAATGTTCGACAAAATGGATTTCCAGTTGATATAAAAGTGCTTTCAGGAAAAGAGAACCCGAAAACTTCTGCAATACTTCAACTATTAGCCACATCTGGTAAATGGAGTCCAGGTAAAGGCACCATTCGCTATTGATTAACGAGTACATCTTAACATGATAATTGATCAACATTTCATGTAAATAATACTATATTTAACAAAAATATAAACATGAAATTAGGTGCTTTTTCAATTAGTTTAGCAGTTAAAAACCTGGTTGTTTCAAAGGAATTTTACGAAAATTTAGGCTTTAAAGTCTTTGCTGGGGATCTGGAAAAAAGCTATTTAATTATGAAAAATGAAACAACTCTTATAGGGTTATTTCAAGGGATGTTTGAAAATAACATTTTGACATTCAATCCAGGCTGGGATCAAAATGCGCAAGAGATTGAATCCTTTTCAGACGTTCGTTCTATACAACAACACATAAAATCTAAGGGCATTTCATGTATTACTGAAGTTGATGAAAAAACGCAAGGTCCAGGAAGTTTTATGATAGCAGATCCTGACGGAAATGTGCTATTAATTGATCAACATCGATAAAATAAACTCAACTTTAACATTTTAGATCTTGAAATGACTCCATAAAATATGAGGTCCATTATATGTGTTGGTTTAATATTCATACTTTTGCAATGAATATTGTGCGATATGGATATACTTTACACTCCTTGGCCTTGGTATGTGTCAGGCCCTCTCATTTCCATCATCATGTTATTACTTTTATATTTTGGTAAGAGTTTTGGCATATCGGAAAATTTACGAACGATTTGTTCGATAGCAGGAGGGAAACGTTTTACAGATTATTTTAAAGTCGATATAAAATCAAGAATTTGGAATCTTGTATTTTTAGTAGGCACCATAATTGGTGGTTTTATAACGTCAAGATATTTAACGACTTCTACTGAAGTTGATTTAAACCCTAAGACAGTAAATCAATTAAAAGAGCTAGGTTTCCAAAATCCTGGAGCAGAATTTCTTCCACCAGAATTGTTTTCAAGTTCTGAGATCATGAGTGTAAAAGGTATTCTTATTTTATTAGTTGGAGGTTTATTGGTTGGATTTGGAACACGATATGCTGGTGGTTGTACATCCGGTCATGCAATTTCTGGATTAAGTAATTTACAAGTTCCTAGTCTCATTGCCGTTATTGGGTTTTTTATAGGAGGGCTTACAATGGTACATTTTATTTTTCCTTTACTGTTTTAATGGTGTGATATGAAGTTAATTAAGTTTTTAGGGTTGGGAATTATTTTTGGGATCATACTGACAAAGTCAGAAGTGGTTTCATGGTTTAGAATATATGAGATGTTTCAATTTCAATCTTTTCATATGTATGGAATTATCGGTTCAGCCGTTGTTTTGGGAGCAATAGGTGTGTATATAATGAAAAGAAAAAATATAAAAACCTATTATAAGGAAGCCTTGGAAATAAAAGACAAAGAGATGCAAGTTGCTCGTTATCTTATAGGAGGATCATTATTTGGATTGGGATGGGGGCTAACGGGAGCCTGTCCAGGACCATTATTTGCTTTATTGGGATATGGTTATTTTCCTATTCTCATTGTTATAGTTGGTGCCGTAGTTGGTACATTTCTTTACGGAGTATTGCGTAAATATTTACCACATTAAGCTAGTCCAGGAAAAAAAGCATCTTTGATGTGTTTAATATGGGTAGAATTACCTTTAAGAATTATAGCCATAATATCGAAGCGTATTTCACCAAGGTGCTGGATGTCATCACAAAAAATAGAAGCTGCGAAACTGATATTTTTTTGTTTTTGACGGGTAACAAATTCTTCAGGACTTCCGAAATAATCGTAGGTTCTCGTTTTAACCTCTACGAAAATTATTTGATCTTTATCTTTAGCAATGATATCGACTTCAGCGTATGAAGCTCGATAATTTTGTTGTAAGATGGTGTACCCTTTAGATCTCAAATAGTCTGTTGCTATTTGCTCTCCTTTTTCACCTAGTTGTATATGATTCATGTGTGTTTGGTGTATTTGTATTAATTTGTGTAAGAATTTTAGTAGTATAACTGCTATTCTATAAAACGAAAATACATTGATTTTCGAAAACGAGCACCATTATATAGGATTAGAAATAATTTAATGGCGAAAATTCACTTGATAATTAAAGTTTTATGCCTATATTTGCGGTCCGATTCTAAAAATCGACAATAATAATAAACGTTCAATAATGAAAAAAGATATACATCCTACGGAATATAGAACAGTTGTGTTCAAAGATGTGTCTTGTGATTACACATTCTTAAGCAAGTCTTGTACACCAACTAAAGATAAGATTACTTGGGAAGATGGAAACGAATATCCATTAATTAAAGTGGAAATTTCATCGGAATCACATCCATTCTTTACGGGTAAAATGAAGTTTGTTGATACAGCAGGACGTATTGATAAATTCAATAAGAAATTCGCTAAGTTTTCTCAAAGAAATCCAGTTAAGACGGAGGAATAAGAGAAATCTTGAAGATATAAAAAGGCTCTTTGCAACAGCAAAGGGCTTTTTTTATGTGTGGGTGCACACATAAAAAAAGAGACGCGTAAAAACGCTGTCTCTTTTTTATCGGCTATGATTAACGCATTTTGGGAGATCAAATCTATCGTATGAAAAGTCCCAAGAAATTAATACATGCTTTAAGTGAAACGACTCTGAACAGATTTTTATAATAAAATTCTATTGTATTTATTATAAAGTTGTTTTGCTTCCGCTTTATGTAGCTTTCTTGTCCTTATAAAGCTCTATTACTCCTTTTGTGACACTTTGCCTGTACTATAATGTATCCAACAATCATGCCAAACAACATCACATGTTGAAAATTTAACATTTATAAACAATTGTATTTGATGTTTTTGTTTAAGAAAACTTTATAATTTAAAAATTGAAATAAATAATTATTTATTTCGATTTTGAATTAACTCTTTTACAATGTCAGGATTAAGTAATGTCGAAATATCGCCTAATTGGTCCATCTCATTACAAGCAATTTTCCTTAAAATTCTTCTCATGATTTTGCCTGATCGCGTCTTTGGCAATCCACTTGTAAATTGAATCTTATCAGGTTTCGCTATCGGTCCTATCTCTTTCCTTACAACAGCGCATATTTCATCTTTAAATTCGAGATCTAATTCTTTATCCTGGGTGATAACAAAGGCATAAATCCCTTGTCCTTTAATATCATGAGGATAACCAACGACAGCTGACTCTATTACATTAGGATGTTCATTAATCGCATTTTCTACTTCTGCTGTCCCCATTCTGTGACCTGATACATTGATAACATCATCAACTCGTCCTATAACTCGAATTCTCCCTTGATCATCTCTTCGAGCACCATCTCCAGTAAAATACATATTCTTAAACAATGAAAAATAAACACTCTTACATCTTTCATGATCTCCGTATGTTGTTCGGATCATTGATGGCCAAGGGTGTTTTATGCACAACAAACCTTCAACATTATTTCCTTCTTTTAGATTACCTTCGTTGTCAACCAATACTGGTTGAATACCCGGTAAGGGATAAGAAGCATATGTTGGTTTTGTATCTGTAATTCCAGGTAAGGGTGAAAGCATGATTCCGCCTGTTTCCGTTTGCCACCACGTATCAACAATTGGCGCTTTTCCTTTTCCTATATATTGATCATACCAATGCCATGCTTCTTCATTTATTGGCTCTCCCACAGATCCCAATACTTTCAATGAAGAAAGGTCATACTTACCAGGCCATTCATTCCCTTGAGCCATCAAAGCTCTTATAGCTGTTGGTGCCGTATAAAATTGATTGACTCTGTGTTTCTCGCATATTGCCCAAAATCTACCAGCATCAGGACAAGTAGGTACTCCTTCATACATCATTGTCGTGGCTCCCGCAAGTAATGGACCATATACAATGTAAGAGTGTCCTGTAATCCAACCTATATCCGCAGTACACCAGTACACATCTCCTTCTTTATATTGAAAAACATTTTTAAACGAATAACAGGTATATACCATATATCCGCCAACAGTATGTACAACACCCTTTGGCTTTCCAGTTGATCCTGAAGTATATAAAATAAACAACAGATCTTCACTATCCATTATCTCTGGTTCACATATAGGTTCTTGCTTCTCCATTAAATCAGCCCAATCAATATCTGTATCATCCGACCAATTGATTTCCTCTCCAGTATTCCTGTATACAATTACATTTTTTACACTATTGCAACTGATATCCATAGCATCATCAACGACTTGTTTTACTGGAATACATTTCATTCCCCTATTGTTAAAATCTGAACATATAATAACGTTGGCTTGAGCATCATCCACTCGATCTGCTAAAGCCTGTGCAGAAAAACCAGCAAAAACAACACTATGAACGGCTCCTATCCTTGCACAGGCTAAAACGCCTATCGCTAATTCAGGAACCATTGGCATGTAAAAAACCACTCTGTCTCCTTTTTGAACACCAATTTCTTTTAAACCATTTGCACACTTACATACTTCGTCATGCAATTCTTGATAGGTTAAGCTTACTACTTCTTCGTCAGGCATATTGGCTTCCCAGATAATGGCTTTTTGATTTGCTTTTGTCGCTAGATGCCGATCTATACAATTAACTGTAATATTGGTTTTGCCTCCTAAAAACCATTTCACAGAAGGTTCAGTAAAATTCCATTCACAAACTCTTTCAAAAGGTTCATACCAATAAAAATGTCGCGCTTGTTCTTCCCAATATTTTTCAGGATTTTCAATGCTTCTTTGATAATGTTCTTTGTATTCTTCTATTGATTTAATCTGAGTCGTCATCGAATTTTCTTTTCTAGTAAATATAAAAAAATAGTCTTTTTTGGATGCGAAAGAACGAATAAAGGGGTCTTATTTACATCCATCTACTTTCACTTATCGATCAATATTTCAACTATGGTAAAAAGATATTTTGGGGTTTAAACCCCAAAAAAAATAGAAAAACAAGTTTCTTTTGGCCAGTTTAATCGTCTTTATTGCGACATTTTACATTTATTGTTTAAACATTAATGTTTAAACATCGTTATTTGAGCTATGAGTATTGAAAAAGACTTGAAACAAAATAAGCCGTTTGGTACAATGCAGGAAAAATGCTTGGTTAATATCATGTACACCTGTAGATTCATAGAAAGTAATATCAAAAAGCTTTACAAGAGCTACGGGATTACTGGAAAACAATACAATATTTTGAGAATTTTAAGAGGGGCAGGAAAACCAATAAGTACACAAGTTATACGAGATCGCATGATTGACAGAATGTCTGATATTTCTAGGATCGTAGACCGATTAGTAGATAAAGATTTTGTTTCTAAATGCATCAACAAAGAAGATAAGCGTCTTGTTGACGTTACGTTATCACAAAAAGGAAAAGACCTTTTAGAAACGATAGATAAAAATATAGGACCTGAAGATTATGATACACATAATCTTTCACATCAAGAAGCAGAAACGTTAAACAAGCTTCTCGACAAAATAAGAGGATACAATTAACAACAAATAAATTTTTTATAATGAAATTATTATCAATAGGGCTATTGCCTTTACTATTCTTAGTTGGACTTTTTACAACAACCGAAACAGAACCGATTACTGGTGAAGTAAGTTCTTCACTTATCACTTGGAAAGCTTACAAAGTAACTGGGAGTCATGCTGGTACTGTCGATTTAAAAAGCTCGAATCTTGATTTCGATGCAGATGGAAACTTGACTGGAGGGAACTTTGTCATAGACATGAACTCAATTGCTGTAACTGATATCACAGGAGAATATGCTGATAAATTGAAAGGACATTTAATGAGCGATGATTTCTTTGGTGTTGCGAATCATCCTACAGCAACATTAAATATTACAAAAGTAGCTGCAAAGGGGACTCCTGGAGAATATAAAGTCACCGCTGACCTTACTATAAAAGGAAAGACAGCTCCAGTAAAATTCTACACAAAAATCACTGAAGTAGATGGGATGAAAAAAGCTACTGCAGATATCAAGGTAGACCGTACGGAATACGATGTTCAATATGGGTCAGGCTCTTTCTTCTCTAATCTAGGAGACAAGACTATTTACGATGAGTTTGACATCACCGTAGAATTGATTATCAAATAATAGATGAGACCGTGTTGAAATTATTCAACACCATCCATACATCAAAGAAAAAGGCTACGAAAAAGAATTTCGTAGCCTTTTTTATGCCATTTCTTTACATTCTTGGTATCGAAAACAATCTACAATATGATCATTTACCATTCCCGTTGCCTGCATATGTGCATACATTATTGTTGAGCCCACAAACTTAAACCCATCCTTTTTCATTTGCTTGGACATGGCATCACTAATAGGAGAAGTTGCTGGTACTTCTTTTAATGTTTTAAAAGCATTTACAGTTACCTTCCCATCATTGAATCTCCAGAAATAATCTGAAAAACTCATTCCAGAATCCTTAATCTTGAGATATATTTGAGCATTTGTTATAGCAGCCCTTACTTTTAGTTTGTTTCGAATAATACCAGGATTTTGCAATAATTCTTGAACCTTTTCTTCAGAATACTTTGCCATTTTTTCCGCATTGAACCCATCAAAAGCCTCTCTAAAATGCTCTCTCTTATTCAAAATGGTACTCCATGACAGTCCAGCTTGATTGCCTTCTAGAATTAACATTTCAAATAAATGCTGGTCATCAAAACTTGGAACACCCCATTCTTTATCGTGATATTCCTGGTACAAAGTACTTCCCATACACCAATCACATTTTATTTTTTCCATATCGTTTATTTAATAACCGTTAATAAAACAACCATTTAGCCAACTCCTTCAGAGACGTTTTCTTTCCATATAATAAAATACCAACACGATAAATTTTACCTGTCATCCAAATCATACCTACAACCGTGCCTATCATTAACAAAATAGAAAGTCCTACTTGCCATAATGGAGGATCAAAAGCCAATCTCGCAGGTAATAATATAGGACTAAATAAAGGAAACATCGAACCGAAAATCGCTAAATTACCATTGGGGTTATCAATAATTGGCATGATCAATGAAAAAGCAATAATCACAGGAATAATAATAGGAATCATTAACGATTGTGACTCCCCCATATCGTCTCCCATAGCTGCACCTATTGCGGCAAACATCGAAGAATAAATGAAAAATCCTCCCAGAAAACAAATAATAAAAACAGGTATTATTAATACCCAATTCATCCTTCCTAACTCCATTATTATATTCGATAAAGACAACTCATTTAATTGTTCTTGAGGAATAGCTGCATTAACATCTGACATACTTGAAAATTGTGAAGAATCTATTCCCATAAAATAACTTACAACAAGTAAGATTATTGGCGTAAGAATAATCCATACTAATAATTGTGAAAGCCCCACTGCTCCTACACCTAGAATTTTACCTAGCATGAGTTTAAAAGGCTTTACAGAAGAAATAATAACTTCAACTATACGATTAATTTTTTCTTCCATTACAGATCGCATAACCATTCCTCCGTATATAAAAATCACCATATACATAAGAAATCCCATAATAAACCCTATTCCACTGCCTACTAAGGTATTCAGTTTGCTCTCATTTGACTTTCCTTTTGATGCAAGAAAATCCGCATTCTCAATGTTCACTTTCACATCAAATGAGGAAATTATGTCTTGATCCACTTGAGAGGTTTCGATCCGTTGCAACCGAAACGCTTCTTCAATATCTTCCTCGATATCATCAATTCCATTAATCCCCATTTTTTCTTTACTCAAATACGTAGCTTGAGCTTTGTTTCCATTTGCAGCATTTGAAGGAATCTGTATAAAAACATCATACTCATTTAGTTCGTATTCTTCCCGCGCCTTTTTAGCGTCAAGATCCGTATACACATAGCTCAAGTTTCCGTCTTCAGACAAGTAAGAACCTGTCAACTTTCCTTCGTCAAGTACTAACGCAGTTTTTTCTTTATCTCCCGAATAATAGCCTATCAAGGCAGAAAACACAAAAAAAGCACCAAAAGCAAGAGGTGTCAATAAAGTAGCCAGAATAAAACTTTTCGATTTTACACGAACCATATATTCCCTAGCGGTGATCGTCCATAATTTATTCATGCCTAATTATTTTGAACCAGTTTAATAAAAATATCATTGATACTCGGAAGAATCTCTTGAAATGCTTTAATTCGAACACCTCCATTGATTTGAGTTTTAAGAAAATCGAAAACATGATCATCGGTTTCACCCATTAATTCAAATGATGAATTCCCCATATTTTGAATAGAAACAGCTTGATTTTCAATTAACGAGCTACCGTTGTGCAATTCAAGATGATATTTATTTTCTTTGAAATTTTCTTTTATGTCATCAACATTTCCAGTAAGCTGAACTTTTCCTTTGTTTATAAGTACGAGGTCTTCACATATTTCTTCCACACTCTCCATACGATGTGTCGAAAAAATGATACTTGCGCCCTCAGCGTTTAACCGTGCAATTTCCTCTTTTATAATATTCGTATTGACAGGATCCAATCCTGAAAAAGGCTCATCTAATATAATTAAACTGGGTTCGTGAAGAACAGTAGCAATAAATTGGATTTTTTGTTGCATTCCTTTCGATAATTCTTGGACCTTTTTATTATACCAAGCTTCTATATCTAGTCTATCCAACCAATAATTAATTTTATTTTTTGCTTCTTTTACGGTCATCCCCTTCAGCTCTGCGAGGTAGATCAAGTGTTCTCCTACCTTCATTTTTTTATACAAGCCACGTTCTTCAGGCATATAACCAATATGTTCAGGAGTTCTTTTGTTTATTGGATTTCCATCCAAAAGGACTGAACCACTATCAGCAGCTGTGATACTTGTTATGATTCGAATTAAGGACGTTTTCCCAGCGCCATTTGGCCCTAGCAATCCGAAAATTTTACCTTTTTTCATGTCAAAAGACACATTATCCACTGCTCTGTGGTTTTTATAGTCTTTAACGACATTGGAAAGTGAGAGTACATTCATATCGTATAGGTTTTCTGAATCAACAAAATAAAAAAGATTATAAATCCTTTGCACACATTTATAAGATTATTACACTACTTTTATCGATAAACAAAGCTTTTTTTAAAATGAAATTCCGTTGTTCTTATGAATCGCCACTTGGAATATTACATATTCATTCTTCGCAAAATGGTATTACGAAAATAGAGCGCAATATTAAAATCTTACCGTATGTATCTGATGCTTTTTTGGGTCAAGCCCAAAAAGAGCTAGATGAATATTTTGTGGGTAAAAGACAACAATTTACTGTACCCTTGGATTTGTCGATAGGGACTCCTTTTCAACAAGAAGTGTGGAATACCTTATGCAACATTTCATATGGTGAAGTCAAATCTTATTCGGATCTTGCTTTATTATGCGGAGATATAAAAAAAGTAAGAGCTGTGGGAAGAGCAAATGGTGCAAACCCTGTTCCTATAATTGTACCTTGTCATCGCGTCATAGGAAAAAATGCTAAATTGGTAGGCTATTCACAAGGTCTAGATATGAAAGCTTTCCTTTTGAAGCTCGAAAAAGCACCTATCATGCATACCTTATTCTGATGATGAATAAAATGAATCAATTACTAAAAGAAATCAGATCTTGCACTATCTGCCAAGATCATTTGCCTTTGGGTCCCAACCCAATCGTTACTTGTCATCCTAAAAGTAAGGTAATTATAATTGGTCAAGCACCAGGTCATATTGTACATGAAAGTTCCAAACCTTGGTCAGATAAAAGTGGAAAACGATTAAGAGAGTGGCTAGGGGTTTCGGAAGAATCTTTTTACAATACCGAAAACTTCGCCATTGTCCCCATGGGGTTCTGTTACCCAGGAAAAGGGAAGACAGGAGATCTTCCGCCTAGAAAAGAATGCGCACCGCAATGGCATAACAAGCTTTTGACGGAAGTCAAAGGAGACCCTTTATTTTTATTGATCGGTAAATATGCACAAGACTATTACTTGCCAGAAGTAAAAAAATTAAACTTGACGACGAAAGTGATGCAGTTTCCTGAATACCTCCCACAGTTTTTTGTATTGCCTCACCCATCGCCATTAAACAATCGTTGGATGGCCAAAAACCCATGGTTCGAAAAAGAAAATATTCCCGTATTAAGAGCTGAAATAAGAAAACGTGGTGTTTCCTAGCGAAAAGTGTATCTTTGAAAAAAGCGTTGAGATGAGAATATTTGGTAGAAGAGAAAAACCGACTGGTTTCAATTATATTCCTCAATTTTATGATGAGAGAAAAGAAAAATTGGATAATCTGATGAAAGATTATAACACCACGGATGAAGCATCCATGGAGGCCATGAAAGCCAGAATTAAAATGGGCTATTCTTCTCGTCCTTATTACTACGACAAAAACAATACGGGATCCAAATTAAGAAGAAAAAGTAACATGAGAGTAATGCTTATCATTGCTATTTTACTCATACTTTTGATAACAGCATTAACGAACTTCGGAACCATATTACAAGAAATCGCAAAATAAATGAGTGACATAATTCAGTTGCTTCCAGACTCTATCGCAAACCAGATAGCTGCTGGGGAAGTGGTTCAAAGACCGTCTTCCGCAGTAAAAGAATTGCTTGAAAATGCTATAGATGCTGGTAGTTCTTCCATAAAGCTAATTCTAAAAAATGCTGGAAAAACACTTATTCAAGTTATCGATGATGGCAAGGGTATGTCGCCAATGGATGCAAGAATGTGTTTCGAACGTCATGCCACTTCCAAGATTCGCAATGCTGATGATCTTTTTGCCATTCACACCATGGGGTTTCGTGGTGAAGCAATGGCTTCTATTGCCGCAATTGCACAAGTGGAGTTAATAACGAAAGAAAAGGATAGTGACTTAGGAACAATGCTCCACATTGCAGGAAGTACTCTTACAAAACAAGAACCCTGTCAAGCTGCGGATGGAACCTCTATTTCAGTGAAAAATTTATTTTTTAATGTTCCTGCACGACGCAAATTCTTGAAATCAGAAGCAACAGAATACAAACATATTCTTGATGAATTTCATAGAATTGTATTGTGCTATCCCCATATAAAATTTTCATTGTTTCATAACAACAATGAGATTTATCATCTTCCCTCAAGCAATCTAAGGCAACGAATAGTAAATGTTTTCGGGCGAGCAATGAATGAAAAATTGGTCCCTTTAGAAGAAAATACGGATACCCTTGGGATTACAGGATTTATATTAAAACCTCAATATGCAAGAAAAACAAGAGGTGATCAATATCTATTCGTAAACAATCGATTTATTAAAAGCAACTACATGAATCATGCGGTTCGATTCGCATTTGAAAATTTAAT
Source organism: Saprospiraceae bacterium (assembly GCA_020627825.1). Lineage (GTDB taxonomy): Bacteria > Bacteroidota > Bacteroidia > Chitinophagales > Saprospiraceae > JAHDFB01. Next base: position 14,275 of record JAHDGD010000014.1, read on the forward strand.
ATCTGCCGATTTACATCCTGGTTTTTTTATCTACTTGACCATCGATCCTGCCAAAATTGATGTTAATGTTCATCCTACCAAACAAGAAATAAAATTCGAAGAAGAACGGCTTATTTACAACTATATAAAAGTGGCTATCCGTCATGCTCTTGGCAAACATAACTTAACCCCTTCTATTGATTTTGATTCAACAAACTTTAATTCTACGGTTCCGAATCCTTCAACCGGATTTACTTCTGTTCCATCTTCTATGGGATCTACTAATTCTAGAGAAGATGCATATGATAGCTATAAAAAACAAGAAAAAGCGAATGTAAAAAACTGGGAATCATTATACGAGGGTCTGATTGATATAAAACCAGAAGAGACACAGAATCCGAATGAACAGAACGAAGGGAATGTATTCACTGTAAAGAGTAAAATCTTTCAAGAAGAAAAAGAAGATAAACTGATCCAAGACTTTCAAGATCAACAATTTTTTCAATTACATAATCGATATATTCTATCTCCTATAAAGTCTGGCTTCATCTTGATCGACCAACAAGCAGCACATGAACGGATACTATATGAAAAATATCTTAATCATATAGATACCGAAACGAAAAGTGCTCAACAAAGTTTGTTTCCTGAAACGATAGATTTGTCTGCATCTCAAGCAGAAATGCTTAAAAACGTATTGCCATATTTAGTTGCAATGGGTTGGGAAATCGAAGATTTTGGTGGTCATTCATTCATCATTCGAAGCCTACCTGAATCCTTCGAACAACAAGGTGAAATCAAGGATGAATTACTCAGTTTGGTAGAGAACATCACAGATGAAAAAGATGTTAAAAAGGAAAAAGAATTGATGGCTAGAAGAATGGCAAAAAGAATGTCCGTTCGCAAATACAAAAAGTTGACTCTGGAGGAAATGAAGTCCTTAGTCAATACTTTATTTGCTTGCGAACACCCTTATCTTTCTCCTTCTAATAAAAGTGTCATTACAACCTTTACCTTAGAAGAAATCATGCAACGCTTTAATATTACAAAATGATACAGATTACACCAGTTGTTAAAAATCTATTGATCATCAATATTTTTGTTTTTGTATCCATTGCCATTACAAGGATGCAATTACCAGAGTTAGTCTATTATATGCCTTTGCATCGATTGAATAACCCATATTTTCAGCCATTTCAGTTCGTTACAAGCATGTTTACACACTATAGTTTAGGGCATATCTTTTTCAACATGCTGACTTTGTTTTTTTTCGGACCATTGGTAGAAAATCGAATTGGTCCTCGAAAAACCTTCTTTGCCTATTTGATCGGTGGCTTGTTATCAGCTATTGTTTTCTTTATCTTCTTTAGCTTTATACAACCCACCAATTTCCATTTACTTGGTGCATCGGGAGCAGTTTATACTATAATCGTACTTGCTGCATTATACTATCCGAACATGAAAGCTGGCTTGTTATTTTTACCTTTTCAATTTCCACTTGGATACATGGCGGCTGCTTTTATTACACTTGATATTTTGTTCTTTCGATCAGGAGCAAGTACAGGTACAGCACACCTTGCCCATTTAGCAGGAGCTGCACTAGGGTTTATTCTATACTATTGGTGGGAAAAGAGATAAATTTCTTATCCAATATCACGTCAACGTATATTACTATTTGCACTTTAAAATGGAGAATTTCTATTTGTTAAAAAACATACCCCACTCCAAGTCGTAGACCAATATCAGTATATCGCAATTCGATAGGATGTTCATCCCTTATCCAATTAGACAAGTGAGAACGGAAATCAATTCCACCTGAAAGCACAACTCGGTTTTCTGTATAATATCGCAGTCCGAGTCCTCCTGTTAATTTATATCCTGTTGATGTTTTGAATACAGGACGCTCATCAAAAGAAACAACATCTACATTATCAACAATATGATAGCCGCTTCTAGAAGTATATAAATTGACAGACATCCCTATATCTCCGTAGACGGCTAGTGCTGAATTAAGTGCAATTTCATATCCTACAGCAGCTGTGAATTCAACCATACGATGGTAATTATAGGTGCTGTATAGAGCCATAGAATCTTGTGTAACTTCTAATGGTGCAGGAATTGTATCATTCATACCATCAGGACGAATAATAATAATTACCGGAAGATCTTCAACTGTTGTTATGGTTTGACTCAAATTAATATCAAATTTTTCGTCAAGCTGACCATATCCTACACCTCCGTGAACATATAATCCACTATTAGTTTGATATCTGCCTACTGCATTCACCTGAAAGGTTTCAAGATACTTTTCTGTTTCAAGCTTATTTTGTTTCCATAGTTCACCTTCTTCTGAAAGTGCTGTAATCCTAGGAATACTATAATATGGAATGGCTTGTACCTCACCTACAAAATACCCTCTTAATCCACCTCTACTTCCTCCTCCAAAAGAAGGGCATGTAACCTTATTGGGTGGTAAAGACCCTATAAATTCAGTTGTTGCATCCATCTTTGTAAGATTGAAATGAGCCATATTTTCCAATGAATTCGAATAAACCAAAGATGTTTTAGAAGTAGATAATTCTTCAAGTTCTGTTGATTGATTCGCTACCTCTGTTGCTAATTCGACTTGTGTTTCGTTCTTAGTGTCTCCTATTTTTGTTACCGTAGATTCTTGAGCAACGGATGAACTGGAAATGTTAGATTCATTCGTTGACGGAAATTCTTCTGACGTTTGATGACTAGAAGGATTACTAGTTGGGTTTACACCCAAAGGTGATGACTCTTTTGATGGTTCATTTTGTGGCAACATCATTGTTGATGAAGTAGAATGAGATGTATTTTCAAGAGAGGATTCAGAATTCTTGGACACAACGCCTTCAATAGGATTGCTATTGACGTTAGATGATGCAATGTCACTATTGTTTGACGTCCTATTATGTCCTGTCTTCTTTATTTCCTCAGAACCTACATATTCTTTATTTGAACTTGATGTTGCTGAAGTTGATGCAATGTGTGTCGTATTTGGTGTAGATCTTTGATCAAATGGTTCAGATTGTTTGTTTTGGTGTTGTGATTGAAAATAAAATATTGCAGCTATACCTATAAGTCCTACTACTGAAAGTCCAAGTATCCATTTCGTACTAATTAAGGAAGTAAGAATTCCTCCTTTAGCTGCTGTTGCCGAAGCACTTGAAACAGCAGTACCAGTCGCTGCTTCCGTCATTCCCGCTTGGATTCCTGCCCATAAGTTATCTGTATTTACAGCACTTTCGTAACTGGACAGCTTTGATTTTATACTATGTTCAAGTTTATCTTTTTCCATGAATCGTCATTCTCTGTTTGAATAATTCTTTTTCTTAATATCGCTTTTGCACGTGCTAGATTGGATCTTGACGTAGAAGCATTAATGTTTAGTTTTTCACCTATTTCTTTATGATCATATCCTTCCATTATATATAAGTTAAATACCATTCGATATTGATCGGGTAATTCTCTTACTAATGCAAGAATTTGTTCTTCATGAAGATCGGACCATACTTTTGGATCCGCTTTTATATAAAGTGTTTCAGGATCTTCGGATTGATGATAATCCATATATTTTTTTCGTCTTCTTAGTGCTTCGTTCGCTACAATTCTACTCATCCAGTTTTTCAGTTTGCCTTTTTCCTTACTGAATTGATGAAAGTTTGAAAATACCTTAATGAAAGCTTCTTGTAATATATCTTGAGCACTTGCTTCATCTGGCATATAACGTCTTGCAACTGTAAAAAGATAACCTGCATATGTATCCACTAGTGCTCTTTGGGCGGAAGCCTGAGAACGTAAGCAGCCTGATATGATTTCCGTTTCTTTCACATTTTCATTTTTGATGATAAAGAGGTTTTGATTAAAGGAATGAGGAGGAAGTAAACTTCCTCCCCATATTGGGCATCCTCTTTAATTTTCGGTTAGATCCCATTCAATTGTTATTTGAACTTCATCTGTTCCTCCTTGTGCGCTTACTGTAACTAATTCAGTAATTCCTTTTACTCGTCCTCCAGTTCCTTCGTTAATGGTTACGTCTGCCGTTGCACCATCACATCCACTGTTACAGAAGAAGAAACTTCCATTAGGGTTTGATAGCTCAAATGAAAAGAAATCTATACTTTCAATATTTACTGTTCCTGTTTGTAATTCATCCAATTCTAAATTAAGTTGTACAAATGTAGAATCTTGTCCTTCAGAACCTATAAAATACTGTCCACTTGGATTAAATCCACCGTAAAGCCATTCGAAAAGTACGATTTCATCAGCTGGATCTTCTACTGTAATCTTGATGAATTCTGTGATTTCATCACACACTTCAATTGTCCCAAGGTCTACTGTACCTGTTGTTGTTACCTCTATTGGCTCACTTACCTTAAATTCGTCTAAATCATATCCTTTAACAATTGCATCAACGGATTGACATAAAAATAATTCAGACATAAATGCTCCTTGATCATCTATTGGCATGTTATATGCGAAATAATCATATTCAATAAATGCATATCCATTTGTTACTGCTGATCCTGCGCAGTTCACTAAATTACCACTGATTGTAGTTGTGTTAATCGCTGGAATTGTGATTGTACCAATATCTGTATCTTCCGTGTATGGACCATAATTTCCTTCAAATAACACTTCACCACAGTAATCTTTAGCTACAATATTTAATACCTGATTTTTTGGCATTTTACCTGAGAAGTTTCCTTCTGAATCAGTGTACCCATATCGCGTACCTATTCCATCCACTGTAATTTCTAGCTGTACAAATCCAGCAGGTGTTCCATTTTCTGTTTCTACTGTACCACTTACCACTACAAGTGGGAATGGAGCATCACAATTCCAAAATGAAAAATGTGAAACTTGTCCTACATATGATCCATCTTGTAAAGTTGCGGTTCCTTCTTCTTCCCAGTAACCGGTATCTTCATTAAATGACCATAATGGAATAGAGCTTGGTGCTATTCCTTGATATTCGGAAGGCAATGGAAAGGTTAGTTCTGCTTCTGTGTTATCCGCCATATTAAGTTCTTGTCCTGCGCTTCCTCTTAATTCAACTGCAACCATACCATACGTTGCAAGCTGTACTCCTTCATCATCCGAATTGATCGCTCTTAAATCACCAGGCATTTCACTGTCTATCTGATCGCTAGAAGGGTCAATCCATTTAACAAAAACATCTACTGGACCATTGTATGCGTTTCCAGATTGATCTGCTATTGAATTAGCAGGAAATACTACTGATGCATTATCAGACGTTGTTACAGAACCTCCCGTTGAACTTTGGATCGTTCCTGTAAGCTCCATCGTTAATAATTTGATTTGTGTAAACGTTATTGTTCCTACATGAGGATTAACAACTTTTGCACCAATAAAATAACCATTCTTAGAAGCTTTGATGTAACTTCCATTTTTATTAAATTCACCTTCTACTGTAAAAAAGCCGTTTTCATCCGTAAATGTCGTTTCTCCTTCTACATCTACCAACACATCTTGGAGCGGTGCATTGTCTTCTCCTATAATTCTACCATTAATAGAAGTTTCAACTAATACTACTGGATCGTCAAACATTTTGTCACCAACTGAAGTGTCAATAAAGTTATCTCTACACGAACTAAAGATCATTAATATTAGGATGCCCATCCAAATGTTACTTCTCAATAATTTCATTTTACTTTCTTTTTTAAGTTTTAATTAATTGTTCACTTTGATTATACACCAATCAACTAAAGTGATGCGTTGAGCAATTAAAATAATTTACATTCTTTATAAAAAATATATAATCTAATAATTATCAGTTATTTATGTCAAAATATAAAACTAATTATCTTATGTAATTGAAAATTTTACTTGGAATTCTTCTCTTGACAAACTACTTAAATTCTCATTGGGGTTAACATATGCTTTTCTTGCAACACGAACTCCATGCGCCACCATATGTATCGCTTCTTTAGAATGTGCATCAGGGTTTATGCTAATCATTACACCTTTTGATCTACAATAGTCGATCCAATGATAATCGATATCTAGACGATTGGGATGAGCATTTAATTCGATGATGACATTGTGAGCTGCGCATGCATCTATTATCTGCGCATGATCAATAGGATATGCCTCCCTACTCAATAAAAGTCTGCCCGTAGGATGACCTAAAATATTGGTGTACGGATTCTTAATTGCATTCATTAATCTTGCAGTGGCTTTTTCTTCTGACATATTTAAATTGCTGTGTATAGAAGCAATCACTACATCAAAGCCTTTTAATATTTCTTCGTCATAATCTAGCGAACCGTCATTAAGAATATCACTTTCAATCCCTTTAAATATTCGGAAATCAGTCATGGCATTATTCAATTGATCAATTTCTTCCCATTGAGCTTTTACTTGTTCTGGTTTTAATCCATCAGCATAAAAAGCAGTTTGTGAATGATCCGTAATCAATAAATATTCAAAGCCAGATTTTTTACAATATTCTGCCATTTCTTTCAGACTGTGTAATCCATCTGAATAGGTACTATGAGCATGAATAATTCCTTTAATATCTCCTTTTTTTATCAACTCATCATCGCCTCTGTCTCGCGGTTTTAAATCGAATAATTCACGTTGTGGAGGAGCAATAAAAGAAATATCTAATTCATTAAAAATGGCTTCCTCATTTAATAGATCAAGATATTCTTCTGGTTCGTACTCATATTCATCCTGAAGATATTCAATAAATTCTTCTGTTGAATTCCGTGCTAATTGTTCAATTGCAAATTCTTCTTGTGGTATGCTTTCAATATGAATATCTACGCCATCAATGTTATGGTTTTCCTTTTCTTGATCTTCATGTTGTTGAATAAATACTAGCAACTTGTCTTCATAAGACTCTGTTACCAATACTTCGATTCCTTTAATCACTTGATCATGTTTAGCGGCGTCCCCTACAATTGCAGCATTTCCATCAAGATCTTTTTCAATAAATAATCTAATCTTTTCGATTGCATGTATAGCGTCTGCATAATGAAAAAACCCTTTAGAGGATTGAAAATATTTTAATTTAGACAGTAAAGATTCTTGGGTTTTTAACCCAAATCCTTTTAACGACACTAATCTATTTTCATTACACGCTTGTAAAAGTTCTCCTATAGTTGTGATGCCCAATTGGTTCCATACGGCTGAAACTTTTTTGGGCCCAAAGCCCCTAACAGAAAGCATTTCAATTATACCTGGAGGCGTCATTTCTTTGAAGCGTTCAAGAGTGTCCATATAACCTTTTGATTTCAGCTCATCAATTTTACCTGCAATTGCTTTGCCCAAGCCATTAATAGAAAGAATCTCCTCTGTTGACATCTCATTCAAAGGTGTTTCCTGTTTTCTAAGGATATTGTATGCGGAATAATAGCTTCTTATTTTAAAAGGGTTTTCACCGTGCAAATCCATTAACTTACCTAATAAATTAAAAGATCGAGCTATTGCTTTATTATCCATACTTTTTTATCTCAAAAGTACAAAGTAGTTCTTATACAATTTGCAATACATGACTGCTGAAAATAGTATGATCATTAATTTTCTACGTTCAAATTTAGAAACGCGAGCATCGTCGTGTTGCAGTAAAGCTTTATAACGAAATTTTTAAGAATGAGTGCTGCTCTTAAATACTATATAAAAGTATCAAAACGAAAAAACCCATACTCCTTTAAGAATATGGGTAAAAACAAATTTCTCACGATCATGAAAAATGGGTTTTTCAAAAGAACCACATGGTGTTAGTTGTGGTGCGTATACTTTTACAGTATACTACATGGTGTTTTAATGGGTTGATTTTTGTTTTGTTTATCGTGTTTTTATGGTGCATTCTATTTACCCGTATTATGCAATAGAAAATCTATTATGACCCAAACTGCCTTTGAAATAAAGGCTACACCAACTTTTGCTCATGCACCATAGTGGTGACTATGATTCTTTCACAAAAGTTGTTATTTCTTCGGAAGTTTAGGTCTCATTACGACGTTCTATTACATATTGCGGGTTTAAGTTTTTCATGAGTTAATGGGTCACATATTTCTACCAGAAGCAAAAGATGTGAAGTTTTTGTTTTTCGAGCATATCGGGCATAATTCTTCATGCTCTTTTAATTGTTCATCCGATAATTTGGTCATCATGTTTTGTGTGTTAATGGGTGTATCTTGTGTTTTATGTTGTTTCTTCATCATTTTAGTGCAGCTGCAATTTGATTGTGAGTCCTTCATTCTAAATGTTTTTGACGATCATATAATTTTAATGATGATACAAATATGGAAATAGGATGTGCTGTAAAATTTTCTATTTTAGTCAAAAACACATTAATGTTTGTACAATATGTAAATAGGTGGTGTTACTCTGAAATAAAGGAAATGTTGCGTTTCAATCCTTTGTACTTGGTTCTTTTAACGGCTGTACCTGTGAAAAGAGAATCAAAAAGATCTTCCGTGATCTCTTTCCAATCGCTTTTTCTCATTTTTTTCAGTTCGTCAGTTGGGTGTAGTCGATCTTCGTTGTGTGGTTTGGAAAAACGATTCCATGGACATACCTCCTGACAAATATCGCAACCAAATATCCAATCTTGCATATCATTTTTATAGGCTGGTGGAATGTTATTCTTTAGTTCGATCGTTAAGTATGAAATACATTTGGATGCATCCAAAATATATCCATTATCAAGTATCGCATCGGTAGGACATGCATCTATGCATCGAGTGCAGGTGCCACAATGATCTTTTACTGGAGAGTCATAGTCTAATTCTAAATCTGTGATAAGTTCTGCAAGAAAAAAATAGGAGCCTCTATTTTTATTGAGAAGCAATGTGTTTTTTCCGATCCAACCGAGACCTGATCTTTTTGCCCAGTCTCTTTCAAGTACTGGTGCAGAGTCAACAAAAGCACGACCGTTAATATCACCTACTTTTTCTTTGAGCTCAGTTAAAAGTTTTTTCAGTTTCTTTTTTATAAAATTATGATAGTCTTTACCATAGGCATAACGTGCAATTTTGTAATTGTCTTCTGATGGTAATTCTTGATGTGGATAATAATTAAATAGGAGGCTTATAACAGACTTTGCTCCTGGGACAAGTTTCGTAGGATCAACCCGTTTTTCGAAGTGATTTTCTAAGTAGCTCATTTCGCCTTGATGATTGTTATTTAGCCAATCATCAAGGCGACGTGCTTCTTCTTCCATAAATTCTGCTTTACTCACTCGGATTTCATCGAACCCGAGATCTTGTGCTTTTTCAATTAAAAAGCGTTTTAAAGCAGTTTTGTCCATTGCTTATTGTACGGCTTTATTCTTAAGAAAGACACCACTAGCCATGAACTTATATTCTTCTTGTGGTTCTGTGATGGCTTCAATTTCTTCTTTGGACTTTCCTTCATCTTCTGCATAGTGTCTCAACTCATCCACAGGCGTAATTTCTTTATATGCTTTTCCTCGCATTACCACTTCTTGTCCTTCACAATCTAATGGTAGGAAAAATCCATAATCTTTAAATTTTACAAAAAAGGATTCATCAGGATTGTTTTGTGTAATGATGTTTGTCCAACATCCTTTTTTCTTGCAAACGGATTCCACCATTCCTGCCAATTGGATATTGAGTGTATCTTTCGCCGATAATCCAGTCATTGCATCTTGGACATTTGTTGTTTTTTCAATAGTAAACTCTTCACCGAAAAATGCTCCCTCAGATGTCGTTGCAGACGGTTCTGCTGTTTTACAAGAGTATATTGCAATAGCGAATAATATAATAATAAGGTGCTTCATTGTTTTTTTACTTATTTAACGTGAAAAAACAAAGATACGTAGAGTATTCTTTAATTCAATTTTTCCTGGAGATCTTTCACTCTTTTCTGAATATCTAGTAATCGTTCTTCTAAAATGTTATCCAAGCTGATTTTACTATCCGAAAAACTAAGGTGCGCATAATATTGCCATATTTCAGCAATGTCGCTATAATCTATACTATAGGGTTTATATACATCATTGTCCGATGTCAAAATAAGTTGTTGGTTTTCTTCTAGGTTCGTAACTCTCTTATATACAACTCCTAAGTCCTTACTTACAATAACATATGTCTTGTCATTTTTGATATGCTTTAATTGTTCTACATATGAACAAATAAGAATACTGCCTGGCTCCATAGGTAACATAGAGTCTCCGTTAATCTCGAAGCCACGATATGTTCCTTGAGGCATGTTCGGAAAATACACTTTTGGCAATTCACTGATATATTGTGGATCTTGAAAACTTTCTAGGTATCCTGCTTCTGCTTTTGTATCGACGAGTTCGATATTACTTCTATCGTTTTGGTCGACAGAAATAGCAAGCACCTTAAAATCTTTATTTCGAATAATTTCCAGTTCTTTTAAAGAGAGATCTTCTTTTAAGAGTTGATCTAATTTTACGCTAAAGATTTCGGACAGTTTTAACAACATGTCGATGTTCGGTTCTGTGTGCCCTCTTTCGTAGTCTCCCATTGTTGTACGAGCTACATCAAGTTGTTGTGCAAGATCTTGCTGTGAAAGCTTATTTTTCTTTCGTAAATACTTGATATTCTGAGCAATCATAAAGAAAAAAATAAAAAAGTTAACGAATTGTTTGGCAATAATACAAAACAATTTCTAATTTAGCTGGATTTTTCGGCAAATTATTGTCAGTTTTTTCGACATTTAGAAAAATCGTCTTTTTTCATGACTTGAGTGATGCTGATATAAGATCATCATTCGAGATAAAATTTTGAGCTATGTTTGAGAAAGCGATTTTACATCTTGATCTTGATGCCTTTTTTGTTTCCGTAGAGTGTTTGCGGAACAGTAAATTTAAAGGCCTCCCCTTGATTATAGGAGGGAGTGGTTCTCGTGGAGTTGTCTCCAGTTGTAGTTATGAAGCACGACGTTTCGGAGTGCATTCAGCAATGCCTGTAAAGATGGCTTTGCGTCTATGTCCAGATGCTATCATTATACGAGGGGACATGGATGCGTATTCGAAATATTCAAAACTCGTTACGGAGATCATTGCAGAAGATGCGCCTGCATTTGAAAAATCTTCTATTGATGAATTTTATGTAGACATGACAGGATTGGACAAGCATTTTGGTTGTTATAAATGGTCTCTTGAGTTAAGAGAGAAGATTATACGCGAGTCGGGATTACCTATTTCTTTCGGATTATCCTCCAATAAATTAGTGTCTAAGGTTGGTGCAGGAGAAGCCAAGCCGAATGGTGCAAAAAAGATAGATAATGGAGAAGAAAAACATTTTTTAGCACCTTTACCTGTTCGTAAGATTCCGGGCGTAGGAAAAGAGACGACTCGAAAATTACAATACATGGGCGTAAAAAAAGTAAAAACCTTAAGTGAAGTGCCTGTACGTTTGCTCGAACGAGAATTTGGTAAAAATGGCAGGTCCTTGTGGCAAAAAGCCAATGGCATTGATCATACTCCTGTTGTCCCTTATACCGAACGAAAATCTATTTCGAAAGAAAGAACATTCAAAGAAGACACAATAGATATCGCCTTTATTAAAAATTTATTAGTAGGAATGGTAGATGAATTGGCATATGAGCTGAGAAGTAAAGAAAAGTTAACCTCGTGTATTACTGTAAAAATTCGTTACGCTGATTTTAATACCTATACTCGTCAGATTAAGATTCCATATACTGCGAACGAAAATATTCTCGGGCGATATGCAAAGGAGATTTTTGATAAAGTATATGAAAGACGTCAAATGATTCGCTTAATCGGCGTAAAGTTTAGTGGCCTCGTTCAAGGAAAGTATCAAATCAGTCTCTTTGACGATACCGTAGAAGAAATCAATTTATTACAAGAAGTGGACCATATTCGAAAACGATTTGGTATCGATAAGATTATGCGCGCATCTTCTATGAATGACATGGTTCATAAAGTGATGAGTATGGCGTCATGATGTAAAAATACTACCCGTTTTTTAAAAATATCTAGTGTATATAAGAATGGGTCAAGCCCAAAAGAAGCCTTGTGGAATGTCCTGAGTAAATACTTTGAATTCGCCTTTCAATCTAATCCCATTCAACAGGCATTATACTATTTGCACTCAAAAATAAAACTAGTATAAATTGTATCATACACGAAGCAAAAAGAATAGCTTGGTTCATAAAGTGATGCGTATAGCGTCATGATGGTAAAATACGAAAAACAAATAAAGTGAATAAAAGATATGTAGCACTTTAGTGTTAACTTAGTCAGACAAACATCAACAAATGAAATCTTTACATATTTATCTATTGCTATTATTTTGTTTAGGGCTAAACACCTTAAGTCAAGCACAAACTGAAAATTCAAAACTATATTACAAATTCGGGATAGGCTCATCTTTCTCAGGTTCAGGAGATGTTGTTTTTTATGAAATAAGTAATTCCCTTAATTATACATTCAGTCCGTATTTAACAGGTGAAGTAAGTATCAACAATGGTACAGCAATAGGAAATTTATACACTCCATCTGCCTCCTTAATACGAACTGATTTAAATGCAATAATCTCCCTTTTAAACAATAAAAAAGTATTTGATTTTCGTGTGGGAGGAGGAATTTCGTATCAATACTCGCCTAGAACTTTTGTAAACTCGTATACCATACTAAATGGAGAAATACAAGACATCACATACACAACAGAAATAATAAATACCCCAGGGTTTAATTCTATAGTGGAGCTAGTGACACGTATCAATAAAAAAAGTAAACTCTCAGTAACAGGTCGACTTTCCTATTATGGAAGCATTGACATCAATTCTGGTGTATCTATTACTTTATACCGAAGACTCTAACTTAAAAAAAACCAGGTTTTTCAACTGTCCCTATTATCTACAAAACAGATCTTATTAAAAGCAACACTTATCGTTCAATACCAAAAGCACCATCTAGAACTTCAATCGTTTGAACATCTCCATTTTCATCTTCTCTTGAAGCTGTAAAAGAAAACGTTCCTTCAGCAATTGTTTCTGTTAAAACAGTAAGATTAAGTGTTCCAGACCCAGGATCTACAGCCGTAGTATACGCTTCTAAAGAAGCAACCCCGTCAGCATACGTAGCAAAACTCAAAGAATTTCCTCCAAGTTCATATGATCCTGTCCCTTCAAAATCTGCTAAACTAAATACAATAGATTGTGCATTAATGCCACCTGTACTCCCTGTAATCGTAACAAAAGAAGAATCAACTTCGACAAATGTTGTAAGCAGATTCAGTGACTCAAATTCTTCTTCATTTATAGTCGCTGTTAAAAAAGACCCTCCTGTTGAATTTAATAAACGACAAGAAGATAAACAGGTAATCACCAACGTAAAACAAAATACAGCTTTTAAAATTTTCATATTATACTAATTTAATCTGAATATATTACCCATAAGATATAATGCCTTAAAAAAAACCAAATACTATGCCAAAAGACAGGATATATAAAAAAACAATAAAAACAACTGAGTACCTGTAAACTGAAGGAACTTTAAATAGTAGAATATAAGTTAAAAAGACCATGAAACACTACCTTTAAAAAGGAGAAATAATATGCGTATCTTTGCGGCTCAAACTCAAAAAAACAAGACACAAAGACAGCAAAAATTTTGGGCTTTAAGCCCATCAAAAAAGAAATAAATGAACAAACCTAAGATTGGGATTTCAATAGGAGACATAAATGGAATAGGACCAGAAGTTGTCATTAAAACATTCAATGACAAAAGAATGCTCAATCAATGTACACCTATTATATATGCATCTTTAAAGACTTTAATTCATTACAAAAGAGTACTGAATATTGACGATTTAAGATTCGACAAAATTTCATCTGCAGACCAAGCAAAAGAAGGAAAAATAAATGTCATAAATTGTTGGACAGAGGATGTAGATATAAAAATGGGAGAAGTTACGGAGACAGCCGGAAGAATGGCCCATATTAGTCTTGATTACTGTCTAAATGATATCAAAGAAGGAAAAATTGACGCTATGGTAACAGCGCCAATACATAAAAAGAGTATGCAATTAGCTAGCTTTCCTTACCCTGGTCATACGGAATATCTCGAAAAAGAATCGAATGGAAAAGCATTGATGATGCTATGCCATGAAAGTTTAAGAGTCGCGTTGGTCACTACACATATACCTGTTAGCGAAATAGCTAAGTCACTTGATAAAAAAAGGATTATGGCAACAATAGATCGCTTGCACACCAGTTTAAAAGTTGATTTTGGAATCGAAAGACCTCAGATTGCAGTATTGGGTTTAAACCCACATGCTGGAGACCAAGGTGTTATGGGAGACGATGAAGCCAAGTATATTGTTCCTGCCATAAAGGAAGTTAAGCGAAAAGGAATTTTTGCATTTGGCCCCTTTGCTGCGGATGGTTTTTTCGGATCTTCAGGATACACAAAATATGATGCCATATTAGCCATGTATCACGATCAAGGCCTAGTTGCATTTAAAAGCTTATCGTTCGGAAAAGGGGTGAATTTTAGTGCTGGCTTAGACATCGTTCGAACTTCACCTGACCATGGAACAGGCTTCGATATTGCAGGACAAAATAAAGCAAATGAAGAATCATTCCGAAATGCCATATACTCCGCAATCGATATTTCTAGAAATAGAACCCAATATCAAGAGGACCATAAAAATCAATTAAAACCAAGTAGCAAAAGGTCAGAGCGTTAATTAATAAACATGAAACCTAGAGCAAAAAAATCATATGGTCAGCATTTTTTAATCAATGAACCAGTAACTGAAAAAATCTCGACTGCACTACTAACACTAGAGCAATATCCCAGATTATTAGAAATTGGTCCTGGACAAGGGGTGTTGACTAAATATCTAGTAAATAAAAAAAACATAGATTTCAAAGCTGTCGATGCAGACAAAGATATGATTGCCTTTATTAGTAATCTCTTTCCTGAACACATAGATCGGTTCATTCTTATGGATTGCTTAAAACTCAATTATTATAATCTGTATGACGGGAAAGAATTTCTTATAATAGGTAATTTTCCATACAATATTTCCTCTCAAATCATTTTTAAAATACTAAAAAACTACACACTTATTCCAGAAATGGTTGGGATGTTTCAAAAAGAAATGGCCGATCGTATCATTGCAGATCATGGTTCAAAAACATATGGTGTTATCTCTGTTTTAACCCAAGCATTATATCACACAGAAAGACTTTTTAATGTTTCTCCGGGTTCTTTTAATCCACCCCCAAAGGTGAATTCAACTGTCATTCGAATATGGCGTAAAAAAGAAGAACTTTCTTGTGATTATCGTTCTCTTAGAATTGTAGTGAAAACTGCTTTTAATCAGAGAAGAAAAATGATGCGGAATACGTTAAAGTCAATCGTGAAAGATGAACAACTTTTAAAAAACGACATATTTACTCAACGTCCAGAGCAGTTAAGCGTTGAAGACTTTATACAATTAACAAATACAATATACAGACCTTAAAATGACATTAGAAGAAAGAATAATGGCGGATATGAAAGCCGCGATGAAAAATAAAGACAAAGTCGCCTTGCGTGGAATTCGTGCGATAAAAGCTGCTTTGTTATTAGCTAAAACTGATGGTACTGGTGAAGAGATGACCTCTGAAAAAGAGATCAAAATTGTTCAGAAAATGGTGAAACAGAGAAAAGATTCACTTGCAATTTACAAGGAACAAGGTCGCGATGATTTAGCGGCTGTTGAAGAAGAAGAAATTGCTATCATTTCAAAATATTTGCCCGAGCAGCTAAGTGAAGAAAAAATTGGCGAAATTGTAAGTGAAATTATTGCTGATTTAGGGGCTGAGGGGATGAAAGATATGGGCAAAGTAATGGGAGTTGCTTCTAAAAAATTGGCTGGTTCAGCTGATGGAAAAACTCTAGCAGCGGTTGTTCGTCAGAAATTGTCTTAAATTGAAATAATTTAGCAAGAACAGTAATGCCAATACTTCAATTCTTTTTCAAGATCTTGAAGATATTGGGTAATATTATGTTCTCCTTTTACCAGATTGTTATGATCCATTATGTAAGGCTCTTGATCTGATTCTTGAATTTTATATTGTATGGAAAGCCTATCTAGTTCATGTTGAATCATTTTGAAAAGTATATTATTTACATTTCCTTTGATTGTTAACATGTTTTAATCTGTGTTTTTAAGTAACGATTAGCTATATAGTATAATGAGAATTTTATTTCTTTTGTTGTGTGTTATTACATGCTATTTGGGCTGGGGCCAAAAGGACTTCATATCACACGATTCCATTCGTATCGTTTACGATGATGAGGGGGAAGGAAAGGTCGTCCTTTTAATTCACGGTTTTATAAATACAAGAAAATCCTGGTCTGCTTCAAAGTTAAAAGAAGATTTAATCCAAAAAGGATATAGAGTTATTGTTCCCGATTTACGTGGAAATGGCGCTTCTGACAAACCACATTCAACTCAATTTTGGGAAAAGAATAATGAAGTAAAGGACTTGATCGCTCTTATTGATCATGAAAATATACATTCCTATAGTGTTGTTGCTTATTCTCGCGGTGTAACGGTAGCTTCTGAATTATCTCTTCATGATAAAAGAATAACCAAAATGGTTCTAGGAGGAATGGGTGATGAATTTACAGATCCAGAATGGGCTATACCTACTATTTTTGCTCTAGCTTTTTCAAGTAAAGCAGAACTTACAGAAATGACAATAGGCGCGGTAACTTATGCTAAATCTATTGGGGCCGATATGATTTGCTTAAGTATGCAACAAAAATATCAACCTTCTCCAAGTGTAGATGCATTAAAAAAGCTTAATCTTCCCGTATTGATTATTGTAGGGGATGAAGATAACGCTTACTCAAAAACTACAAGTCTTTCAACTATTTTCTCTTATTCACAAACTAAAATTGTTGATGGAGATCATAACAATACATATAAACAAGCTAATTTTTCTAAAGCTATCCTTTCATTTCTTGAATAATATGAAACATGAAGTACATTCTTTTACTGTTGAATCTTTTTATAATTTTATCTTGTACTAAAGAAGACAGCTCTCTTACTTCTTTAGTAAAAATAGACACTTCTTTTAAAACTCAGCGGCTCACTTCATTACAAAATGGTTTTCAAATCGATGCCCCAGTACCTTGGGAATGGAAACATCTTGAAAATCTTGCTTTTGATAATGTAGAAATTCAATCTCCAAAGAACAAGAGTGGGTTAAAAAATATACTTTCGATTACAAAAATATTAAGTCAAAATAAATCTTTGACTTTAGAAGAAGAATTCAATTGGCATCTCAGTCGTGTAAAAAAACAGGACTGGAAAATTATTGATGCTGGAAAGACAGGTCATTTTACTTATCCAGCCTATTTTATACATTATACAAGTGGTAATAATGAAGAAAACATGTCCGAAACCATTACCGTTTTAATGGAAGCAGAAGGAACTGGCTCTTTTTATTTGCTGTTTGCGAGTACCCCTCCTTCTGAAAAAAGAAAAGCCGATTTAGCAATAATGCTTAAAAGTTTGCAAACTTTTATCATTAAATAACGTGGTTATCTCGAATGTTCTCTGATTCTAGAATCTTTCATAAAAGCTAAAGCTCTTCTATATGATCTAGATAATATTCAGCCTGATTTATTAACTCATTTTGCTCCTCATCGCTTTTTTTTCGCCACACATTGTACATCATTCCTATGCGATTATTGGACGCTAATTTATCTTCATTTACTGCGTAAAATCTCCAATATAAACTATTAAAAGGACAAGCATTTTCACCTGTTTTTAATTTATAATTATAGTGACAATTTTTACAGTAATCACTCATTTTATTGATGTAATTTGCAGAAGAAACATAAGGTTTTGTCCCTACAATTCCACCATCAGCAAATTGACTCATTCCCCTTGTATTGGTAATTTCTACCCATTCGATCGCATCAATGTAAATTCCGAGGTACCATTGATCTAGCTCATCTGGATCAATTTCCGTTAGCAACGCAAAATTACCGGTAACCATTAATCGCTGGATATGATGTGCATAGGCATAATCCAAACTTTGTTGCACACTGTGTTTTATGCAATTCATTTTGGTCTCTCCTGTCCAAAAATATGTTGGCAATTTTCTTGAATGATTGAAATAATTCATTTTTGAAAATTCCGGCATCTTATACCAATATATTCCGCGCATAAATTCCCTCCATCCTACAATCTGACGGACAAATCCCTCTATCTGTGCAATGCTTATTTCATCTTGATTTTCTCTCCATTTTGCTATCGCTTTTTCCACAACGGTAAGAGGTTTTATCATTTTAGCGTTCATTGCGAGGGATAATCTGGAATGATAAAGTGACCATGTTCTTTCTACCATAGCATCCTGATATTTACCGAAATTCATTAAGCAATGATCCAAGAAAAAAGTCAATAGTTCATCTACTTCTTCATACGTAGTTGGCCATATAAAGGAATCAGCCTCTATGTTACCTATTGTTTCTACGCCTTCCTTTTCAAGAAGTGTTAGCAACTCATTCACGTCATTATGAAAAATTTTTGGCTCAACGATCTCATGTTTTTTTGACAGCGCACTTCTATTTTCTTTATCATAATTCCACTTACCTGTTAATGGTTTGCTCGAATCTTCTTCATCCATTAATAAACCATACTTCTTTCTTATACTCCTATAAAAAGATTCCATAATGATGGTCTTTTTACCCTCAAAAAACGACCCTAAATACTGGCGTTCTGTCATAAAATGCTCCGAATCATAAACCTCTATCTCCACTGAAGCCTCTTTAGTAAACTCCATCAATTGTTCATCCAACCTATATTCGTCAGGAAGTTGATATTCAAATTTTTCTATAGAAAATTGGCTTATCAGTTCTGATAAATTTCGTGTAAGAACACCTGTATTTTTCGGATCATCCAATGTATAATACACTACATGATGTCCCTTTTTCTGAAGCATTTCAGCCATGTGTCTCATCGCTGAAAAAAAAGCGATCACTTTCTGAACATGATGCCTTGTGTACTCCATTTCTTGTTTCATTTCCATAAAGACATACAAGGTGTCTTCTTGTACTTGATCATACCAAGAATGTTCTCTATTTAACTGGTCTCCTAAAACAAGTCGTAACGTTTTATAGCTAGGATGAAGTTGCATACAATCTTTTTGTATATAATACCTGATGCACCCGTATTGTTTTATGATGGTATTAAATGCAACATGAACAATTCTATAAAATGAAACCTAAATTTTAAAGCAATGAAAACGTATGCTTCAAATACTTTTCCCTAATTTTCGAACACAAAAAAGTTGTTATGAAAACCATATTATCACTTTTGTTCTCTTTTACGCTTGTTTTTTGGGCTCAAGCCCAAAAAAATTCTGACTTTTTCAATTTCGAATATAATGAAAAGGATGGATCCATCTTACTTGATGTGCCAGCAGACAAAGGAGAATTCCTATATGTAAATTATTTATCTTCAGGTTTGGGGTCCAATGATATCGGCTTGGATCGTGGTCAAATAGGGGATTCTCGCGTTGTGGAATTTAAGAAGTATGGCAACACGCTTTTTTTGATACAAAAAAACCTTGAATATCGAGCTGTTAGTCAAAATAAAGAAGAAAAACAATCTGTTGAAGAAGCTTTTGCAAGTTCTGTTTTATATGCTTTTCCTATTTTAAAGACTACGGGAAATATATATACCATTAACATCAACTCCCTTCTTCTTTCTGATAGTCACAAAGTAAGTCAACGGTTAAAAAATTCAAAGGAAGGTCAATATAAACTGGATAAATCACGATCGGCTGTTTTACCAGAGCACTGCAAATCATTTCCTGAAAACACCGAGTTTCGAGCAATGCAAACCTTTGGGGGAAACCCCACTGGAAAATATGTATCTACAGTTGTTCCTACTCCTGAATCTATAACCCTTCGCACCCATCATAGCTTTGTCCAATTACCTGACGATGCTTATAAAGTCAGAGCATTTCATCCAGCATCCGGTTATTTTATGCGCTCCTATAAAGATTATGCCGCCCCTATTGAAGCTGACATGACCCAACGCATGATCACACGGCACCGACTGGAAAAAAACAAAGATGGTTCTGTAAAAGAGCCTATCGTTTATTACATCGACAGAGGTTGTCCTGAACCTATAAAATCAGCATTAATGGAGGGTGCAAGTTGGTGGAACCAAGCATTCGAAGCAGCTGGATTCAAAAATGCATTTCAAGTAAAAGAGCTACCCGAAGGTGCTGATCCACTCGATGTGCGATACAACATGATACAGTGGGTACATCGCAGTACACGTGGCTGGTCATATGGTGCAAGTGTTGTAGATCCTCGTACGGGAGAAATTATAAAAGGTCATGTTTCACTTGGTTCATTACGTGTTCGTCAAGATTTTATGATTATGGAAGCTCTGATGTCACCATATGACTGGGATTATGATTATACGTCTAAAAGCCCTATGACTGAAATCGCATTAGCACGTCTCAGGCAGTTATCAGCTCATGAGGTTGGTCACACGATTGGCTTGGCGCATAATTTTGCTGCAAGTGTAAATAATCGAGCATCTGTTATGGATTATCCACATCCTACATTGAAATGGACAGGAACAGAGATTGATTTTTCACAAGTGTACGATGATAAAATAGGCGCATGGGATAAACAAGCCATTAAATACGGTTACACCATATTTGAAGGAGATGAGGATGCTGGTTTACAAGGTATTATCAAAGAAAATGAAGAAATGGGATTGTTTTATATCACAGATTCAGATGCACGACCACAAGGTGGGGCACATGTGCATGGTCACCTATGGGACAATGGAGAAAATGCTGTTTATGAACTTGAAAACTTAATAAAAATAAGAGAACATGGTTTGAAAAATTTTGGAGAACATAGCATTAAAAAGGGAACTCCATATAGTGAATTAGAGAAAAGAATTGTACCCCTTTATATGTTGACTCGTTACCAAGTTGAAGCTGTTGCTAAGTATATAGGTGGTTACGACTATTCTTATGATGTCAAAGATGGAGATGTTGTAAAAAGGATTAAAAGAGTGAATAAAACCTACCAACAAAAAGCGACAGATGCATTGCTTGTTACTTTAAGTGATGATTTTTTAAATCAAGGAGATTTTATCGAACTCATCTTACCACGCTCTCCTGGATATAACAGGACTCGTGAATCGGTAAAAGGCAAAATGGGCCCAATTTACGATCCCTATGCTTTAGCTTCAGCAAGCAGCAAGCACACCTTACAGTTGATGCTTCATCCAGAACGGTTGAATCGATTAGCACTATTACAAAACCAGAAAGATGAAAAGATTTTAGATGATTACTTTGATAAAATTGAAAAGAAAATCATGAGTTCAAAAGATCATAAACTGTTGATGTTAGAACTCTATGTCGATTATCTTTTTTCGGTATTTAATTCGGAAACTAGTCTTCCCCTAGTAAAAAGCGAATGTTATCGAAGAGTTTCCATATTGTACGATAATTTATTTGTGTCAGAATATATTAAAAATCGAATTCGCCTGTTTAAAAATTGTAACAACATAAAAAACTACTCCTTTGAAAAGGTCCACATTCCACCTGGATCACCAATAGGATGTCATGAATAGATTTGTATGAAAAGGATAAACCCTATCTTTGTTGAGATGAATAGATTGATTTTTATATTAACCTGTCTTGCATGTGCAAGTCACCTTTCAGCACAATATGATCACCAGCCTGTCTTTCCTCTTTTAGAAGGAGACGAACTTCGTGAGCTGGTAATTGATCAATTCAGACCGCTCAATGTTTTGAGTTATGGTCAAGCGCGTGACACGATGTATGGGATTATTTACAATGTTAATGATAGTATCGCAGGTATTTATTCGGATCATAAAGTTTATTTAGAGCCCGGTGTAGATCCTACCAGTGGAGTATTTATGAACGGTGAACCGAATGGAATCAATGCAGAGCATTCTTATCCCCAATCTAAAGGAGCGGGCAGCGGGAACCCAAGAAGTGATATGCATCACCTTTTTCCTTCACGTGTGGCAACAAATAGTGCTAGAGGATCGCTCCCTTTCGGCGAAATTAACGATGCGATTACTGAAACTTGGTACTATAAAACCGAAGAAACCCCTATTGATCCCAATTTGGATATTCGAGATAAGTATAGTGAAAGAACGCAGAATTTTTGGGAACCTAGAGAAGAGGTGAAAGGAAATATTGCACGTGCAATATTCTATTTTTATACGATGTACCAAGCTCAAGCAGATGATGCAGATTCCGAATTCTTTGCAGCTCAAAAAGACGTACTCTGTGATTGGCATTTTCAAGATCCAGTTGATCAACTTGAATGGGAAAGGTCTTTCATGATTGCGAAATGGCAAGATGATAAAGCAAACCCATTTGTTCTAGATTGTTCTTTGGCTAGCAGACTGTATTGTCCTGAAATATCCGCCGAGTGTCAATTGGTTGATGTAGAAGAGGTTGAACTTGAAGATTCATTTACTTTACTAGGAAATCCATTTCAAGATGACTTAATTATAGAAGGGGCTTTCGCCCAAAAGGAAATTCTAGAAGTGGGGTTGTATTCTATAATAGGAATAGAGTTATTAAATCCACGGTTTATTATCGAAGGAAAAAGACTAAAAATATCTGTTGAGCACTTGAATCCAGGTACATATTTTATTAGCTTGACTTATAGACAATCTGGTCAAGTAAAAACAGCAGTATTAAAAGGCATTAAAACAAACAAGTAAGAAATGCGCAAGATTATACATGTAGATATGGACAGTTTTTACGCTGCTATTGAACAGCGTGATAATCCTGATCTTAAAGGCAAACCAATTGCAGTAGGTGGATCCGACAAAGCAAGAGGAGTAATTGCTACAGCAAGTTACGAAGCGCGTAAATATGGAATAACTTCAGCGCTTGCTACAAAAGTAGCAAAGAAAAAATGTCCTAGATTGATCATTGTCCCTCCTCGTTTTTCTGTTTATAAAGATGTTTCTCGTCAGATTAAAGAAGTTTTCTACAAGTATACAGATCTTGTAGAGCCTTTATCTCTTGATGAAGCATACCTTGATGTAACAGAAAATAAACTCGATATGAAATCTGCTATTCTTATAGCAAGAAGAATAAAAGAAGACATTGAAAAAGAAGTAAATCTTACTGCTTCTGCCGGTGTTTCATATAATAAATTCTTAGCTAAAGTAGCAAGTGATTATAATAAACCTGATGGATTAACAGCAATATTACCTGAAAAAGCTCAGTCTTTTATGGAAGACTTACCTATAGAAAAATTCTTTGGGATAGGAGCAGCAACTGCGAGAAAGATGCATCGGTTACGTATCAAAAAAGGAATTGACCTGAAGCGCATGTCCAAACTAGAACTAGGACAGCACTTTGGAAGAAGTGGTCAATTTTATTATGATATTGTTCGTGGAATAGATAATCGAGAAGTTAATCCCGATCGTCCTAGAAAATCAGTTAGTGAAGAAACTACTTTTGCAGAAGACATTGTATTGGAAAAAGAAATATTAAGTGTCTTAAAAAAGCAATGTGCAAGCCTTTCGGATACGTTAAAAAAGAACAACATTCAAGGCAAGACCTTTAACTTGAAAGTACGTTTTAAAAACTTCGAAACCATTACACGGAGTAAAACCATTGATTTTTATACAAGCGACAAAAAACACATTTACACATCAATCGAAAAATTGTATAAAGCTTTAAAAAATGAACGGGAAGTCCGATTACTTGGTGTAGGGATGAGTAATTTGGATACTGAGCTCGATGGAAAACAATTGAGTTTAGATCTATAAAGGAATAGCTTAATTGCTATTTATAATTCCTTATCAACACACACGACAAATCAATAAGTAAGAATTGAAAAAGAAGATTTATATCATTGTTGGGGCAAGACCTCAAATTATGAAAGCTGCTGCATTAGCAAGAGCCTTGGATCAAGATGGTACTTTAACTTATGACATCATCCATAGTGGTCAACATTACGATGAAGACATGAGTCATGCGTTTTTTAATGAATTAAATCTTAAACAACCAGTTGTAAACTTTCATATAGGCTCCAAAAGACACAATGTCTTTATTGCAGAGTTTCTACTTGCATTTGATGAATTTGTACAAACCCATCCATGTGATCTTGTGGTTGTAGTCGGTGATACGAATACAACTGCTGCAGCTGCTATAGCAGCCAGTAAACTAAATATACCGCTTGCCCATGTTGAAGCAGGAATGAGAGAATGGAATAAACTCATCCCAGAAGAGGTAAATAAATTATTGACAGATGCCGTAAGTGATTTATTCTTTTGTCCTTCTCGTACAGCTGCCGAAAATCTTATTCGAAATGGTGTTAATAAAAAAGTATATATCACTGGTGATATTACTTATGATTTACTTACAGAAGCTAATGCCTTTCAAAGCAAAGCTGCCATTGAACAAAAATATTCAGTCACTTCACCATATGTTCTTGCTACTTGTCATCGAGCAGCTACAACATGTGATAAAGCCCTTTTGACGGAAGTCATAAAAGGGCTCAACTCTCTACCATTTCCTGTGCTATTCCTTGTTCACCCTCGTACACAAAAAGCACTAGAGTCTTTTGGCCTAAGCCATTTATTTAAAAAACACATTCAATGTCTTTCACCATCCAATTATTATGATACACAAAGCCTCATAAAACACGCACATTTTGTTGTGACAGATTCTGGTGGCATCATTAAAGAAAGTTACTTTCACCAAACCTTCTGCATCATTATTGATCATCAAACAGAATGGGTAGAAAGCGTTGAAGAAGGGTGGTCTGTCATCTGTGGACCGGATGCTCACAAAATTCAAGCCGCAAGTAAAAGCATCAAGATACCTTCTGTTCATAAAGCATCGTTTGGAGATGGTCAAGGTGGTAGTCGTGTAGTTCGAGAAATAAGAAAATATTTAACTGTTTGATATCTTTAAGATCAATGAAAAAATTTGTTCTTATAACTAGTATGATCTTAGTCGCATGCTTTTGCCTGTACTATTTTCATATTCGTACACATTATCTGAATAATCTGCACACTTCTTTTGACATTTCAGAATACCAAGCTAATTCTAAAGGAATAGAACAATTAATAGACGACTATATAGCTGCCTATCATATTCCAGGCCTTTCTGCAGCTATTATAAAAAAAGGAGAAGTTGATCAATTCATTTCTCGTGGTTATCAATCAAGAAAAAAGGAATCTCCCATAAACGAACATTCAATATTTCAAATCGCATCAACAAGTAAGACCTTAACCGGTATAATATGTAGATCAATGGAACTGGAGGGAAAAATTGATCTTGATAAAAGTATTGCATCTTACTTAGCTGATGAATTAAGTCCTGAAGCTCAAAAAACATTTAGCTTTATTTCTTTACGCCAAGTAATTACACACCGAAGCGGTCTGGGAAGAAGTATGTATGCCTATTCATATAAAAATATCATCGATGCATTAGAAACCGTTCCGCTTGAATTTCCGCCTGGATCTAAATATCAATATTCAAATTTTGGGTATGCACTGGTAACAATGATTCTGGAACAAGAAAGCAAAAAAACGTATAAAGAATTACTTGTACAATATGTAATGCAGCCTTTTGGTATTGACAAAATGTATTGTTCAAAGGATGATGTCCCCATCCATACATTAGTTACACCCTACTGGAAACATTTTCGTTTAAGAGAAGGTCCAACACCAGATTTTGGGACTCAAATAGGAGCAAGTGGCGTTTTTACAGATACTGAATCCTTAGCTAAACTTGCTAGTCAACAGCTTCAAGCATATCAAAATTTTGACTCTTTAAAAACAGAAAGTCCACTCATACTTACTTTTCCAAAGGATACCTTATGGAGTAAAAATCACTTTTATGGTTATGGTTTTTTCGAATTTAATTATGAAATAAAAGAACTTCCTGGAATACAACATAGCAACTTAGAACATGGAGGAGATCTAGATGGATTTGCAACTATTTATGATTTTTATGCTGTTTGTCAATGTGGTATAATCATTAATACATCAAGTGGAGGTGACTGGATAAATGATTTATCTAGAAAAATCAACAACTTGTTGCTTATTGAATATTATAGAAAATAATTTCGCTTTTACATCTTAACCTGGTTTCTTTTGGATGATAAGTGATGAAGTATTAGCAACTTAAGGTATGATCCCTCGCCAAAATTGTTATTTCTTTGTCATTTCAGTTCTCATTGAGAAGTTCTATTCCATTATGTGGGTTTAATTAAAATAGGTTATTACCTTTGCGCTTTGATCACAATCAACATTGTCAGCTATTTATGGACAAAAAAATTAAAAGTGCGCTTATATCCGTTTTTCATAAAGACGGTCTAGATAACATAGCTAAAAAACTACATGCCCTGGGTATAACGATATATTCAACAGGAGGCACTCAAAAGTTTATAGAATCACTTGATATACCAGTTCAGAGAGTAGAAGATCTTACTGGTTATCCTTCCATCCTTGATGGTCGTGTAAAGACATTACACCCTAAAGTATTTGGTGGTATCTTGGCTAGGAGGGAAGATGATCATCTTACACAGCTTGAAACCTACGATATTCCTGAGCTTGACCTAGTTATAGTGGATTTGTATCCATTTGAGGAGACAGTAAAAAACACGAATGAAGAAGCAAAAATTATTGAGAAAATAGATATAGGTGGAATATCACTTATTCGAGCTGCGGCTAAAAATTTTAATGATGTAGTGGTTATTCCTTCCAAAGATAATTATGAAGCGTTCTTACAATTACTAGAAGAAAAGAATGGACTTACGTCCAAAGCAGACCGAAAGAAATTTGCTCGCGATGCATTTAGGGTATCATCACATTACGATACCAAGATTTTCGAATATTACCTTGAAAAAGACGATGAAAACCAAGGATTTAAACAAAGTTTTTTAAGCGGACAAACTCTTAGATATGGAGAAAATCCACACCAGCAAGGTATATATTATGGAGAGCTGGATTCGATGTTTGAAAAGTTAGGTGGAAAAGAGCTGTCGTTTAACAATTTAGTTGATGTAGATGCTGCTGTTAATTTGATGAGAGAATTTGAGCATGATGCTCCTACCTTTGCAGTTTTAAAACATACAAATGCGTGTGGTGTTGCTACAAGGGCAACGGTATCCGAAGCTTGGCATGCTGCTTTAGCTGGAGATCCAGTATCCGCATTTGGAGGCATCCTTATCAGCAATACAAAAATAGATCTTGAGACAGCAGAAGCCATTCACAGTTTGTTTTACGAAGTCCTTATTGCACCTGACTTTGACGATGATGCAAAAGATTTATTGCAATCAAAGAAGAAAAGAATTTTGATGAAAATCAAGCATTTTGGCTCCCAAGCCAAATCCTATAAAAGTTTACTTAATGGCGTAATTGAACAAGATACGGATCTTAGTATAGAACAAGAAGGAGACATGCGATCTGTCACGAATAGACAACCGACAGAAGAAGAATTGAATGATTTAACTTTTGCTAATAAGCTAGTAAAACATCTAAAATCGAATACGATTGTTCTTGCAAAAAACAACCAATTACTTGGAATGGGATGTGGACAAACCAGTAGAGTAGATGCGTGTAAGCAAGCCATTGAAAAAGCAAAACACTTTGGTTTTTCGCTTGAGGGTGCAGCTATGGCTAGCGATGCTTTTTTTCCTTTTCCAGATTGTGTAGAAATTGCACATAAAGCAGGAATTAAATGCGTTGTACAACCAGGGGGTTCAATTAAAGACCAATTAAGTATCGATTATTGTAATGAGAACGCTCTTGCCATGGTCTTTACTGGAATTCGTCATTTCAAACATTAAAACATGATACATTGTGGGACAATTGATATAGGAAACACACGTGCAAAATTGCGGTATGTTTGTTTCGATACCCATACGAAAATGTTTCAAAAATCCGAATTAGAGGTTGTTCCGAAAGCGGAATTAACTGTAGAAAAATTAGAAAATTGGAAACGTAAAAATACTATTCAATTTTTTTCTTGTTCAGCAAGTGGGTCATATGAAAATGATATAAAAAAATGGTTTTCACATCATAAAGTCATCATATTGGACCATAAGACCACGATGCCAATAAAGATACATTATAAAACTCCTGAAACACTAGGAAGAGATCGGATTGCTGTAGCAATAGCTGCAAACAGTCTGTATCCAAATGAAGGGAATTTAGTAATTGATTTAGGAACTTGTATTACGTATGATTGGGTGGACCCAAAAGGTTGTTTTATGGGTGGAAATATAAGTCCAGGGATAGAGATGAGATTACAAGCGATGCATGAAAAAACTGCAGCACTCCCAAAAGCAACTCTTGATTTCAATGTTGACTTAATCGGTGATTCGACAGAATCCGCATTACGTCATGGAGCAGTCTTGGGGACGATATGTGAAATAGAATCGTTTATTGATCGAAGTGCAGTAAAATATCCGAACTTGGTTATTTTATTGACAGGAGGAAATGCTGAAGGTATAAGTCCTCATTTAAAAAGAAAACATGAAATACATACCGACTTACTTCATGTGGGTTTGTGTGAATTGATACGATATAATTATGATGAATTTAAATAATAACGGAATGATACAAAAACTATGGATTGTTTTTGTTTTCTGCGCTGTATGGATGCAAAGTGTTACTGGCCAAGTATATAATTCACCTTATTCACGATATGGAATTGGTGATTTTACTGATCCAAATTTTGTGTTGTTGCGAGGAATGGGTGGACTAGGTAGTTCTTATGCTGATAATACCACCATTAATCCTGTGAATCCTGCTAGTTATAGTTCCTTAACACTAGCAAGTTATGATGTTTCATTGTATGCTGAATATGCAAGAGTTTCGGATGCGTCGGTTAGTGAAGATAGATGGCAAGGAAATTTAGAGTACTTGGGACTTGCTTTTCCACTCAGAAATTATAAAAATGAATTGCTTGACCCCAAAAAGAGAAAAGTAAAATTCGGTATGGCATTTTTTGCTAAACCCTATAGCCGAATAAGTTACAATGTAACAACAACAGAAGTTCGAGAAGAAACATCAAATATTTTAAGAAATTTCACTGGTGAGGGGGGAACATATCAGCTTGCATGGGGAAATAGTGTAAAGTACAAATCCTTTTCGGCTGGTTTAAATCTTGGAATATTATACGGATTGATTGAAGATAAACAACAAGTAGTATTAGAAAATGACCCTGCCTCAGTAAGCGATTTTATTACAAGCAACTACAGCATGCGATCGTTTCTTTACGACTTTGGAGTAATTTATGAATTAGTTCTAAACAAAAAAGAACTAGAAGAGGTAAAATCAGCAAAAAAGAAAAAATTAAACTTTGGATTAAGGGGAACACCAGGAACAGGTTTTATAACACAAGGGGAATATTCTCATTTTGGAAACAACCTAAATTTAGGAATTAACGATACGATAGAACTTAATCAAGCTATTGCAGGAACAGGACAATTGCCTCTAACAATAGGAGGAGGAATAACCTATTACAATGGAAACCGAATCGTAATTGGAATTGATGCAGAATATAAACAATGGTCATCATATGAAAATACAATAAGACCTAGTCAAACATTTATAGACTCGTACAGGCTTGCTATTGGTGGGAAATACCGTCCTGATGATAGAGGATTTGGAACCTTTCTAGAAAGAACAACATACACTGGAGGTCTATATTACGAGCAAGATCCTAGAATTGTTGCGGGAGAAAGTTTAACGAATTATGGTATCCGCATTGGTGCATCAATGCCTTTCTTTTATCAACAAAATTACAGTAGTGTTAATTTCAATTTTGATATTGGCCAGAGAGGAAATGCAACATTAATCCGAGAAAACTTCATTCGATTAAATGTTGGCTTGAACTTCAATGACGATAGTTGGTTTATCCAAAGGAAGTATAACTAGACATTACTATTTTCAAGATTTAACTGGTTTTTAACGATTTTGAATTGTTTCATTCGGTTAAATTATTGAAATAATAGGTGAATTATTATGCATGCTTTAAAAACGTGTGATACATTTGCAGCCTATATAAAATTTTAAATCAAAAACTTGATATAATGAGATTATTACTAAGTTTAATTGTGTTAACATTTACGCTATCGTTACAAGCACAATGTGACACATGGACAGGAAAATCAAATGAAGAAGAGCTAGTTGAATATCACGCAATTTACAGAAGTGCATTAAAAGGAAAAGATTATGCCTTTGCAGAAGAAAATTGGGCTAAAGTATACGCTGAAGCTCCAGCAGCTGATGGTAAAAGAGGAACACATTACACAGACGGAATTAAGATTTATAAAAGAAAAATTAAAGCAGAAAAAGATAAAGAGAAAAAAGCAGCATTAAGTGCAACGCTGCTTGAGATCTATGATGCTCAAATTGCATGTTACGAAAGCAAATCTATTGCAATGAAGTGTAATACGGATGAATGTTATGCTGCTAAAATAGGAGAGATTAAAGGGCGAAAAGGATTTGACATGTATTATACTACTAAAGCTCCACTTGAAGAAAGTAATGCTTTTTTATTAGAATCTTTAAACACAGCGGGTGAAGAATTAGAGTATAAAATATTATCTCCAACTGCTTATTCTACAGTAAAATTATTTGAAAACGGCACTTTAGAAAAAGATGTAGTAATAGAGACGTATGAAAAGTTATTAGCAGCAGCAGATCTAAATATAGATAAGGATGGTAAGTATAAAGACAAGTTTGTAGAAGCTAAAGAAGCTATACAAAATGCATATAAATCTATAGAAAGAGATGTATTCGGTTGTGAATATTTTATTAATAAATTGAAGCCAGAATATGAAGCTGATCCAGAGAATCCTGATGTGATCAAGACTACATTAGCTTACTTAAAGGCACAAGGTTGTGAAGAAGGGACACCGTTTTTTGATGAAATTTCTGCAAAATGGAAAAAATATGCATCAGAAAGAAATGCGGAATTACAAGCAGAATTCGAAGCAAATAATCCTTCAGTAAAAGCAAAATCACTATATGATGAAGGAAAATTCGAAGAAGCTGTAACGAAATATCGAGAAGCAATAGCAAAAGAAGAAAGTGCAGAGAAAAAAGCAAATTATACATTCAGTGTAGCTTCCATTCTATTTCGTAAATTAAATAAATACGGAGAAGCAAGAACTGCCGCTTTAGAAGCTGCTGAACTAAAGCCAGGATGGGGAAGACCTTATATGCTTATAGGAGACATGTATGCAAAAGGATCTAGAAGTTGTGGCGATGCGTGGAATCAAAGACTAGCTGTTTTGGCAGCTATTGATAAATATGCAAAAGCAAAAAGTGTTGACCCTTCTGTTACAGAAGAAGCGAATAAAAAAATAGGAATCTATTCGAAATCAAAACCAACACAAGATGAAGGTTTTATGAGAGGATTC
Organism: Saprospiraceae bacterium; assembly: GCA_020627825.1. GTDB lineage: Bacteria > Bacteroidota > Bacteroidia > Chitinophagales > Saprospiraceae > JAHDFB01. The sequence continues at coordinate 45,698 of JAHDGD010000014.1, forward strand.
AAAGAAGGTCAAACCCTTACGGTAGGATGTTGGATAGGAGAATCTGTCCGATTGAGATACTAAACATTATGTCAATTAAAATAAAAACGGGTCTTTATGAATTAAGGGCCCGTTTTTTATTTTAGGCTGACTCTTTGTAAATTTGTTCATCTCAATAAACGGAAGAAAGTACAAGTCAAAAAAAGTGTTTATATTAACTTGTGTTTAAATTAATTGCGGAATCACAAATCAAAGAATTCCACCCAATTTTTAACCCGAATTAT